>JBQCEN010000282.1:0-4102 GCA_051960215.1 Pararhizobium sp.
CCAGATCATCCTCGGTGACCAGGAACTGCTGTCGTTCGAGGCCGAGCTGCATCCTCTCGGGAAGATATCTCAGTCCGAAGCGAAAAGGATGTACTGGACCTTCCTGATGATGAATGTCGCCTTCAACAGCTGGGCGGGACGAATAGACCATCTCGACAAGAACCTGGCCGATTCCACGATCAACAACACCATCAACCGGCTCTATCTCGACCGCGATTTTGTCAGAAAGAACGTCTTCCCGCGCGGCTATCCGATCTCATTCACGAAAATGATCGAGTCCAAATGGACCGAGATCGATCGTACCGCAGTCATTCTCCCCATGTCATGAGCGGCCAGCTCCGAGCTCCGATCGATACGGATTGTCTTCGCGCCCTCCTCCCGCGCCCCTCCGGACCGGATGCGTTTTCGCTGCCATGGATGGCCTTGATTTTGAACGGGATCGGGGGAAATCTCCCGTGCCCGCACTTATCCAGGATGCCGTTCTGCGATAGACGTGACCGGACGGGGCGGAACCGAGAGGCTCATGACATGAATTCAGAACATTTCGCGGTGATGCTGATGATCGTCTTCGGGGGACTGATCCTCGGCGGCCTGATGAGTGTCGGCATCGCCTGGCACGACAGGCCGACATTCATGTTCGCGCTCGCCGGCGCGGTCTCCGCCTGGTTCGCCGCCTTCCCCGTCATGTTCGACAAGCCGCGGATCTACGGCATCCTGCTCGTCGTCTGCATCCTCTGCACCGCCGGTTCCATCACCGCCCTGGTCACCTGACCGCCCGCCGAAGCGCCCGCCTCAGGCGTTCGCCAGCGCCTGATCGAGGTCGGCGATGATGTCGGCCACGTCCTCGATGCCTATCGAAAGCCGTACGACGTCGGGCCCGGCGCCGGCCGCCTTCTGCTGCTCCGGCGAGAGCTGGCGATGGGTCGTGGAGGCCGGGTGGATGACGAGCGAACGGGTGTCGCCGCTATTTGCCAGGTGCGAGAACATCTCCAGCCCCTCCACGAAACGGATGCCCGTCTCGTAGCCGCCCTCAAGGCCGAAGGTGAAAACCGCCCCCGCTCCCTTCGGCGAATAGCGCTGCGCCAGCGCATGATTCGCGTCGTCCTCGAGGCCGGGATAGGACACCCAGGCGACCTTGTCATGCGCCTTCAGCCACTTCGCGACGGCAAGCGCGTTGTCGCAATGGCGCTGCATCCTCAACGGCAGCGTCTCGACGCCGGTGAGGATCATGAAGGCGTTGAAGGGCGAGATCGCCGGGCCGAAGTCGCGCAGGCCGATGACGCGGCAGGCGATCGCGAAGCCAAAATTACCGAAGGTCTCCTGCAGCACCATGCCGCCATATTCGGGGCGCGGCTCGGAGAGCATCGGATAGTTGCCGGAGGCCGCCCAGTCGAAGGTGCCGCCATCGACGATGGCGCCGCCCATGGAGTTGCCGTGGCCGCCGATGAATTTCGTCAGCGAGTGGACGACGACGTCGGCGCCGTGCTCGATCGGTCGCAGCAGATACGGCGTCGCCATCGTGTTGTCGACGATGAGCGGCAGGCCGTGGCGGTGCGCGACATCGGCGATCGCCGCGACGTCGACGAAGGTGCCGCCGGGATTGGCGAGGCTCTCGATGAAGATCGCCCGCGTGCGTTCGTCGATCTGGCTCTCGAAGCTCGAAAGATCGTCCGGATCGGCCCAGCGGACCTGCCAGTCGAAGGACTTGAAGGAGTGGCCGAACTGGTTGATCGAACCGCCGTAAAGCTTGCGCGCCGCGATGAAATTGTCGCCGGGCCGCATGATCGTGTGGAAGACGATGAGCTGCGCCGCATGGCCGGAGGCGACGGCAAGCGCCGCCGTGCCGCCTTCAAGGGCGGCCATGCGCTCCTCGAGCACGGCCTGCGTCGGGTTCATGATGCGCGTGTAGATGTTGCCGAAGGCCTTGAGGCCGAAGAGCGAGGCAGCGTGGTCGGCATCCTCGAAGACGAAGCTCGTCGTCTGGTAGATCGGCGTGGCGCGCGCGCCGGTCGCCGGATCGGGCTGGGCGCCGGCGTGGATCGCAAGCGTGCTGAAGCCGGGTTCGCACTTGGCCATGACTGTCCTCCCTTTCGAACGCGTCTGCCCCAGCGCTTATCCCAGATCGCCGCACGGGGCGCAAAGGCGAATTTTTTGTCGGAGGCGCGCGGGCGGAGGGACCTCGTTTCAGTGGATGGGGCGTTGGCCGTTCACTGCCTGGCCGATAAGCGGAGCACGGCGACATTTCAGCCGTCACCCCTGTGCTTGTCACAGGGGTCTATTCCGTTCCGCTGTCGCTTCAGGGACAATATCGAGAGCATCCCACAGCTGAGAACGGATTGGAATGGATTCCTGTGACGAGCACAGGAATGACGGGAGGAGAGGACGGCGCGTGGCTCTCTTGCGAACTCGATGCAGGATCGGCTGCCAATGCCGCACTTTATGGAGTTCTGAGAGTTGCCCTTCACTCCGTCATTCCTGTGACAAGCACAGGTGACGGAGGAGCACGGGGGACGTCTTCCAAGAACCACGCCGTCGGCTCAATCCGATGACGGCTCCGCCTTTTTCGCAGCGTTGCCCATGCGGATGCCGAAGCTCTGGTAGCCGGAGCGCATCAGCGGCTTGCGCGCCGAGATGACGCGGCTGTTCACGCCGTTCCAGCCGATCTCGCCGGAAAGCCGGGCGTATTCTATCTTTGGGCAGCGGTTCATGACGACCTTGATGCCGGCCGCCTCGGCGCGGGCAGCCGCCTCGTCGTTGCGGATTCCGAGCTGCATCCAGACGACCGACGGCAGCGGCCGCATCGCGAGCACCTCGTCCACGACGGGCGGCACGGCGGCCGAAGCCCGAAAGATGTCGACCATGTCGACCGGCTCGTCGATCTCGGAAAGCCGGGCGGCGACCTTCTGGCCGAGGATCGTCTTCCCGGCCTGTCCCGGGTTGACGGGGATGACGCGGTAGCCCTTGTCGAGCAGGTATTTCACGACGAAGAAGCTCGGGCGCACGTCGTTGGCCGAGGCGCCGACCACGGCGACGGTCTTCACGCTTCTCAGGATGCCGGATATGTAGTCGTTGGAATAGTCGTCGTGATTCATGAGGCTCGTGGCGCTCCGGTTGGGCGGCTGCGGCGCTTCGTCCGGCGGGTTTCAAGCCGGCGGGGCCGGCCGGCATCTTGCGGAAGCGGCCGGCGGCTACACATAGGGCTGGCGGAACGACGTGCGCAACCGTTGGAGACCTTCGCGATGAAAAAGACACTTGCCCTTGCCCTGGCGGCGGTGCTCCTGCCTGCGAGCGCGCACGCCATCAGCCGCTACCAGTCGCAGAACATGACCTGCGACGCCGTCCACGCGTCGATCGCGCGCGAGGGCGCCGTCATCCTGCACTACAGCTCGCCGCGCGGAAATCCGCTCTACGACCGCTACGTCGCGAACGACCGCTTCTGCGACGCCTACGAATATGCCGACCGCGTGGCCGTTCCGACGTCCGACACGCCGCAGTGTCCGGTCTACCACTGCAAGCGGCCGACGAACGAGTTCATGGGCATGGACCGCTGAGAGCATCTCAGGAAACCGTGGAAGCCGGCTTTCTGCTCGGTGCTATTCGTCCCGCCATTCCGGCGGACGCTTGGCGAGGAAGGCGCCGATCCCCTCCTCCGCGTCGCGGGCAAGCATGTTCTCGACCATGACGCGGGCCGTATAGTCATAGGCGTCGGCGAGCGTTATCTCCGCCTGGCGGTAGAAGGCTTCCTTGCCGATCTTCAGCGTCAGCGCCGATTTCGCGGCAATGGTCGCGGCATATTTGTCGACGACCTGGCGCAGGTACTGCCGCGGCACGACGCGGTTGACGAGGCCGAAGTCCTTCGCCGTCGCCGCATCGATGGTTTCGCCGGTCAGCAGCATCTCCATCGCCTGCTTGCGGCCGACATTGCGCGACAGCGCGACCATCGGCGTCGAGCAGAAGAGGCCGATATTGACGCCGGGCGTGCAGAAGGTCGCCGTGTCGGTGCAGATCGCGAGATCGCAGCTTGCGACGAGCTGGCAGCCGGCGGCAGTCGCCAGCCCGTCCACCTCGGCGATCACCGGCTTCGGCAGCCCGACGATGGTCT
>JBQCEN010000283.1:0-8836 GCA_051960215.1 Pararhizobium sp.
GGCCGAGCGCCTCTCCTGGCTCACCGGCTTCACCGGCTCGGCCGGTGTCGCCCTCGTGCTGCGCGACCGTGCGGTCGCCTTCGTCGACGGCCGCTACAGGGCGCAACTGGCGGCCCAGGTCGATCCGGCGGTCTTCGAAGCGGGCAACCTCGTCGACGAGCCGCCGGCGGCCTGGCTCGAGGCGAAAGCACCCGCCGGCGTGCGGCTCGGCATCGATCCGTGGCTCCACGTGCCCGGCGACGTGCGGCGGCTCCGCGAGGCGCTGAAGGCGATCGGCGGCAGCCTCGTTCTCCTCGACGGGAACCCGATCGACGCCGTCTGGCGCGACCGCCCCGCCCCGCCGCTCGGCCGCGTGACGATCCAGAGCCAAGCCCACGCCGGCCGGCTCGCGCGCGACAAGATCGCCGAGATGCAGGCCGGCATCGCGCGGCGGCAGGCGGATGCGGCCCTCCTTACTGACCCCTCCTCCGTCGCCTGGACCTTCAACATCCGCGGCGCCGACGTGCCGCACACGCCGCACCCGCTGGCGCGCGCCGTCCTGCCGGCCGACGGCCGCCCCACCCTCTTCATCCACGAGGCGAAGCTCGGCATCGAGGAACGCGCCTATCTTACGCAACTCGCCGACCTTGCGGCACCGGAGACGCTCTCCCGCCACCTGACTGAGCTCGGCGAGAAGGGCGGGACGCTGCTCCTCGACCCACAGCTGACGCCGGAGGCGATCCTGCGCCTCGTGGAGAAGGCCGGGGGCAGCGTGGTCGAGGCGCCGGACCCGGCGCGCCTGCCCCGCGCCGTGAAGAACAGGACGGAGATCGCCGGCGCCCGCGCCGTCCATCGCCAGGACGGCGCCGCCGTCAGCCGCTTCCTCGCCTGGCTCGACGGCGAGCCCGCCGGCAGCGTCGACGAGATCGCCGCCGTGCGCAAGCTCGAGGCCTGCCGCGCCGAGACGGGCCGCGCCATGCAGATGCCGCTTGCCGACATCGCCTTCGACACGATCGCCGGCAGCGGCCCGAACGGCGCGATCATCCACTACCGCGTCAACGAGGCGACGAACCGCGTCATCGGCAACGGCGAGCTCTTCCTCGTCGATTCCGGCGCGCAATATGCCGCCGGCACGACTGACATCACCCGCACGGTCGCGGTCGGCGAGACGGCCGGAGAGCCGAAGCGCTTCTTCACGCTGGTGCTCAAGGGCATGATCGCGATGAGCACCTTGCGCTTTCCCGAAGGCACGCGCGGCGTCGACATCGACGCCTTCGCCCGCGCCGCTCTCTGGCAGGCGGGCTCAGACTTCGCCCACGGCACCGGCCACGGCGTCGGCTCCTATCTCTCGGTGCACGAGGGGCCGCAGACGATCTCGCGGCGCGGCATGCAGGAGTTCCTGCCCGGCATGATCCTCTCCAACGAGCCCGGCTACTACCGCGACGGCGCCTTCGGCATCCGTATCGAAAACCTCCTCGTCGTCCACGAACCGCGCCCGATCGAAGGCGGCGACAAGCCGATGCTCGGCTTCGAGACGCTGACGCTCGCCCCGCTCGACCGCCGCCTGATCCTGCCGGCCCTCCTGTCGCCCGACGAGACCGCCTGGCTCGACGCCTACCACGCCCGCGTGCGCGAGGAACTGATGCCGCTGATCGACGAGGAGCCGGTGAAGCGCTGGCTGGCCGCGGCGACGGAGCCGCTTGGCCGGATCGTGTAAGGCCCGGGTAGCGTCCTGATAAGGTCCAGCGCCCTATACTCCCCGACGCACTCTCCCGCGCCCCCATCCTTCCGGCCGCCCTTATCCTCCCCGCGTCCTTATCCTCCCGCCCCCCTATGCTCCCGTCATGCCTGTGCTTGTCACAGGCATCCATACCGTTCCGCCGTCCGCACGGGGACGCTCCCGACGGCATCCCCACGCCGACAGCGGATAGGAATGGACCCCTGTGACAAGCACAGGGGTGACGGAGTGAGGGCGCGCGGCCTACCCCATGACCCCGCGCAGCGCGACGATCGCCACCCAGCCGGCAAAGAACATCACCAGGAAGGGAAAGCGCAGCGCCGCGAGGAAGGCGACGCCCAGCGCCAGCGCCTCGGCCGGCCCGTGGCTTACCACCTCCGGCGCGACCAGCGTCGTCAGCACCGCCGCCGGCACGGCATTCAGCGCCGCATCGAGCCGCGGCGGCAGCGTGCGGAAGCGCGACAGCGCCAGATGGCCGCCGACGCGCGTCGCATAGGTGGCGAGCGCTGCGGCAAGGATGATCCAGAGATTCGTGTCCAGCCCCATCGGATCAGCCCCTCATGCCTTCCGCGGCCGCGTCCGCCGCTTCTTCCTCGATCGGCCTCGGCTGCGACGGCAGGAACACGGCGACCGCGATGCCGGCGAGCGCGCCGAGCGTCACATGCCAGGGGGAGCCGACGAGACGGAAGGCGACGACCGAGCCGACGGCGCTCGCCGCGACGACCGGCAGCCAGTTCGGCCGGTGGCGGAAATCCATGACGAGGCCGAGGAAATAGACCGGCAGCAGGAAATCGATGCCCCAGGCCTCGGGGTGCCTGAGCAGCCCGCCGAAGAGCGCGCCGACCATCGTCAGCCCGACCCAGGCGACATACATCGGCAGCGCCACGCCCATATACCACGCAAAGCCGACCGGCTGGCCGGAGCCGATCCGCCTCTCCGCCTCGGCAAACTGCGGATCGGTCAGAAAGAAGAAGCCGACCGCCTTCTGCAGGCCGGAGAACCGGTCGAGCTTCCGCCCGACCGCCGCCGAATAGAGCACATGCCGGAAGTTCACCGCGAAGATCGAGACGACGATCAGCCACGGCGCGACATGGCTGCCGAAAAGCTCGATCCCGACCATCTGGCTCGCCCCGGCAAAGACGATCGCGCTCATCGCGAACGTCTCCCCGAGCGTCATCCCATGGCTCACCGCCAGCGCCCCGAACAAAACCGCAAACGGCCCCGTCGAAATCACGATCGGCACCGCCCGCACCGCCCCGCCGAGAAAGCCCTGTCGTGAAGAAGAAATCATGGAAGCGCTCCGAAGCGCGCTTCTGATAGGGCGGGAGTGGCGGCGGGTCAAATGGAGACGGCTGAGGGGTGGAGGGTGATGAGGGCTGATGGATCGAGCGGGCGGTGGAGAGATTTTGGGCAGCGCGACGGCCGGGAAACGTACCTTGTCCGCCGTCCGCTTCCCCTAGGCAGCCTTGGCTGAATGTCTACACAAAGCGGTCCCTCAGATCGGCAGTCTGGTATGCCGGCGAAAAGCCTCGGCGCTCGCCCATCGGAGAGAATGATCAAAGATCGGCCGATCCGCTTTCGACCGCATTGCGGACGTTTGCGCCTAATCTCGCGATGGCGGCTTTTGGCCTTAAGCGGGCATTTGATCTCAATCCCGCGCTGACTTGCATTCTCCCGCGCTGTGAAGCGTTATGGAAGAATGAGCGACCGGAATCCCAGCTCGTCGGTCTCAGAGCGGCAGGCGTTCCTGCTGAAGCTGAGCGACGCCTTGCGGCCCCTTGCCGATCCCGTTGAGGCTCTGGAGGTTGCAAGTCGGCTAACGGCCGAGCACCTTGATGTTGGCCGGGTGACATACTGCGAAGTACGATATGAGCCGGACGTCACGGTGATCGTCCCGCGCGACTGGCCGCGCCACGACATGCCTTCGATAGCGGCTGGGCGCTACCGAATGGATGATTTTGGGCCGTTCCAGACCCAGGAACTGACTGCTGGCCGCCCGGCTATCGTCTCGGATGCCGCAACCGATCCCCGGCCATCGCCCGTCGAACTCCAAAGCTGGCGGGAGGTGGACATCGTGTCGTCATGCGCCCTTCCCGTCATGAAGAATGGAGTTTTCGTCGCCTACCTTGTTGCGCAGGACAACCGTCCACATGATTGGACCGAAAGCGAGGTCGCTCTTCTGACGGAAGTCTCGGAGCGTGTCTGGGCCTCGGTGGAGCGCGCGCGCGCCGAGGCGGCTTTGCAAGCGTCTGAGGCCCGGTATCGAACGCTGTTCGAGACGATCGACGAAGGCTTTGTCACCCTTGAGGTCCTTTACGACAACGATGGCGAGGCAGTGGATTGGCGATATCTCGAGGCCAACCAGGCATACATCCGCCAGAGCGGACTGCGCGATCCCTCCGGAATGCTTGGGAGCGAATACACTCCGAATGCCGAACCCACTTGGCTGGAAACGTTCCTGACGATTTTACGAACCGGAGAGCCAATTCGCCTTGAGCAGTTCCATGAGGATAGCGGGCACTGGTATGACGCGTATCTGACACGCATCGGCGATGGTAGTAGTCGTCAGATTGCGAGCGTGTTCAACGACATCACGGAACGCAAGGAGCGCGAGGGGCGCCAAGCGTTCCTGCTGAAACTCTCGGATGCTCTCCGCGCGGAGCCGGATGCGGATGCCGTGGCGAACCGTGCGCTGCACATGTTTTCCGAGCAGTTGGGGCTCGATCGCGCTTACATCGCTTCTTACCGGCTGGCCGATGATCGCGCCGACATCACCCATCAGGTGGGCAACGACAGGACCCCGGCGATGCCTGCCGCCATTCGGCTGTCCGATTTCCCCGCGGCGTTTCGGCGGGTGTTCGATCAGACGCTGATAATCGAGGACGTGGCGGAGACGGAAGGCCTGTCTGAAACCGACAAGGCGAACATGAATGCTCTTGGCTTTCGCGCCCTGATCGCCGCCACTCTCCGAAAAGGTGAGAACAGCCCTCATTGGGTCATCGTAGCGGTCTCGGCGCGATCCCGGTGCTGGACGCCGGGCGAGATCGCCCTGGCCGAGGAGGTCGCCGAGCGCACCTGGGCTGCGATGGAGCGCACCCGTGCCGAGGCTGCGCTTCGTGAGAGCGAGGCGCGTTTCCAGCAGTTCGCCGACGCGTCCTCGGGTGCACTTTGGATACGCGACGCCGAGACCCTGGAGATGGAGTTCGTTAGCCCCGCGATCCGGACCATTTATGGCGTGGAGCCTGAGGCACTCCTGGGCGGCATCAAGCAGTGGGCCGCGATGATCGTGCCCGAAGACCGTGAAACGGCACTGCAGCACATGGAGCAGGCGCGTCATGGCGAGCCGGCGGTGCATGAGTTCCGCATCAAGCGAGGTGACGGCACTTTCCGCTGGATAAAGAATACCGACTTCCCGCTACACGATCACGAGGGAAACGTCGAACGCGTAGGCGGCATCGCCGACGATGTCACAGACACAAAGCTGCTGACAGAGCACCAAGGCGTACTGCTCCACGAACTGCAGCACCGCGTACGCAACATCATGGGCATTATCCGCTCGATCGGCAATCGCAGCGCCGATGGCGCCGCGTCCACGGAGGACTATCGGCGAACGCTCGAAGGACGCATGCTGGCGCTCGCCCGAGTACAGGCCCTCCTGACACGTGAAGCCAATGTGGGCGGGTCCTTACGTAACATCATCGAGAGCGAGGTCCAGGTGCAGGCCCACCATCCCCACCAGTTCGAGCTGGTAGGCCCGGACATTATGCTGTCGCCCAAGGCGGTCGAGGTGCTGACACTCGCTTTCCACGAATTGTCCACCAACGCGCTCAAATACGGCGCCTTCTCGGCACCCGAGGGCAGGCTCACCGTCAGTTGGGCGCCATTTGAGAAACGGGGCAACCCATGGCTCGGCATCGATTGGGCGGAGAAGGGCGCGCCGCCGCGCAAGCCGTCAAAGCGTCGCGGCTTCGGCAGCGAACTGATCGAGGCGCGCATTCCCTACGAACTGGGCGGCACCGGCAAGGTCATCATCGATTCAGGCGGCGCCAGTTGCCGGATTGAGTTCCCTCTCAAGAACGCTGAGAGCATTCTCGAGACCGACGCTCCCATGCCGACAACGACGTTTGGAGGAACCATCGACATGAGCGGAGCACCCGACCTGACCGGACGAACCGTCCTTGTCGTTGAGGACGACTACTACATGGCCGCCGATACCGTCGCCGCCCTGCGCGGAGCCGGTGCGGAGGTGTTGGGGCCCTGCCCGGGAGAAGAAGCCACGCGCGACCTGCTCGAAACGGAGCACCCCACCCACGCCGTACTTGACCTCAACCTGGGTGGTGGTGGCCCCAAGTTTGAAATTGCGCGCCTGCTCCGGGCCAAGGGCATCCCGTTCGTTTTTATCACCGGGTACGATCCTGATGTCATTCCGCCGGAACTGGTGGATGTACCGCGCCTACAGAAGCCGCTGCCATTTCGGGCAATCGTTGAAGCAGTGAGTCTGCTTTAGATCGTTTCCGCGTTTCGTTGAAATTGCGAAAACGATCTATGTCTTTGGTCTGTCGCGTTTCCCGACGGAAAATCCGGTTTCCACTTTTCCTGGAAACGCTCTAGGTCGAAGGTCGTGAAAAGCTGCCAGTCCGCTTTCCACCCAATTCCGGCGTTCGCCGTCAATGTGGAAGGAATTGCCGTCACCCTCTCGAGAAGAACGACAATCGTCACCCCCCGATCAGCCTGAACCACCCGTCCTCGTCCATCGTCTCCACCCCCAAGTCCCGAGCCTTTGCCAGCTTCGACCCCGCGCCTGGCCCGGCGACCAGCAGGTCGGTCTTCTTCGAGACCGAGCCCGCCACTTTCGCCCCCAGCCGTTCGGCCATGGCTTTGGCTTCGTCGCGGGTCATGCGTTCGAGTGAGCCGGTGAAGACGATGGTCTTGCCGGCGACGGGGCTGTCGGTGGCGGTCTGTTCGGCGGGCTCGATGGTCAGTTGGGCGACGAGGTCCTCGACCATGGCGCGGTTGTGCGCTTCGGCGAAGAAGCGGGCGACGGCGTCGATGACGGCGGGGCCGATATCCTCCAGCGCGTCCATCTCCGCGCGCGCCGCTTCGTCGCCGGCGGCGACCTCGCGTGCGGCTTCGTGGAAGGCATCCCAGGTGCCGTAGGCGCGCGCCAGCGTCACCGCCGTACGCTCGCCGACATGGCGGATGCCGAGCGCGTAGATCAGCCGCTCGAGCGGGATCGAGCGGCGCGCCTCGATCGCGTCGAAGAGCTTCTGCGCCGAGACGTCGCCATAGCCCTCCTTGTTCCTGAGCTTCTTCAGCTCGTTCGCGGCGTCGCGCTGAGCCAGCGTGAAGATGTCGGCCGGCCCCTTGATCGGCAGGTCGGGGTCGTCGAAGAAGAATTCGATCTGCTTTTCGCCGAGGCCCTCGATGTCGAAGGCGCGGCGCGAGACGAAATGCTTCAGGTGCTCCTTGCGCTGGAACGGACAGGCGAATTCGCCCGAGCACCTGCGCACGACCCCCTCCCCGCCGCCGGCCGTCTCCTCGCGCACGATCGGCGTCTTCAGGTGGCAGGGGCAGACGGTCGGAAATTCGAAGGCGACGGCGTCGGGCGGGCTCTTCTCGACGCCGAGCACCTGCGGGATGACGTCGCCGGCGCGCTGAATCTTCACGGTGTCGCCGATCTTCACGCCGAGCCGCTCGATCTCCTCGGCATTGTGCAGCGTCGCGTTGGTGACGACGACGCCGCCGACCGTCACCGGCTCCAGCCGCGCCACCGGCGTCAGCGCGCCGGTGCGGCCGACCTGGATGTCGATCGCGTTCAGCACCGTCAGCGCCTTCTCGGCCGGAAACTTGTGGGCGATCGCCCAGCGGGGCGAGCGCGAGACGAAGCCGAGGCGGCGCTGGAGCTCCAGCGAATCGACCTTGTAGACGACGCCGTCGATGTCATAGGCGAGCTCCGCCCGCTCCTCCTCGATGACGTGATAATGCGCGATCAGCTCCTCGACTGTCGTCAGGCATTGCGTCAGCGGATTGGTCGGGAAGCCGTAGTCCTTGAGCTTCTGCAGCATCCCGAGCTGCGTATCGGCCGGCAGGCCCGGCACGACCTCGCCCCAGGCATAGGCGAAGAACTTGAGCGGGCGCGCCGCCGTCACGGAAGGGTCGAGCTGGCGCAGCGACCCGGCCGCCGTATTGCGCGGGTTGACGTAGGTCTGCCTGCCGCCTGCTGCCTGCCGCTCGTTGAGCTCGGCGAAGGCGGCCTTGGTCATGTAGACCTCGCCGCGCACCTCGAAGACCTCCGGGGCGTCCTTCGGCAGGCGGTTCGGGATTTCGCGGATCGTGCGCGCGTTGGCCGTGACATTCTCGCCGACGGCGCCGTCGCCCCGCGTCGCGGCGCTGACGAGCTCGCCGCGCTCGTAGCGCAGCGACATCGACAGGCCGTCGATCTTCGGTTCCGCCGTGAAGGCGAGCGTGCCGTCGGCCGGAATGCGCAGGAAGCGGCGCACCCGTTCGGCGAAATCCCGCACGTCCTGGTCCGAAAAGGCGTTGTCGAGCGAGAGCATCGGCACGCGATGCGTGATCTTCTCGAATTTCTCCGAGACCGCGGCGCCGACGCGTTCGGAGGGCGAATCCGGCCGCTTCAGCCCCGGAAACCGCGCCTCGATCGCAAAATTCCGCTGCTTCAGCGCGTCATAGGCCGCATCGGAAATCTGCGGCCGGTCTTCCTGATGGTAATGCCGGTCATGCTCGGCGATCTCGTCGGAGAGGAGCCCGAGTTCGGTGGCGGCCTCGGCGTCGGTGAGCTGGTCGACAGGCTTGTGGCGCAGGTCAGTCATGCCAAGCAAGCCGCCTCCGTTGCCGACCGAGCCTGAGGCGACGCGCTCGCAATGAGTCGGCGCCGCCCGCCTCTCCGGCCCTTCGGGCCACCTCTCCCCCAACTTCGTCGGGGGCGAGGAAGGACGCCGCGCTCGCCGCCCCTTTCCTCGCCCCGCGACAGCGGGGAGAGGTGTCGCGGCGAAGCCGCGACGGAGAGAGGTACAGCGTCCAGGGATTATCAGCGACATCCGCCACATTCCGATCTACCCCCATGAGGGGGAGATGACCGGCAGGGCAGAGGGGGGTGCG
>JBQCEN010000284.1:0-8334 GCA_051960215.1 Pararhizobium sp.
GGTCTCGGCTGTCAACGGCTCGATGGGCCTCGGCATCACCTCCAACAGCAAGCATCCCGACGAGGCGTGGAAGTACATCACCTACATGACGTCCCAGCCGGTGCAGAACAAATACGCCAAGCTCAGCCTGCCGATCTGGAAATCGTCCTATGACGACCCGGCGGTGACGAAGGGCCAGGAGGCGCTGGTCGCCGCCGCGAAGACGGCGCTGCCGGCGATGTTCCCGCGGCCGACGACGCCGCACTACCAGGAGCTCTCGACGGCGCTCCAGGTTGCGATCCAGAAGGCGCTGCTCGGCTCCGAGAGCCCGGAGGATGCCCTGAAGGACGCGGCCGACAATTCCGGCCTCTGATGCCTAGAGGCGGGACGGCCGCTGCGGCCGTCCCGTTGCCTTGTTCCAGGCGGCGTCGGACGCCGCCTGCCCTCCTCATCCGATGATCGCGCCGAAGTTGGAGCGCAAGACACCGTGCACGCCCGCTGGATCTCCCTCCGCGCCTGGCTCCTGATGCTGCCGCTGCTGATCGTCATGATCGCCGTCGTCGGCTGGCCCCTCGCGGACACCATCGGCCTCAGCTTCACCGACGCGCGGCTGATCGGCACCGCCGGCCACTATGTCGGCCTTGCCAATTATGAAAAGACACTGACCGGCGCGCCCTTCCGCAATGCGCTCGAGACCACCGCGATCTTCGCTCTCTGCTCGGTCGCGATCGAGATCGTGCTCGGCGTCCTCGCCGCACTGCTCCTCGACCAGCAGTTCTACGGACGGACGGTGCTGCGCGCACTGATGATCCTGCCCTGGGCGCTGCCGACGATCGTCAACGGAACGCTCTGGCGGCTGATCTACAACCCCGAATACGGCGCCCTCAACTCGCTGCTCACGCAGGTCGGCGTGATCGATTCCTACCGCTCCTGGCTCGGCGAGCCGACGCCGGCGCTTTTCTCGCTGGTCTTCGCCGACGCCTGGAAGAACTTCCCGCTCGTCGCGTTGATCGCGCTTGCGGCGCTGCAGGCCGTGCCGCGCGACATCAAGGCGGCCGCCGTCGTCGACGGCGCAGGAGCCTGGTCGCGCTTCCGCTTCGTGCTGATGCCCTATCTTGCGGGGCCGCTGATGGTGGCGCTGGTGCTGAGGACCATCGAGGCATTCAAGGTGTTCGACATCATCTGGATCATGACGCGCGGCGGGCCGGCCGACACAACCCGCAGCCTGTCGATCCTGGTCTACCAGGAAGCGTTCTCGTTCCAGCGCGCGGGCTCCGGCGCCTCGATCGCGCTGATCGTGACGCTGATCATCACGCTGCTCGCCGCCTTCTACATCGCGCTCATGCAGCGCAGCGCCGTCAGGGCCTGACGCCGATGGAACACAGAAGCCCGCTCGCCACCGTCCTCGTCCACGTCGCCGCGCTGCTGCTCGCGGTCGTGGTGCTCGCGCCGATCGCCTGGCTCTTCGTCATGAGCATCTCGTCGCTACCGGACCTGACGGCGCGGCCGCTGCACTGGTGGCCGAGCCATGTGAATTTCTCGCGCTACGACCAGCTCCTTTCCGTCGCGCAGAACAGCCTCGGCGCCGCCTTCCTCTCGGCGCTGCGAAACAGCGTCATCGTCGCCGCGATGGCGACGGTGCTGGCGCTCATCGCCGCGATCCCCGCCGGCTGGTCGGTGTCGCGCAACCGCAAGACGGGCTGGACGCTCTACGGCGTGATCGCGACCTACATGCTGCCGCCGGTGGCGCTCGCCGTACCGCTCTACCGCACCCTCGCCTGGCTCGGGCTGCTCAACACGACCTATGGCCTGGCGCTCGTCTACATGAGCATCCTCGCGCCGTTCACGACCTGGCTGTTGAAATCGGGCTTCGATTCCATTCCGCGCGAGATCGAGAGCGCGGCGATGATGGACGGCGCGCGGCTCGACCAGACGATCCGCATCATCGTCCTGCCGCTCGCCGCTCCGATCGTCGCGACGACGGCCCTCTTCGCCTTCCTGCTCGCCTGGGACGAGTTCTTCTACGCGCTGCTTTTCACATCGGACGAGCGGGCGAAGACGGTAACGGTGGCGATCGCCGACCTGACGGGCGGACGCGTCGCCGACTACGGCATGATCGCGACGGCTGGCGTGCTCGCCGCGCTGCCGCCGGTCCTCGTCGGGTTGGTGATGCAGCGGGCGCTGATTTCCGGATTGACCCAAGGTGGAGTGAAAGGATGACCGATAGCCGCATGAAGCCGGCGGGGCTGGTTGCGATCGAAGGCGAGATGGCGCGGCAGGTGGACGACACGCTCCGGTCGTTCAAGGACGCGGCCGGCGTGGCCGCCGACGTCGCGCGGTCGATCCGCAGCACCGGCCGCCTGCTGATGCTCGGGATGGGCGCATCGCACGCTGTCGGCCGGGCGGTCGAGCCGCTTTATCGGGCCGAAGGCATCGACGCGATCGCCGTGCCGGTGTCGGAGCAGCTCGCGGCGCCGCTCGGCACGGAAGGCCGGACGGTTCTCCTGACCTCGCAGTCGGGCGAGAGCGCCGAGATCCTCCGCTGGCTGCGCGAGAACGAGACCGGCCGCGACATGTTCGGGCTGACGCTCGACGCCGCCTCGACGCTCGGGCGGGCCGTGCCCTCGCTCGTCGGCGCGGGCGGCGCCGAGAAAGCCTTCGCCGCGACGCGCAGCATCACCGTCAGCCTCGGCCTTCACCTCGCCGTGCTTGCCGCCCTCGGCGTCGATCCGGATCCGACGCTCGCGGCGCTGAAGGCGCCCGCCGCAGAAGCGGCGCAGGAGGTGCAGGCCGACCTTGCCAAGGTTCGTTCGATCGTCGTTTCGGGCCGGCGGCTCCAGGGGCTCGCCGAGGCGATCGCGCTCGGCATCATGGAGCTCGCGCGCATTCCGGCGCTGGCGCTCGAGGGCGGGCAGTTGCGCCACGGGCCGCCGGAGATGTTCTCGCCAGAAGTCGGCCTGATCTTCTTCCGCAGCGACGAGCCGGGCGCGGGGCTGACCGGCGCGACAGTCGAGCTCGCAAAGGGTGCCGGTGCGCCGGTCGTCGTCTTCGACAGTTCGGGAGCGGAGCCGATCGACGGCGCCATCACCGTGGCGCTGCCGAAGGCGTCCGGCATGACGGCGATCCTCGCGGCGCTGCCGCTGGCGCAGCGTTTCATGCTCGCCTTCGCCGCCGCACGCGTCGCCGACGTCGGCACGCCCTGCCGCAGCACCAAGATCACGCGGTCGGAGTGAGCCGGATGCGTCCGCTTGCGGTGGCCGGCAACGTCAATGTCGACCTCATCATGGGGCCCTTCGAGCCGTGGCCGATGCCCGGATCGGAGGTCCTCGCCGAGACGGACGCGATCCGTCCGGGCGGGGCTGCCGGCAACGTGGCGCTCGCATGGCAGGCGCTCGGCGTGCCGCATCAGGTGGCGGCGAACACCGGCGACGACCTCTTCGCCGACTACCTGCGGGCGGCATTCCCGGCAAGCGCGGCGCCGTGGCCGCGGGCGCCGGTGGCGACGACGCTCTCCGTCGGCATCACCCATCCCGACGGCGAGCGGACGTTCTTCACGACCGGCGGCCATCTCGGCCACCTGACGTTCGACCAGATCGTCTCGATCTTCGACGCCGGCAGGCTCGGCGGCGGGCTGCTCCTCCTCTGCGGATCGTTCCTCATGCCGGCCTTCGCGGCGGCGCACGGTCCGCTCTTCGACTGGGCGGAGGCGCGCGGCATCGACGTCGCGATCGACACCGGATGGCCGCCCGGCGGCTGGACGGGAGAGGCCGTTGCGATGGTGCGGGGATGGTTGCCGCGCTGCCGCCACCTGCTTCTGAACGAGGCGGAGGTGACGGCGCTCGCCGGTGAGACCGACGGGATCGAGGCGGCGATGCGGCTCGTGCCGCTGCTGCCGGAACAGGGTATCGTCGTCGTCAAGCAGGGGCCGCGCGGCGCCACGGCCCTCGGCGCCGAAGGCGTGCTCGCCCACGCCGCGGCCGCGCCGGTAACGGTGATCGACACGATCGGCGCGGGCGACGTCTTCAATGCCGGCTACCTGCTCGGCATCGCGAAGGGCCGTCCCGTTGCCGAGGCGCTGCGGCTCGGCGTGGAGGCGGCCTCCACCGCGATCTCCACCGAACCGCGGCGCTACCGGGCGGCCGAAGGCCTGCCCCTCGAAGGAACCAGCCGATGAGCAGCCTGACGATCGACGACATCCACAAGCGCTTCGAGAACTTCGAGGCCCTGAAGGGAATCGACATCGCCCTCGACCACGGCGAATTCCTCGTCCTCCTCGGCCCGTCGGGTTGCGGCAAGTCGACCTTGCTCAACATCGTCGCCGGGCTGATCGAGCCGACGTCCGGCGACATCCGCATCGGCGAGCGCTCCGTCATCGGCGTCCATCCGCAGAACCGCGACATCGCGATGGTCTTCCAGTCCGACGCGCTCTACCCGAACCTCTCCGTCGCGCGGAACATCGGCTTCGCGCTGGAGATGCGCGGCGTCGGCAAGCGGGAGCGCATGGAGGCCGTGCAGAAGGCGGCCAGGATGCTGCAGATCGAGGCCCTTCTCGACCGGCGGCCGGCGGCGCTTTCCGGCGGCCAGCGCCAGCGTGTCGCGATCGGCCGCGCCCTGGTGCGCGACCCGGCCGTCTTCCTGTTCGACGAGCCGCTTTCCAACCTCGACGCCAAGCTCAGGACCGAGATGCGCGAGGAACTGCGGCGCCTGCACGGCGTGCTCGGGACGACGATCGTCTATGTGACGCACGACCAGATCGAGGCGATGACGCTTGCGACGCGCATCGCCGTCATGCGCGAAGGCCGCGTCGAGCAGTTCGGCACGCCGGAGGACATCTACAACCGCCCGGCGAGCCTCTATGTCGCCGGCTTCGTCGGCTCACCGCCGATGAACATGCTTGAAGGAACGGTGGAGACGGGCGACGGCAGCCTCGCGGTGAAGCTTTCGGGATCCGACCAGAGCATCCCGCTTCCGCCTTCCTACCAAAACGTGCAAGCCGGCGCGGCGGTGGTCGCGGGCGTCCGGCCGGAGGCGATGCAGCTTGCGGGAGCGGATGTTGCCGGGACGCTCACGGCCGTGGTCACATCGGTCGAACTGACAGGACCCGAAAAGCTTGTCGGCGCCTCGCTCGGCGCACAGAGCTTCATCGCGCGGGCCGATCCAGGCGCTGCGGTGGCCGTCCGCTCGGAGCGTTCGTTCGTCATCCCGCCTGCCGCCGTCCATCTCTTCGATCCGGAAAGCGGCCGCCGCCTCACCCCCGGCGCATAGCGGCTTTCGGCAGAGGCTTCCGCGGCCGGAGGGTCGCGTGAGGCTTTGCCGCATGATGCTCTTTTCTCCTGCGCGGATCGTTTTGCCGCCCCGGCCGTTATGGGTGCAGATCCTGCGGGCGCGCCACCGCGTGCAAGCCGGGACGTTTCCATGAAGGAGAGAACGATGAAGAAGAGTCTTGCCGCGATCATCCTGGCAGCAGAGTTCACGGCTCTCGGGGGTGCGACCGCCGTCAACGCTGCCGATCTCGTCTACCAGCAGCCGCCGCAGGTCTACGAGCAGTCGGGCGCGCGCGGCGGCGTGCGGATCGGCTATCTCGACTGCATGATCGGAGGCGGCGTCGGCTACGTCATCGGCTCGGCGAAGGAACTCGACTGCGTCTTCCACTCGACCGTCGGCGACGAGCGCACCGACCACTATGTCGGGACGATCCGCAAGCTCGGCATCGACCTCGGCTTCACGACGCGCGGCAAGCTGATCTGGGCCGTCTTCGCCCCGACGGCCGGCTACCACCACGGCTCTCTCGCCGGGCTCTACGAGGGCGCCTCCGCCGAGGCGACGGTGCTGGCCGGACTTGGCGCGAACGTCCTCGTCGGCGGCACGTCCGGCTCGATCCAGCTCCAGACCGTGAGCCTTCAGGGCCAGCTCGGGCTCAATGTCGCGGCGACCGGCACGTCGGTGACGCTGAACGCCGTCGACTGATCGACGTCGCATCGGGACGCGGCGACGAGCGCCGCGTCCTTCCTCTCAAGCCAGCTATATCCGCGCCCCCGAGGCCGCTTCAAAAAGATGGATCTTCTCCGGCCTCGGCCGGATGGCGATGGCGCTTCCGACCGGATGCTCGGCGCGGTCGAGCGTGAAGGCCTTGAGGACGGTGCCCAGCGCCGAGACATGCACGACGGTGCCAAGCCCCATCGGCTCTACAAGCTCGACCCTTCCCGTAACGCCCCCTTCTCCCGGTTCCACATCGATGGCGACGTCCTCCGGCCGCGCACCCGCAGTCACCTCGGCCCCCTCGGCAAGGCCGGCGCGCGGCGAGACGGCAATCCGCTCGCCGTCGATCGTGAGGAACGCCGCCTCACCCTCCTGGCGATACCGCGCCGGCATGAGGTTCATCGCCGGCGAGCCGATGAAGCCGGCGACGAAGAGGTTCGCGGGCCGTTCGTAGAGATCGCGCGGGCTGCCGATCTGCTGGATTGCGCCGGCGTTCATCGCGACGATGCGGTCGGCGAGCGTCATCGCCTCGATCTGGTCGTGCGTGACGTAGATCGAGGTCGCGCCGAGGTCCTGGTGCAGCTTCTTGATCTCGACGCGCATCTGCTCGCGAAGCCGTGCGTCGAGGTTCGACAGCGGCTCGTCGAAGAGGAAAGCCTTCGGCGTGCGCACGATTGCCCGCCCCATGGCGACGCGCTGGCGCTGGCCGCCAGAGAGCGTGCGCGGCTTGCGGTCGAGCAGCGGATCGATGCCGAGCTTGGCGGCAGCGGCGCGCACGGCGGCGGCGGCCTTCTCGGCGGCGGTGCGCCTGAGCTTCAGGCTGTAGTTCATGTTCCGCTCGACCGTCATGTGCGGGTAGAGCGCGTAGGACTGGAAAACCATGGCGATGTCGCGGTCGCGCGGCGGCAGGTCTTCGACCGACCGGTCGCCGATGCGGATCGTGCCGCCGCTGATCTGCTCGAGCCCGGCGATCAGCCTCAGGAGCGTCGACTTCCCACAGCCGGAGGGCCCGACGAGGACGATGAACTCGCCGTCGCGGATCGCGAGGTCCACGCCGTGGAGGACGGGAAGCGCGCCGAAGCTCTTGCGTACGCCCTGAATGTCGATCGTCGCCATGCTGTCAGCCCTTGACGGCGCCCGCGGTCAACCCCCTCACCAGATAACGCTGGATGAGGAAGAAGAAGATGCAGGCGGGAATGAGTGCGAGGATGCCGGCCGCCGTCATCTGCCCGAAGTCGACGGAGAACTTCGAGACGAAGGAGAGCAGGCCGACCGGGAAGGTCGATGCATCGGTCTTCGAGATTAGCATCAGCGCGAAGAGGAGCTCGCTCCAGGCCGCGGTGAAGACGAAGCCGAGGGTTGCGGCGATGCCGGGCAGCGTCAGCGGCAGGATGATCTGGCGGAAGGCGGTGAAGCGCCGCGCGCCGTCGATCATCGCCGCCTCCTCCAGGTCCTTCGGGATGCCGTCGAAGAAGGACTGCATCAGGAAGGTGGCGAAGGGCACGTTGAACGCTGAATAGACGATGATGAGGCCGAGCAGGCTGTTCGTCAGGCCGAGCGGTGAGAAGATGCGGAAGATCGGCGAGATCAGCATCACCAGCGGGAACATCTGGGTGATGAGCATCAGCCCGATGATCCAGAACTTGCCGCGGAAGCGGAGGCGCGACAGCGCATAACCCGCGCCCGAAGCGACCAGCGTCACGACGATGGCGGTCGAGGCGGAGACGATGACGCTGTTCTCGAAGAAGCGCGGGAAATCGCTGTTCGTCAGGACGAAGGCATAGTGCTCGAAGGTCGTGCGCGACGGCCACATCCGGATGCCTTCGCTGTAAAGCAGCTTCGTCGGCGTGACGGAGACCTTGAGGAGCCAGAAGAGCGGGAACAGCGCGACGGCGAGATAGATCGCGATCAGCCCGTAGTGCAGCGTCCAGTAGCCGGTGCGGCGGAGTGTCGTGGCGGTCATGGTCGGCGTCCTCCGCTCAATAGGCCTTGAGCAGGGCCTGGCGCAGCACGATCACCACGAAGGCATAGGCGAGAAGCAGGATCAGGAGCACCGCGGCGATCGCCGAGGCATAGCCGAAGTCGAGGCCCCTGAAGGCGGTCGTGAAGATGTAGCTCGCGACGATCTGCGTCTGGTTGGCCGGCCCGCCGCCGGTCATCGCGACGATGAGGTCGGCGGCGTTGGCGATCCAGACGGTGCGGAGCAGGACCGTGATCGCGATCGTCGGCGCGAGGAAGGGCATGGTGATGTCGACGAAGCGGCGCCATGTGCCGGCGCCGTCGATCTCGGCCGCCTCGTAGATGTCGCGCGGGATCGACTGCAGCGCGGCGAGCAGCGTGATCGCGAAGAAGGGAATGCCCCACCAGACATTGGCG
>JBQCEN010000285.1:0-14692 GCA_051960215.1 Pararhizobium sp.
TTCCAGATCGGCAGGCTGAGCTTGGCGTATTTGTTCTGCACCGGCTGGGACGTCATGTAGGTGATGTACTTCCACGCCTCGTCGGGATGCTTGCTGTTGGAGGTGATGCCGAGGCCCATCGAGCCGTTGACAGCCGAGACCTTCGTCTTGCCTTCGACGCCCGGACCCGGCTCGATGCCGACCTGGCCCGCGACCTTGCTCTGCTTGGGATCGTTGGCGAGGTTGTACATATAGGTCCAGTTGAGCGCGAAGGCGGCCTGGCCGTTCTGGAAGACGCGGCGGACGTCCTCTTCCAGGAACTCCTTCGAGTTCGGGTTGCTCAGGCCGTCCTTCATCGAGCTGACCATGTATTTCAGCGCGTCGAGACCGCCGTCGGTCTGGAAGGCCGGCTTGCCGTCCGCCGTCAGGAACTTGCCGCCATAGGCATCGACAAGGGTCGCGTAGTCGCAGATCACGGCCTCCGCCTGCGCCCAGCTCCAGGCGATCGGATACTGGGTGATGCCCTTGTCCTTGATGATCTTGGCGTCCTTGAGCACCTCGTCCCAGGTCTTCGGCGGCGACGAGATGCCGGCCTTGGAGAGCATCTCCTTGTTGTAGAACAGGTACTTCGTGTCGAGGATCCAGGGCAGTCCGTAGCGCTTGTCCTGGTACTCGACGGTCGTCCAGGCACCCGGCAGGATGCCCTGCTTCATCTCGGGCGTGATCCGGCTGGTGACGTCCTTGTGCACGTTGTTCGTCGCGTACTCGGCCGGCCAGATGACGTCGAAGAGCACGACGTCGTAACCGCCGGAGGCCTGCGCCAGGGTGGTCTTGTCGTGCAGGCCCTCGTAGGGAACGAACTCCAGATGGACCTTGATGTCGGGATTGGCCTTCTCGAAACCTTGCGTCATGGCCCGGACGTCGGCCTCGCTGTAGGCGGCCTGTGACATGAACAAGGCGTTGATCGTCGTGTCGGCGGCGTGCGCCGGCGCAACCGCCGCAAGGCCGAGGAGGGACGCGGCCAGTCCCATCCACGAGCGAAGCGAGTAAGACATTTCTCTTCTCCCAGTTTGGTGCGAACCCGCCGCCGCGGGCCAGGCGCAAGGAAGCGCTTCGACGGCCGGCAGCGATTAAGTCAATTTGCTTGACTTAATCGTGCGATTGTTATGGATGGAGCCGGAAGGTGTCAAGGCGGGCGAGAGGAGGCGGCATGACGATCGGACAGCGGATCGTCTCGGCGACCGGCGCCAATCTCGGCGGCGCCAGCGCCCACAACCGGCGCGTCATCATCGACACGCTGCGGCTGAACGGGGCGCTCTCGCGCGCCGAACTGGCACGGGCGACGCACCTGACGCCGCAGACGGTCTCCAACATCGTCGCAGAACTCTGCGAAACCGGGTTCGTCAGCGCCGGCGCGCCGGTGCGCAGCGGCCGCGGCCAGCCGGCGGTACCCTATGGGCTCGTCGCCAACGGGGCCTTCGCGATCGGCCTCCACATCGACCGCCATTATATCCGCGCCGTCGCGACCAACCTCCTCGGCGAGCCGCTGACGCGCGAGGGCTGGGTGCTGCCGGGCCGCGAGCCGGAGGAGGGAATCGGCGCCGTGCTCGGCCTGCTGGCGAAGACGCGCGCCGACCTGGTCGCGCTCGCGCCGGAGGCGGAGGACCGGCTGGTCGGCCTCGGGATCGCCATGCCGGGCCCGTTCGGCATCGTGCGCGACCGCGAGGACCCGTGGATGATGGCGAAATGGCAGAGCTATCCGCTGCTGGAGACGGTGGCGGCGCAGATGGACCTTCCGGTCCGTATCCTCAACGACGCGACGGCGGCCACGGTCGCCGAGAAGCTGACCGGGGCCGCCCACGGGCTCACCGACCTCGTCTATATCTTCCTCGGCTACGGTCTCGGCGCCGGCATCATGATCAACGGCGACCTTTACGACGGCGCGCACGGCAATGCCGGCGAGCTCGGCGAGATGCTGATGCGCGCGCCGGGCCTCGGCGGCCTCGACGTCGTCCCGACGCGGGAGCCGACGCCGATCGAGCATGACGCCTCGCTCGCCTCGCTCGCCCGCTCGATCGGCCTCGCCGACGACACGGAACTGCTGCTCGAGCAGATCGAGACCGCCCTTGCGACCGGCGACCCGCGCCTGCTCGGCTGGCTCGACATCTCGGCGAAGCAGTTGCGCCGCTCCGTCCAGATCATCGAGTCGCTCTTCGACCCGCAGACGGTCATCCTCGGCGGCCTGGCGCCGCCGGCGCGGATGGAACAGCTGGCGGCGCGCATGATGCCCCTCCTGCCGTCGGTCGCCGACCGGCCCGGCCGGACGCTGCCGCGCCTGAAGCTCGGTGCCGCCGGGCCCTTCGCCGTCGCGATCGGCGCCGCGGCCGAGCCGATTTCCCGCCAGTTCGAGCCGCGCTTCTCGGCGATCTTCAAGACGGCCGTCGCCGGAAGCGGTCCCGATTCCTGAAGGGCTATTCGCGGGGCTTGCGCCGCGTCAGCCGCGCCTGCCGCAGTGTCGCCTCGAGCACGATCGCAAGGCTGCCGAGAAGGAGCAGCGCGCCGCAGAGGCCGGAGGGCAGGGCGAGAGCGTCGGCGAGCCAGGCGACGACGCCGACGAGCACGAGCACGCCGACCGTCAGCCGCAGGTCGGCGACGAACCTGCCGAAGAGTTCCCTGACGACGTCGAGGATGATGCTCATCGCACGACCTCCGGCCTGGCGCGCCTGAGGAAGGCGGCGGTCGAAAGTCCGGCGAGGAGGAAGATCAGGACGAAGGCGACGAGCGCGAGATCGCTGCCGGGCCAGCGGATGCCGAGGCCTTCGCCGGTCCAGAACACGCCGAATGAGGAGAGCATGATGCCGACGACGAACTTCAGCGCGTTCTCCGGGACGCGCGCCAGCGGCTTGTGGATCGCCAGCCCGACCGCAAGCACAACAAGGCAGGCGGCGAAGGCGCCGATCGCCGCCGGCCAGAGGAGGCCGCGGCCGGCGCCGACGGCGCTGACGATGAAGACCACCTCGAGCCCTTCGAGGAGCACCGCCTTGAAGGCGGCGATACCCGCGATCCAGGCGATCGACCGCTCGTGCCGTGCCGCCGCCTCGCCGAGATCGCGCTTCTCGCGCTCGAAGATCGCGTCCTCGTCATGGAGCGCCAGCACGCCGCCGGCGCGCAGGATCGCCTTGCGCAGCCAGCCGAGGCCGAAGAGCAGCAGCAGGACGCCGATGAAGAGCTGCAGGCTCTCGAGCGGCACCCGGTCGAGCAGCGGCCCGAGCCCGACGACGATCGCAGCAAGGACGACGAGCGCGGAGAACGTGCCGGAAAGGGCCGGCCGCCAGCCGCTCAGCGTGCCGACCGCAAGGATGATTGTGAAGGCTTCGACGACCTCGACCGTCGAGGCGACGAAGGCGGCGCCGATGGCGGGCGCGGCCGTACCGAGCGAGATCAGGGGCACCGACGGCCTCCCTCCAAGACGTGACGTCGACACGTCTCATCGACCCGAGCCGGCCGCAGGTCAAGCACCACGATGACGCTTACGCGGAGACGCCGGAGAGGATGCAGAGTGTCTTCATGCGATACGTCGCAAGGTCCGGGTCGGCAAGCAGGCCGGCGCGGTCGGCAAGGCGGAAGATGTCGGCATAGTGCATGATGCCGCGGGCGGACTGCATGCCGCCGAGCATGACGAAGTGGTCCTGGTGGCCGTTCAGCCAGGCGAGGAAGACGATGCCGGCCTTGTAGAATTCCGTCGGCGCCTCGAAGATCTTGCGCGACAGCGGTACCGTCGGCGCCATGAGGGCATGATAGCGTGCGGTATCTCCCGCCGCGAGCGAGGAGAGCGCCGCGTTCGCCGCCGGCGCGATGGCATCGAAGATGCCGAGGAGCGCGTGCGAGTGCCGCCTGCCGTCTCCGGCGATGAGGTCGGGATAGTTGAAGTCGTCGCCGGTGAACATCAGGACGCCCTCCGGCAGGCGGTCGCGCAGCGCGATCTCCTTGTCGGCGTCGAGCAGCGAGATCTTGATGCCTTCGACCTTGTCGCGGTTGCGCTCGATGATGCCGACGACCGTGTCGAGGGCCGGCTCGAACGCCGCGGAGCCCCAGTAGCCGGCAAGCGCCGGATCGAACATCGCGCCGAGCCAGTGGAGGATGACCTTTTCGCGCGCCTGCCCGAGGATCCTGTCGTAGACGCGGGCATAGTCGTCTGGGCCCCTGGCGACGCGGGCGAGTGCGCGGCTCGCCATCATGATCGCGCGGCCGCCGACGCCCTCGATGAAGGCGAACTGCTCCTCGTAGGCGCGGATCACGTCGTCGAGGCTCTTCGCCGCACGCGGGTCGAGATGGTCGGTGCCCGCGCCGCTGGCGAGGTCGGCGCCGGGAACGGTCTTCGCCTCCGCAACGCTGCGGCGGATCAATTCGCGCGCGTTCTCCCAGTCGAAGCCCATGCCGCGCTGGGCGGTGTCCATCGCTTCCGCGATCCGGAATCCGAGCCGCCAGAGGTGGTGGCGGAAGGCGAGCGTCCGCTCCCAGTCGACGGCCGGCCTGCGCCACGGCTCGCTCATCGCGAGCGGGTCGGCGACGACGTGCGCCGCCGCGTAGGCGATGCGGTCGAAGGATGGGTCGGCGGCCGGTGACACCGGCGTGCCGACGAGCTGGTAGCGGCCCGTGGAGCCGTCGCCGGCTGGAAGAACGATCGACATGCGAGCCTCCGTTAATGGCTGCTCTATACATGGATCGTTCCAAAAATGCAAGACGATTGCTGCCTCGGCGCGGGGCGACGCGGACGGCGAGCGGGCGCTGATTTCGCCGGGAATGCAGGAATACCGCGGCTTCAGAGTGTCTTCGCCACCCATTCCGACGGCTATTCGGCGCTGTTGCCGCTTGACACCGGTTACTCCGACGATTAGAACGGTCCAAAAAATTGGGCCAACCGAGGAGTTCCGGCGTGCCTGGAGGAGACAAGGCGACCATTCTCGACATTGCGCGCGCCGCCGGCGTGTCGAAGTCGACGGTGTCGCTCGTCCTGCAGGGCAGCGGTCTCGTCCGTGCCGAGACGGCGGGCCGCGTGCGCGACGCGATCGAACAGGTCGGCTACGTCTACAACCGCGGCGCCGCCAACCTGCGCAAGGCCGATTCCAACGTCGTCGGCATGGTCATCAACGACCTGATGAACCCCTTCTTCGTCGAGCTCGCGATCGGCATCGAGCGCGTCTTCCAAGGTGCCGGGATGGTCCCCTTCATCGCGCACACGGCCGAGAACCCCATCCGCCAGGAAGAGGTCATCAAGTCGCTGATGGAGCAGGGCGTCGCCGGCCTGATCGTCTCGCCGGCGCGCGGCACCCCGCCGGACGCCTTCGAGCGACCGCGCGCCGCGAGGATCCCGGTCGTGCTCGCGATGCGCCGGATCCCGGCCACCCGCGTGCCGGCGGTGGCGCCCGACAACCGGCGCGGCGCCGCGATCGCCACCAGCCATCTGATCGGCAAGGGGCATCGCCGCATCGCCTTCTTCGGCGGCTATCCCGACCTCGTCGTCGCCGAGGAGCGGCTTTCGGGCTATCGCGATGCGCTCGCTGCGCAGGGGCTGGCGGTCGACGAGGCGCTGGTCCTGCGCGGCGACACGAACCGAAAGGGCGGCCTCGCCTGCCTGGACCGGGCGCTGGGACTCGCCGAGCCGCCGACGGCGGCGATGTGCTTTAACGACGCCGTCGCCTTCGGGGCGATGCTCGGCCTGCGCCAGCGTGGGCGTGAGCCGGGCCGCGATTTCGCCGTCGTCGGCTTCGACGACGTCGCCGAGGCGGAGCACTACGTGCCGTCGCTGACGAGCGTGTCGGTCGACCCGATCGGTCTCGGTGAACGCGCCGCACACGCGGTGCTGAGAATGATGCAGGGCCGCACGACCGACGCCGAAGATCATGTCGGGGCGATCAACCTCGTCGTTCGCGACAGCAGCGGCTTCGCCTTCGAATCCAGGGGAGAGACGATCCAATGACGGTGCGTTGGGGGCTGATCGGCGCCAGCACGATTGCGCGCGAACATGTGATCGACGCGATCCGCGCCAGGGGCGAGGGCGACGTCGTGGCGGTGATGAGCGCGAGCGCGGAGCGCGGCAAGGCCTATGCTGCGGAGCTCGGCATCCCGAAGGCGGTGACGGGCCTCGACGCGCTGCTCTCGGCCGGCATCGACGCCGTCTACATCTCGACGACGAACGAGTTGCATCTGGAGCAGGCGCTGGCGGCGGCTTCCGCCGGCAAGCACATTCTCTGCGAGAAGCCACTGGCTCTTACCTCCGCCGACGCCCGCCGCATGGTCGCCGCCGCGCGCGAGGCGGGCGTGGTGCTTGCGACGAACCATCACCTGCGCAACGCCGGCGCCCATCGCGCGATGCGCGCCGCGATCAAGGAAGGCCGCATCGGCCGGCCGCTTGCCGCGCGCGTCTTCCATGCCGTCTACCTTCCGGAGCACCTGCAGGGCTGGCGCCTCAGCGCGCCGGAAGCCGGCGGCGGCGTCGTTCTCGACATCACCGTCCACGATGCCGACACCCTCCGCTTCGTGCTCGACGACGATCCGGTGGAGGCGATCGCTCTGACGCAGTCGGCCGGCATGGCTTCGGCCGGGCTCGAGGACGGCGTCATGACCGCCTTCCGCTTCGGCTCCGGCCTGATCGCGCAGACGCATGACGCCTTTACGGTGAAGTACGCAGGCACCGGCTTCGAGGTGCACGGCACCGAGGGTTCGCTCGTCGCGCGCGACGTGATGACCCAGAAGCCGGTCGGCGGCGTCCATCTGCGGACCGCGCGGGGCGAGGAGGACTTGCGCTTCGACCGCGAGGGGCTCTATGCCCGCGCGCTCGCCGCCTTCCATGCCGCGCTTCGCGGCGAGGGCAGCCCTGCCGCGACCGGCGAGGACGGCGTCTGGTCGCTGGCGACCGCCGAGGCCGCCCTTGAGTCGGCGCGGACCGGAAAGGCTGTCGCCATCGATCCGAAGCTTGGAGGCGAGGCGTGAGCAAGGTCGTAACCGCGGCGCAGGCCGCCGCCCTTCTTGGCGACGGAATGGTCGTCTCCGTCTCCTCGTCGAGCGGCCTCGGCTGCCCCGATGCCGTGCTTGCCGCGATCGGCGCGCGCTTCGAGGCGGAAGGGCACCCGCGCGGCCTGACGACGCTGCACCCGATCGCCGCCGGCGACATGTACGGCGTCAAGGGCATCGACCATCTGGCGAAGGATGGCCTTCTCAGTCGCACCCTCTGTGGCTCCTATCCCTCCGGCCCGTCCTCGGCCGAGCCGCCGGCGATCTGGACGATGATCGGCGAGAACCGCGTCGCCGCCTACAACATCCCCTCCGGCATCCTCTTCGACATGCACCGCGAGGCCGCGGCCAAGCGTCCGGGCGTGCTGACCAAGGTCGGCCTCGACACCTTCGTCGATTCCCTTCGCGAGGGCTGCGCCATGAACGCGCGTGCGGCGAAGGAGCCGGTCGTGCGCCGCGAGACCTTCGCCGGCGAGGAATGGCTGTTCTTCCCGGCGATCGCGCCGGACGTCGCCATCATCCGGGCGACGAGCGCCGACGAGCGCGGCAACCTGACCTACGAGCACGAGGGCGCCTATCTCGGCGGCCTCGACCAGGCGCTGGCGGCCCGCAACAACGGTGGCATCGTCATCGCGCAGGTCAAGCGCGTCGTGGCAAACGGATCGCTGAAGCCGCAGGACGTGCGCGTCCCCGGCGTCCTCATCGACCACGTCGTCGTCGCGCCGGAGCAGCTCCAGACGACGCAGACCGCTTACGATCCCGCGATCTCGGGCGAGGTCTTCCGGCCGCTCTCTTCCTTCAGCACGCCGGAGATGAGCGTCCAGAAGGTGATCGCCCGGCGTGTGGCGATGGAGCTTGCGGCCGGATCGGCCGTCAACCTCGGCTTCGGCATCTCGGCCAACGTGCCGCGCATCCTGATAGAAGAAGGGCTGGACGGCGCCGTCACCTGGGTGATCGAGCAGGGCGCGGTGGGCGGCGTGCCGCTACTCGACTTCAAGTTCGGCTGCGCGTCCAATGCCGACGCCTTCATGCCCTCGCCGTACCAGTTCACCTATTTCCAGGGCGGCGGCTTCGACGCATCGCTGCTCTCCTTCCTGCAGATCGGCCGCGACGGCTCCGTCAACGTCTCGCGGCTTTCGGCGCGCCCGCATGTGACGGCCGGCGCCGGCGGCTTCGTCGACATCACCGCGCGGGCGAGGAAGATCGTGTTCTCTGGAATGTTCAATGCCGGCGCGAAGGTCGCCCTCGCCGACGGCGGGGTCGTCATCGAAAGGGAAGGCAAGGTCGCGAAGCTGGTCGAGGAGGTCGAGCACGTGTCCTTCTCCGGCCGGCGCGGCGTCGCCCAGGGCCAGGACATCACCTATGTCACCGAGCGCTGCGTCATGCGCCTGACCCCGCAGGGCATCGTGGTCACCGAGATCGCCCCGGGGATCGACCTCAAGGCCCACGTCCTCGACCAGTGCGAATTCCCGCTGGTCGTCTCGGACCGGCTGAAGACGATGGACGCCGCGCTCTTCCGGGAACAACCCTTCGGGCTTGTCTTGAAGACGAAGGGACGCTGCCATGCCTGACGCGCGCATTTCCGTCGCCTTCGAGGGCGCGATCGCCGTGCTGACTGTTCGCCGGCCGGACAAGCTCAACGCCTTCGATATCGAGATGCTCCGATCGCTCGCCGAAGCCTGCGACCGGATCGAGACGGCGCGGGAGGTGCGCGCCGCCGTGCTGACGGCTGAAGGCAAGGCCTTTTCGGCCGGTGGCGACGTCAAGGCCTGGGCCGCCATGACGGCCAACGCGTTCGGCCACGACTGGGTGCGCTACGGCCACCGGGTCTTCGCCCGGCTGGCGACGCTCCGCATGCCGGTGATCGCCGCCATCAACGGCCATGCGCTCGGCGGCGGGCTCGAGCTTGCCGCCGCCGCCGACATCCGCATCGCCGAAGCGCAGGCGAAGATCGGGATGCCGGAGACCGGCCTCGGCATGGTCCCCGGCTGGTCGGGCACGCAGCGGCTCGTCCGGCGCTTCGGCGCGCAGGCCGTCCGCCGCATGGTGCTCGGCGGCGAAATCTTTTCGGCGGACGAGGCGCGGGCGCTCGGTCTCGTCGATGCGGTCGTCGAGACCGGCGCCTCGCTTGCCGCGGCGAAGGACTACGCGGCGCGGGTTGCCGCCCGCGGCCCCGCCGCGCTCGAAATCTGCAAGCTGATGATTGCCTCGGCGAACGGCGAGGACACCGGCGAGGCCGTCGAGGCGCTCGGCTCGATCCTCGCCGCACGCACCGGCGACCTCGCCGAGGGCGTCGCCGCCTTCGCCGAAAAGCGGCCCGCCCGGTTCAGGGGAGAATGGTGATGACCGTTTCCGTCAAGCTCGCCGCGCGGCCGGAGCTGAAGCTCCGGACCTTCCGCATGCTGGTCGACGGGCAATGGACCGATGCCGCCGACGGCCGCACGATCGATCGCCTCTCGCCCGGCCACGGTATCGCCGTCAGCCGCTATCCCGCCGCCTCCGCGGCCGATGCCGAACGGGCGATCGCCGCGGCGCGCCGCGCCTTCGACGAAGGCCCGTGGCCGAGGATGACGGCGTCGGAGCGGTCCCGCCTGCTGCTTCGCGCCGCCGAGGCGATCGACGCGCGGCGCGAGGAGCTGGCATTCCTCGACACGATCGAGTCCGGCAAGCCGATCACGCAGGCCCGCGCCGAGATGGCCGGCGCCGCCGACATCTGGCGCTACGCCGCGGCGCTTGCCCGCGACCTGCACGGCGAGAGCTACAACACCCTCGGCGATGGCACGCTCGGCGTCGTCCTGCGCGAGCCGATCGGCGTCGTGTCGATCATCACGCCATGGAACTTCCCGTTCCTGATCGTCTCGCAGAAGCTCCCCTTCGCGCTGGCCGCCGGCTGCACCGCGGTCGTCAAGCCTTCCGAACTCACCTCCGGCTCGACGCTCGTCCTCGGCGAAATCCTGATCGAGGCGGGGTTGCCGGCGGGGGTCGTCAACATCGTCACCGGCACCGGCCCCGAAGCGGGCGCGCCGCTGACGAGCCACGCCGACGTCGACATGGTGTCCTTCACCGGCTCGACGGCGGTCGGCCGGCTGACGATGGCGAACGCCGCGAAGACCCTGAAGAAGGTGTCGCTGGAGCTCGGCGGCAAGAATCCGCAGATCGTCTTCCCGGATGCCGATCTCGACGCCTTCGTCGATGCGGCCGTCTTCGGCGCCAACTTCAACGCCGGCGAATGCTGCAATGCCGGCTCGCGGCTGATCCTTCACCGTGACATCGCCGACGACGTCGTCGCCCGCATCGTCGCGCTGACGGCGAAGGTGAAGGTCGGCGATCCGCTCGATCCTGAAACGCAGGTCGGCGCGATCGTCACGCCGGAGCATCTGGAGAAGATCGGCACCTATGTCCGCGGCGCCGTCGAGGCCGGCGCGGGCGTCGCGCGCGGCGGAGACGTTCTCGACCTCGGCGGCGGCCAATTCATGGAGCCGACGGTTCTTTCAGGCGTTCGCCCGGACATGCGCGTGGCGCGCGAAGAGGTCTTCGGGCCTGTTCTTTCCGTCCTCACCTTTTCTACGCTCGAAGAAGCTGTTGGCATCGCCAATGCCGTCGATTACGGTCTTTCGGCTGCGGTATGGAGTCGCAGTTTCGACACGTGCATCGACGTCGGACGCAAGGTGAGGGCGGGGACGGTCTGGATGAATACCTTCATGGACGGCGCCAGCGAATTGCCGTTCGGCGGGTATCGCCAGTCGGGCCTCGGCCGCGAGCTCGGGCGCCACGCCGTCGAGGACTACACGGAGACGAAGACGCTCACGATGCATATCGGCCCGCGCACCGCGTGGTGGATGCCGCGGTCGTAGGCGTCGTCGAGGAGGAATTCTTCCAGCCGGCCGACCGGCGGAAGGGAAAGCACGCCGGCTCGGCGTGGGTGTGGAGCGAATGATCGGGAGGATCAAATGCGCAGACTGATGATGACGACGGCGCTCGCCATGCTGATGGCGGTGCCGGCCGCGATGGCCCAGGACACGAAGGGCGAGGTGCGGGTCGTCCACTGGTGGACCTCGGGCGGCGAGGCGGCGGCCCTCAACGTGCTCAAGCAGGACCTGCAGAAGGAAGGCATCGCCTGGAAGGACGTGCCGATTGCCGGCGGCGGCGGCGCGCAGGCGATGACCGCGCTCCGCGCCATGGTGACGTCCGGCAACGTGCCGACGGCCGTGCAGATGCTCGGCTTCGACATCCAGGACTGGGCCGCACAGGGCGTCGTCGCCAACCTCGACAGCGTCGCCGACAAGGAGAACTGGGGCAAGGTCATCCCCGCTGCCCTGCAGAAGTTCGCCAAATATGACGGCCACTGGGTCGCAGCCCCCGTCAACATCCACTCCGTCAACTGGATCTGGGTGAACAAGGCCAACATGGACAAGCTCGGCATCAAGGAGGCGCCGAAGTCCATGGACGAGCTCTTCGCCGACCTCGACAAGGCGAAGCAGGCCGGCATGGTGCCGCTCGCCCAGGGTGGCCAGCCCTGGCAGGAGGCGACGCTCTTCGATTCCGTCGTCATCTCTACGAATGGCCTCGACTTCTACAAGAAGGCGTTCCTCGACCTCGACGAGAACGCGCTGAAGTCGAAGGAGATGGAGAAGGCGTTCGAGAACCTCGCCAAGCTCTCCACCTACACCGACAAGGCCTATTCGGGCCGCGACTGGAACCTTGCGACCGCCATGGTCATCAAGGGTGACGCGCTGATGCAGGTGATGGGCGACTGGGCGAAGGGCGAGTTCCACAACGCCGACAAGAAGCCCGGCACCGACTTCATGTGCTACCGCTTCCCTGGCACGCAGGGCGACGTCATCTTCAACTCCGACATGTTCGTGATGTTCGAGGTCGGCGAGGATCGCCGTCCGGCGCAGGACGCGATGGCCTCGGCGATCGAGAGCCCGAGCTTCCAGTCGTCCTTCAACGTCGTCAAGGGATCGGTTCCCGCCCGCACGGACGTGCCGGACACCGACTTCGACGCCTGCGGCAAGAAGGGCATCGCCGACGTCAAGGAGGCGAACGCCAATGGTACGCTCCTCGGCTCGCTCGCGCAGGGCTACGGCCAGCCGGCCGGCATCAAGAACGCCTACTACGACGTCGTGACCAAGGTGTTCCACGGGCAGATGAAGCCCGCCGACGCCCCGGCTGCGCTGCAGACGGCGCTCATGGCCGCCAAGTGATGGCCAGGCGGCCGGTCCGTCCGGCCGCCGCGCGACCCGCCTTGCCGGGGCCTTGAGGCCCGGCCGGCGGGGAAATGGTAAGGTCGGAGGCCGCCCGGCCTCCCGCCTTCGCCGGGAGATCATGCCATGACCACAGTCGACGTCGCTCCGATCGCAGCCCCCGAGCAGAGGCGCGAGCGGTCGGTCCGCGCCTTGCAGAACTGGTTGCCGCGGCTCGTGCTGGCGCCGTCCTTCGCCGTCATCCTGCTCTTCGTCTACGGCTTCATCCTCTGGACGCTCTATCTGTCCTTCTCGAAGTCGCGGATGCTGCCGGTCTACAAATGGGCGGGCTTCGATGCCTATTCCCGGCTCTGGTCGCAGCCGAACTGGTACGTCGCGATCCACAACCTGGTGATCTTCGGCGTCCTCTACATCGCGATCTGCATCGCGCTCGGCCTGACGCTCGCGATCCTGCTCGACCAGAAGATCCGCGGCGAGGGCGTGCTGAGGCCGATCTACCTCTACCCGATGGCGATCTCCTTCATCGTCACGGGCACGGCCTGGAAGTGGTTCCTCGCACCCGACCTCGGCCTCGAGAAGACGATGCGCGCCTGGGGCTGGACGAGCTTCTCCTTCGACTGGCTCGTCGACAACCACATGGCGATCTACACGATCGTCATCGCCGGCGTCTGGCAGACCTCGGGTTTCTGCATGGCGATGTTCCTCGCGGGCCTGCGCGGCATCGACAACGAGATGATCCGCGCCGCGCAGATCGACGGCGCCTCGAGCTTCGCGATCTACCGGCGGATCATCATCCCGCAGCTGCGCCCGGTCTTCCTGTCGGCCGTCATCGTGCTCGCCCACATGACGATCAAGTCCTACGATCTCGTCGTGGCGCTGACCGGCGGCGGCCCGGGCAACGCGACGGAGCTGCCGTCCACCTTCATGTATTCCTACACCTTCACCCGCAACGAGATGAACGTCGGTGCGGCGAGCGCCGTGATGATGCTGATGGCGATCTGCGCGATCATGGTGCCCTACCTCTATTCCGAACTGAGGGAGAAGTCGCGATGAGCGCGCGCGAGGCGGCCTCCGGCACGGTCGGCGGCTCGGCAGGCGGACGGGCCGTCGTCTACGGCCTGCTTGCCATCTTCGGCATCCTCTTCCTGCTGCCGCTCTATGTGATGATCGTCACGTCCTTCAAGTCGCTCGACGAGATCCGTGGCGGCAACATGCTGAACCTGCCGGTCGTGTGGACGCTGGAGCCCTGGATCAAGGCCTGGGGCAGCGCCTGCATCGGCCTCACATGCAAGGGCATCCACGGCTATTTCCGCAACTCGATCCTGATGGTCGTTCCGGCGGTGGCGATCTCGACGATCCTGGGCTCGCTCAACGGCTACGTGCTGACCAAGTGGCGCTTTCCCGGCCACAAGATCGTCTTCGGGCTGATGCTCTTCGCCTGCTTCATCCCGTTCCAGTCGGTGCTGATCCCGGTTGCCCGCGTCCTCGGCCTGCTCGGCCTCGGCAATTCGATCGCCGGCCTGATCCTGGTCCACGTCGTCTACGGCCTCGGCTTCACGACACTGTTCTTCCGCAACTATTACGAGGCGTTCCCGAACGAGCTGATCCGCGCCGCGCAGATGGACGGCGCCGGCTTCTGGCAGATCTTCCGGCGGATCATCCTGCCGACCTCGGGGCCGATCATCGTCGTCACCGTCATCTTCCAGTTCACCAACATCTGGAACGACTTCCTGTTCGGCTCCTCCTTCACCTCGGGCGACGGTGCGCCGATCACCGTGGCGCTGAACAATCTCGTCAACACGTCAACGGGCGTGAAGGAGTACAACGTCGACATGGCGGCCGCCATGATCGCCGCCCTTCCCACGCTCATCGTCTACGTCGTCGCCGGCCGCTATTTCCTGCGCGGGCTGATGGCGGGCGCAGTCAAGGGGTAAGCCAATGGCGTTCCTGAAGATCTCCGGCCTGAAGAAGCGCTTCGGCTCGCTCGACATCCTGAAAGGCATCGACATCGAGCTCGACGAGGGCGGCTTCCTCGTGCTCGTCGGCCCGTCCGGCTGCGGCAAGTCGACCCTGCTCAACACCATCGCCGGCCTCGAGACGATCACCGAGGGCGAGATTCATCTCGAGGGCGAGCGGATCAACGACCGGCACCCCTCGAAGCGCGACATCGCCATGGTGTTCCAGAGCTATGCGCTCTATCCGAACCTGACGGTCGCCGGGAACATCGCCTTCGGCATGGAGATGCGCGGCGTGCCGAAGGCGGAGCGCGAGCAGGCGACGAAGCGCGTGGCGAAGATGCTGCAGATCGAGCATCTCCTGAAGCGCCGTCCCTCGCAGCTGTCCGGCGGCCAGCGCCAGCGCGTCGCCATGGGCCGGGCGCTGGTGCGCGAGCCGAAGCTCTTCCTCTTCGACGAGCCTCTGTCGAACCTCGACGCCAAGCTGCGCGTCGACATGCGCATCGAGATCAAACGCCTGCACCAGCAGACCGGCAC
>JBQCEN010000286.1:0-9244 GCA_051960215.1 Pararhizobium sp.
AGCTTGATCTCGATCAGCGAGCGCGGCCAGTTCAGGCGGCGGAGTGCCGTGACGAGCTGGCCGACCATCGCTGCCTCGCGATGCAGCGCGACGACGACGGAATAGACGGGGAGCGGACCGGCTGCGGCGACCGACACCCGCTTCACCTCCGGCTTCCGCCAGAGGACGAGCGCGGCAAGGCGAAGCGCGATGCAGGCGAAGAAGAGTGTCGTCAGCGCGACGTGCAAGGCGGCGAGCGCCGGGCCGGGCGCCACGATCACCGCGGCGGCCGCCGCGGTGAGGAAGGCGCCGAGCACGATGCCCTGGGCACCGGTCAGGACGAGCCGGGCGCTCTCCGCCGGCTTCTCCTCGAAGAGCGCGCGGACGGTTTCCGCGCCGCGCGCCCGGGCCCGGCAGGCCCAGACGGCCTCGCGAATGGCGCGCGGGGAGGCGATCGCAAGGTCGGCGGCCATCGCCGGTCTGCGCGCAATCCATGACCGCAGATCGAAAAAACGTGCCGCCTCCGGGGCAAGGACCGTGAGCGCCCGTCCGCCACGCTCGATCCTGAGAAGCCTCGGCCGCGCGAGAGCGGCATCGACATGCGGACTGACGACGACCTCCGCAGCCGGGATGAAGGACAGGTAGGGCAGGCCGAGAATCCGGGCGAGCACCTCGTAATAGGTCTCCGCGGCGATGCGGCCGTGGGCGATGAGCTCGCGTTCGATCGTGGTGCCGTTTTCCGCCGCACGGCGCGCCGCGGCCTCGACGTCGGGTTTGCCGATGCCGAGGGCGCGGAATAACCGCCCCTCGTCGATCCGCAGCCGGTCGAACGGCTCCGGCTCCCGGCCGGGCACCAGCGCTTCCGGATGCGGCTCCGGCAAGGCCCATCGGGCAAGCTCAGGCCCTTGCGGCCAATCGTCTTGCGGTTGACCGCCATAACGCATTATCTGTCGATGGCCGCGCCGGCCTCCCCTCTGCCCCTGCCGGGATGGTAAGCAAATTGAACGCGAGCGCACCCGTAAGATTTTTAGGGTTTGTTGTTTTTCTAATATTCGCGCTGGTTGTGCCGCTCTCGGCCGAGACCGTGCTTGCGCAGGAAAAACCGATCATTCCCAACTACTTCGATCCCAAGGAGCGGATCGCGCTGCCGGATCTGTCGGACTATGGTCGAATTCGCTTCCTCACCGTCACGGACTTTCCGCCGTTCAGCTTCATCGACCAGACGGGGCGGCTCTCGGGCTTCAACGTCGATCTGGCGCGCGGCATCTGCGAGGAACTGAAGGTCGTCGACAAGTGCCAGATCCAGGCCTTGCCGTGGAACGAACTCGAAAAGGCGCTGTCGGCCGGCGATGGCGAGGCGATCGTCGCCGGCGTCGCGATCACCGCCGAAGCGCGCAAGACGCTGAGCTTCACCCGCGCCTACCTGCAGTTTCCGGCGCGCTTCGTGCGCAATACCTCTGTCTCGCTCGGCGGCCGGACGGCGGACGCGCTTGCCGCGCGGCGGGTCGGCGTCGTCAAGGGCAGCGCTCACCAGGCGATGCTGAAGGCGTTCTTCCCGCGCATCGAAGCCGTGCCCTTCGACAGCCGCAGCGCGATGCTCGACGCGCTGAAGGCAAGGAAGGTCGATGCCGTCTTCGGCGACGGCCTGCAGCTCTCCTTCTGGCTGTCCAGCAAGACGGCTGCCGGATGCTGCGCCTTCTTCGACGGCCCCTATCTCTCGAGACATTTTCTCGGCGAAGGCCTTGCGATCGCCGCGCGGAGGAAGGACGAGGCCCTGACCGAGGCCTTCGACCACGCCCTCCTCGCCATGAGCCGCGACGGCCGCTTCGCCGAGATCTACCTGCGCTATTTCCCGAACGGGATGTACTGAAGCCTCGTTGCGCGACGCGCGCTCTGGCGGGATTTTACAGCGTGCGGAAGCGGGCGATCACGTTGCGCTCGATGGCGGCGCAGGTGAGCTTGTCGAGGTTGAGGCGGTCGCGCAGCATCTGGAGGAAGCGGATCTCCTCCTGCTGGATGTTCATGTCGGCGGAAGCGACCTCGACGGCGAGCGCGTAGGCGGTGTCGTGGAGCCGCTGCGGGATCGCGTCCCGCACCATGTCGAGGACCGTCGCCAGGCCCTGCTCCTCGCCGAGGATCGCCGCGCAATCGCGCGAAACCGGGATCAGCTGCTCCTCGTCGAAGCCCGCGAAGACCGGCAGGAAGCGCGTCAGCCGCCCGATGCGCGCCAGTTCGGCGTCGTTCATCGCCGTGTCCACGGCGGAAATCGTCACCATGACATAGATCAGGGCGTCGTGGGTCGAGATCGGTGCGGTCATGGGAATCCTTCAGGCTTGATGACGCCGCACCATAAAGCCTGTCCGGCGGACGGCGCCACCGGTTTCTGGCCGCACCGGGAGAAGGGAGCGGACGCTACTGGCTTGCCCAGATGATGCGGGCGATCCACTCGATCTCGGTGAGCTCGAAGCTGCGGTTCGGATGTGCCGGATTGAGCGAAAGGAGCTCGATCGTCTTCGCCGTCTGGCGGAAGAGCACCTTCGCCATGACCTCGCCCTCGCGCGTCTTGACGACGACGCGGTCGCCGCGGCGGACCTGCGCCCCCGGCTCGACGATCAGCACGTTGCCGTCGCGGTAGAGCGGCATCATGGAATCGCCTTGCACCTCCAGCGCGTAGACGCCCGACTTGCCGGCGGGCGAGGTCGGGAAATCGACGACGTCCCAGCCCTGGCCGGCGGGGAAGCCACCGTCGTCGAAGAAGCCGCCGGCACCGGCCTGCGCAAAGCCGAGCAGCGGGATCGAGCCTGCCTGCGGCGGAAAGGCGCCTTCGGGTATGAAGCTTTCGGCCGCGCTGCCGCTGACGAGCGCCATGAACTCGTCCAGAGAGGCGCCGGTGGCCTGAAGGACCTTGTGAACGGATTCCGTCGAGGGCCAGCGAAGCCGCCCGTCTCCCGACTGGCGCTTCGACTTGTTGAACGACGTCGGGTCGAGGCCGGCGCGCCGGGCAAGGCCGGAGGGCGAGAGCCTGTGACGCTCGGCGAGCGCGTCGATGGCCGCCCAGATTCGGTCGTGCGATAGCATGGCTCGGTCGCGAACCCGGTGACAGGAAAAAGGCCGCGGCTGCCCGAAGGGCCGCCTTTCTCTTGTAGCCGAGCCGCAGGAATGAGTAAAGCTTCCTAGGAAGAAATTCCGCCACGCCAGAAACCTGGAGCCCGGCATCGCGCTTCAGGTATCAGGCGGCGGCGAAGGAGTCCTTTCCGCCGCCGAAGCGGCCGTAGAAGGTCTCGTTCTTCTCCGCCATCTCGAGGAGGAGCTTCGTCGGCCTGAAATGTGCTCCGTACCGGCGCTGGAGCCCGCGACAGAGGTCGGCGAATGCGGCCGCCCCCATGCCGTCGATATAGGAGAGCGCGCCGCCGGTATAGGGCGCGAAACCGAAGCCGAGGATCGAGCCGACGTCGGCCTCGCGCGGGTCGGTGACGATCCCTTCCTCGATCGTGCGGGCGGCTTCGAGCGCGATCGTCGCGAGGAAGCGGCTCTTCAGCACCCCGACGTCGACATCCTCGGGCTTCTGCTGCGGATAGAGCGCCTTCAGCCCCGGCCAGAGATGCTTTTTGGCAGGCTTCGGCGGATAGTCGTAGAAGCCCTTGCCGTTCTTGCGGCCGAAGCGGCCCTCCTTCTCGACCAGGCGGGTGATGAGGGCGACGTGCTCCGGCGCGACCGCCTTCGGCCCGAGGTCGGCGAGCGCCGCCTTCAGGATCTTCATCGACAGGTCGATCGCCACCTCGTCGTTGAGCGCCAGCGGCCCGACCGGCATGCCCGCCATCTTCGCCGCGTTCTCGATCATCGCCGGCGGCACGCCTTCGATCAGCATGTCGTAGGCTTCGTTCATGTATCTGAGCACGCAGCGGTTGACGAAGAAGCCGCGCGTGTCGTTGACGACGATCGGCGTCTTCCGGATCGCCCGCGCATAGTCGAGCGCGACGGCGAGCGCCTTGTCGGAGGTCTTCCTGCCGAGGATGATTTCGACGAGCATCATCCGGTCGACCGGCGAGAAGAAGTGGATGCCGATGAAGTTCTTCGGCCGGCTGGCGTTCTTCGCAAGGCCCGTGATCGGCAGCGTCGAGGTGTTGGAGGCGAAGACGGCGCCGCGCTTCATCTTCGGCTCGATCGCTTCTGTGACCGCCTTCTTCACGTCGCGGTCCTCGAAGACCGCTTCGATGACGAGATCGGCGTCGGCAAGATCGTCGTGGCTCGCGGACGGCGTGATCAGCGAGAGGAGCTTGTCGCCCTCTTCCTTCGTCGAGCGGCCCTTCTGGATCGCCGCCTTGACGAGGTTTTCGGACTGCGCCTTGCCCTTTTCGGCCGTCTCCACGTCGCGGTCGACGAGGACGACGGGAATGCCGGCCTTCGCCGTCACATAGGCGATGCCGCCGCCCATGAAGCCGGCGCCGACCACGCCGATCTTGCGGAACTTCGTCGGCTTGATGCCCTCCGGCCGGCGCGCGCCCTTGTTCAGGTCCTGCATCGAGACGAACAGCGAGCGGATCATCGCGAAGGCTTCGCGCGTCTGCAGGATCTCGGTGAAATAGCGCTGCTCGATCCGGAGCGCCGTGTCGAAGGGCACCTGCAGGCCCTCGAAGACGCATTTGAGGATCGCCTTCGGCCCGGGATAGTTGCCATGGCTCTCGCGGCGCAGGATCGCGGAGGCCGCCGGCCAGAGCTGTGCGCCGGAAGGCGTCCAGATGCCGCCGCCCGGCGCCTTGAAGCCGCGCTCGTCCCACGGCTGCACGGGCTTCAGCCCTTGCTCGATCATCGTCTTCGCCGCCGCGACCAGCTTCTTCGCCGGCACGACCGCGTGGACGAGGCCCATGGACTTCGCCCGCTGCGGCGTCAATGACTGGCCGGTCGTCATCATCTGCAGCGCGTCCTGCGCGTTGGTCAGCCGCGGCACGCGCTGCGTCCCGCCGGCGCCGGGGAAGATCCCGACCTTGACCTCTGGCAGCGCCAGCTTCACGCCCTTCGTGTCAGTGACGACCCGCCCGTGGCAGGCGAGCGCAAGCTCCAAGGCACCGCCCATGCAGGTGCCGTTGATTGCAGCCACCCACGGCTTGCCCGAGGTCTCGAGCCGCCGCCAGAGCCGGCTCATCCGGCCTGCCGTCTCGAAGAGCGTCTTGACCACCGTCTCCGGGTTCCTCGCCTTCTCCTCGGCGAGCATCCCGAACATGCCCTTCAGCATCGTCAGGTCGGCGCCGCCGGAGAAGGTCTTCTTGCCGGAGGTAATTACCGCGCCCTTGATCGCCGCGTCCGCCGCGACCGTTTCGATGATCGCCTCGATCTCGTCCATCACCGCAAGGGTGAAGACGTTCATCGACTTCTCCGGCATGTCCCAGGTGACGAGCGCAATGCCATCCGCGTCGGTTTCGAGCGTGAAATTCGTGTAGGTCATCAAGGCTCTCCCAAATTCATGAGACGGGGTGGCGTGCGGGCGCCAGCCACACCCGATCTCCCCGCAAGGGGGGAGATCAGACCGGCGAGGCTCATCTCCGCGCCTCCTCGGCCGTCTGCATCAGCTTGGCAATGGCGCGTGAATTGTCCGCTACCTCGCCGGCAAGCCCGGCGATCGTGCCCAGCCGATCGGCTTCCGGCTTGTGCTGGATCAGCTTCCAGCTCCCTTCGAGGCGATCGATCGTCATGCGCATGCCGACGATCGCTTTCCGCATCGTGTCGAGATAGTCGGCGGGCGCGTCGCTGACCGCCCAGGGCGCGCTGCGGCCGGCTTCGTTCTGCGCCGTCAGCCGCGTGACATGCGCCAGCACCGCGTCCGGATCGTCGAAGGCCTGAAGCCGGCCGCGGGCGTGGACGACGACATAGTTCCATGTCGGCACGACCTTGCCGTGCTCCCGCTTGCTCGCATACCAGTTCGGGCTGACATAGGCGTGCGGTCCCTGGAAGATCGCCAGCGTTTCGCTCGTGCCATCGGCGGCGCGCCAGTGTGGATTGCCGCGCGCGACATGGCATTCGAGCGTCAGCGCGCCGTCGTCGGACAGTACAGCCGGCACATGCGTCGCCTCGATCCCGCCGGCATGGGCGGCGGTGACGAGCGTGCAGAGCTGGATGTCGCGCATGGCCGCGATCAGGACGTCGCGCCTCACCTCGCGGAACTGCTTCGGCACGTACATCTAGGCCTCCCCATCGCCGACCAGCCTCGTCCAAGAGGCCAGTCCCGCGCTGATCTCCCCCCTTGTGGGGGAGATGCCCGGCAGGGCAGAGGGGGGTGAGGGCGGCACGGCAAACACGGGCGCCGGCGATCGAGGAGAGGCCGCAGCACCCCCCTCTGTCAGCTTCGCTGACATCTCCCCCGCAAGGGGGGAGATTGGACCGTCAGAATCCGCCATCTTCTCTTCCCTTGGTCACACCCGCTCGATGATCGTCGCCGTGCCCATGCCGGCGCCGATGCAGAGCGTGACCAGCGCCGTGTTGAGGTCGCGCCGTTCGAGTTCGTCGAGCACCGTCCCGAAGATCATCGCGCCGGTCGCGCCGAGGGGATGGCCCATGGCGATGGCGCCGCCGTTGACGTTGATCCGGTCGGTCGCAATGTCGAAGGCCTGGGTGTAGCGCAGCACGACGGCCGCGAAGGCCTCGTTGAGTTCGAAGAGGTCGATGTCGGAGAGCGCCATCTTCGCCTTCTTCAGGAGCTTCTCGGTGACGTCCACCGGCCCGGTCAGCATCAGTGCCGGGTCGGAGCCGATATTGGCGAAGGCCCTGATCCGCGCCCGGGGCTCCAGTCCCATCGTCCTGCCGCCCCGCTTGGAGCCGAGAAGCACGGCGCCCGCGCCGTCGACGATGCCGGAGGAATTGCCGGCGTGGTGGACGTGGTTGACCGCCTCGATCTCTGGGTGCGCCTGGATCGCGACGGCGTCGAAGCCGCCCATCTGGCCGGGCATCTCGAAGGAGACGTTGAGGCTTGCGAGCGACTGCATGTCGGTCGAGGGCCGCATGTGCTCGTCGCGATCGAGGATCGTCAGCCCGTTCTGGTCCTTCACCGGGACGACGGACTTCGCGAAATAGCCTTTCTCCCAGGCGTTCGCCGCCCGCTTCTGGCTTTCGACGGCATAGGCATCGACGTCGTCACGGGAGAAGCCGTATTTCGTGGCGATCAGGTCGGCCGAGACGCCCTGCGGCATGAAATAGGAGGGCAGGTTGACCGACGGGTCCATGAACCAGGCGCCGCCGGCCATGCCGAGGCCGATCCGCGACATCGATTCGACGCCGCCGGAAATGACGACGTCGTCGGCCCCTTGCGCGATCTTGCCGGCGCCGATGTTGATCGCGTCGAGCCCGGAGGCGCAGAAGCGGTTGATCTGCATGCCCGGCGCTTCCGTCGCGTAGCCGGCCTCGAAGGCGGCGGCCCGGGCGATGTCACCGCCCGCCTCGCCGACGGCGTCGACGCAGCCGAAGATGATGTCGTCGACCTTGGTGGTGTCGAGGCCGTTGCGGTCGCGGATCGCCTCCAGCACCCGGGCGCCGAGGCGGACGGAGGGCACCTCGTGCAGGCTGCCGTCCTTCTTGCCGCGCCCGCGCGGCGTGCGGACGGCGTCGTAGACGTAGACTTCGGCCATACCTCGAATCTCCGTGGCGTTTGCGTCAGGCAATCTTGCTCTCGGGCTCCTGCCCGGACGGCATCAGGTCCTCCGGCATCGCCCAGCCGTCGAGCGCGCGGATACGGTCGAGCCAGGCGCCGATCGCCGGGAAGTCCGCCCAGGAGACGCCGAAATGGCTCGGCCAGAACAGGTAGCCGCAGAGGGAGAGATCGGCGATCGTCGGGCGCTCCGCGACGACCCACCGGCGCCCCTCCAGATGCGTGTCGAGAACGGTCAGCGCGCCGGTCATCCGGGTGACGAGGAAGGCGTTGACCGGATCGTCGGCCGGCATCTTCAGGAAGCGCAGCCGGAACCGCGCGGTCGCCGTGTAGCTCGTCAGCTTGTGGTTGTCGAAGAGGATCCAGCGCAGGATCTCGAGCTTCTCCTCTTCGGTCTCGGGACCGAAGCGGCGGAAGACCTCGGCGAGATAGTGCAGGATCACGCCCGACTGGCTGAGACGAAGGTCGCCGCCTGGCCGATGGTGGTCGAGCACCGGCACCTCGCCCATTTCGTTCGTCGCGCGGAACTCCGGCCGCTGCGTCTCGCCCGAGAAATAGGCGACGCGGCGCACCTCCCAGTCCGCCTCGCAGAGCGAGAGCATCAGCGCCGCCTTGTAGGCGTTGCCGCTTTCGCTGAAGCAATGGAGGGTGAATTCAGCCATTCTCAGGTCCTGGCGATTGCGTTGACGGCGAGCGCCGACACGCCGGAGTGGCGATAAGACGCCGGCCTCCGTTCTGCGTCATGGTCGGCCTTGTGCCGGCCATCTGCAAACGTCTGTCTTGTCGAGACGCCTGCAGATCCTCGGCACAAGGCAGAGGATGACGCCGGACGGAACGGAAGATTGGTCACCGGGTCGGATTTAATCATGCCGCACCAGCTTCCGATCAAAACGCGTCCGCCGCAAGGGCCATGGCCGATTGCGCGCCGGCTTCGATGCGGGCGCGGCGGAGCGCCGTCTCCGGCATCAGCCGCTCCATGTAGAAGCGCGCCGTCGCCAGCTTCGCCTCGAGGAACGGCCGGTCCTCCGGCTCGTCCGCGAGCTTCGCCAGCGCCACGCGGGCCATCTCCGCCCACATTTGGCCCATGGCGACGAGGCCGAAGAGGTGCATGTAGTCGGTGGCACCCGCGCCGGCATTGTCGGGTTTCGCCATGGCGTTCTGCATGAACCACATCGAGGCGGCCTGCAGGTCGTTCAGCCCCTTCTTCAGGTGCCTGGTGAAGACGCTCATCGTCTCGTCGTCGCGGTGCGCCTCGCAGAAGTCGCCGACCTCCTTGAAGAAGGCCATGACGGCGCGCCCGCCATTCGCCCCGAGCTTGCGGCCGACGAGGTCGAGGGCCTGGATGCCGTTGGTGCCCTCGTAGATCATGGTGATGCGGGCATCGCGGACGAACTGGCTCATGCCGTGTTCCTCGATATAGCCATGTCCGCCATAGAGCTGCTGCGCCTGGACGGCGTTGTCGAAGGCGCGGTCGGTCAGCACCCCCTTGATCACCGGCGTCATCAGCCCGAGCAGGTCTTCCGCCGCCTGCCTCTCCGTCGCATCGTTCGACCGGTGGGCGATGTCTGACGCGAGCGCCGTGCGGATGACGAGCGCGCGGCCCGCCTCGTTGACGGCGCGCATCGTCAT
>JBQCEN010000287.1:0-8388 GCA_051960215.1 Pararhizobium sp.
GACGCCAAAGTCCTGAACGCCTTCGCCCGGCTCTGGCCATACGGCCGGACGAGCGATCGGCAAGTGGCGAAGGACCGAAAGAGGACAGGGGCGGTGGCGAAGCAGCGACGCGGCGTCTTGCGGTTCTCGAGAGAGCTGGCCTCCGTCGCCGTGGTCGCCGGCCTTGCGGCCATGCTTCTGCCGCAGGCGGCGAGGGCCGCGCGTATCTCCAACAAGGTCGCCGTCTTCAGCGGCCTCGACAAGATCACCGGCCGCACGACGACCTTCGACGTCTATGTCAACGAGACCGTGCAGTTCGGGGCGCTGCAGGTGACGCCGCGCGTCTGCTTCACGCGCGACGATGCGGAGGCACCGAAGACCGACGCCTTCGTCGCGGTCGACGAGATCACTCTCGACCGCAAGATCAAGCGTATCTTCACAGGCTGGATGTTCGCCGCGTCGCCCGGCCTGAATGCGATCGAGCACCCGGTCTATGACGTCTGGCTGAAAGACTGCAAGATGACGTCGGACGTGCCGCCACCGCCCGCTTCGGCGACGGACAAGGAGGCCATCGCGCCGTCCGACGAGCCGCCGGAAAAGACGCCGGCGGAGACCCAGGCGCCAGCCGCTTCGCCGGCGTCCCCGACCGCACCCACAGCTCCGCCTGCGCCTGCCGCTCCGCAAAATCCGACGCCGGCTGCGCCGGTCGCTCCGGCGCCCGCACCGGCGGCAAATGGTGGACAGGTCCCACAGGCGCCGGCCTTGCCCGTTCCGGTGCAACAGGGCGGCCAGCTTCCGCCGCCGTCGCGCGCGCAATAGATCGTTTTCGCGTTTCGTCGAATCGCGAAAGCGATGCACGCTTTTGTCTTCTTGCGTTTCCGCACGGAAAGCCGGTTTTTACCTGTCCTGGAGACGCAATAGCTGCATCCGGAAAAGAGAGAAGCCGCGCGAGTGGCGCGGCGTCTCGTATGTCAGGCAGTTGCGGCTCAACGGCTGGCGGTCGGCCTCACCAGCGGCGTGATCCGGCGGACCGTCACGCGCCGGTTGGCGCGCTCCGGCCCTTGCGTATCGATCTTCAGGTACTGCTCGCCGTACCCCTGCGTGACGAGGTTCTCCGGCGGCACATCGAAATCCTGCGTCAGCGCTTCAGCCACCGATTCGGCTCGCTTGTCCGAAAGGATGAGGTTCGACTGATCGGATCCGACCGCGTCCGTATGGCCCTCGATCAGGAAGACCTGGCCCGGGTCGCGCTGGACGACATCCTGGATTGCCTTGGCCAGTGCTTCGAGGCTCCGCGCCTGGCTTTGCTCGATCGCCGCGCTGCCGGTGGAAAAGGTGATCGTGTCGATGTCGATGCGCGGCATGATGTCCCGGAGACGGGCCGAGTAGCGCACCTGGTCGAGCGTGTAGACATGCTCGATCGGCTCGATCGGCGGCTTCTCGAGGAAGGTCACGATCTGGCGCGTTGACGCGCCGCCGGCCTCGAGAATGTAGTCGTCGACCGGCTCCGTCAGGCGGATCGGCGGCAGGTCCGGCTCGCGATAGAAGTCGCGGCGGTCTCCGCGGTCGTAGTCGGGGGCATAGATCAGGACCGTCTCCTGGCCGCCGCGGTCGAAGCGCGAGCGCTGGAGGATGTCGCCATACTCGTTGCGGATGGTGACGACACGGACGCCGTCGGGCCTGACGACGACCTGGCGCGTATTGTTATGCGGAAGATCCTCGTAGTAGACGTCGCGCGCGTCGTGGGCGATCCGATGATGGTCCGTGTTCTCGATCACCGTCTTGTTGTTGATCGTCACGATGTAGCGGTTGTCGACCTTCTTCTCGACATGGACATCCTTCGGCGGCGCGTATTGCGGCGCTTCCTTGACGCGCTCGCCCTTCACTTCGGTGGCAGACCGAATGTCCACGGGCTGGTTGTAGCGCTCGCGGTCCTGCCTCGACTGGTCGGCCTGGCGTAGCTGGCGCCGATCGCCGTTGCGGTCCTGCTGGCCCTGCTGCCCGTAATCCTTGGCGCTGTCGAGGACGGGAGCGCCGTTCGGCACGTTCAACCGCTCCGGTTTCGCGCCCGGCGTGGCAACGGTGGCAGCGTTCTTGGCCGGAGCCGCGTCGAGCGGCTGTGGCGCAGCGAGGTTGCTGCCGTTCTGTTTCACCGGCGCGCCCTTCGCGGCAGGCTGTGCGTTCTGCGCGTTGGGCTGGAGGGCGTTCGGCTGCTCCGCTGCCTGACCGTTCTGTCCGTCGGCCTGCTGCCCGTTCCGATCGCGATGATGATCGCGTGAATGCTCGCCGGACCGCTTGCCGTTCCGCTCACCCTGCGATTGATCGGAGGTCTGCCCCTGATCGGAGGGCTGCTTCAGGGCGGGCTGTTGCGCCGATTCGCCCGACCGCTGCTGCGGCGCGAGGCTGCGCTGCTGCTGTGGCGCCACGGCTTGCGGGGCCGCCTGCTTGGCCGCAGGAGCCGGTTCGGCCGCCGGAGCTTGCTTGGTCTCCATCTTCTGCTGGTCGGACTGCTTGTGGTGCGCAGACGGCTTTTGCTGGTCCTTCGCCTGATCGGGCGCCTGATCGGACTGCGATTTCGAATGATCGCCGTGATCTGCGGTTGATGCGCCGCCGTGGTCGCGGTTCTGGTCGGACTGGCCGCTTTCCTTGCGATCCTTGTGATGATGCTTCGGCTGCCCGGCGCTGTCGGAGGCATTGCTGTCGGACTTGCCCGAGGAGGTCGTTTGCGCCCGCTGCTCCGATTTCCGCTGCTGGTCGCCCTGGCCCGAATTGCCGTCTGCCGCCGCAGGAGCGGAGCGCTTTTCAGCGGACGGCGCGGGCTGCTGCGCCTTCTCCGGCTGCTGGGCGCCCTTGTCGCCACGCTGCTCGTGATCGTGGTGCCGCTTTTGCGTTTTGCCTGAACCGGAGTCCGACGCACCGTCCTGTCCGGCAGCGCCCTGGTCGCCGCTGGATTGCGCCGAAGGCTGCGTCGTTTGCTGTGCGGGTTGCTGGCCGGCGTCAGGCTGCTGATCGCCTCGCTGATGATGCTTGTGGCGCCGCTCATCCTGCTGGGGCTGGTCGGCCTGGGCAACGACGAACGCCGCCGGGGACGCCGCTGTGGACGGGAGGGCGGGCTGTGCCTGCCCGTTCGACGTCAGGGAAAGGATGAGAAGGGGCGTCGCGGCCGATGCGAGCAGCGCAGATTTGAGCGGCATGGGAGTCCTCTGATTGGCCTTGGGGCTAACGGCACAATCAACGCAGGAATTCACGCCTTGTTCCGGGAAAGAAGAAGGATGTTTCGTGGCAACGGCATTTATAGCGGCAATGAATCTTTCATCCGGACATCAAAATTGCGCAGCGTTGCCTTGCAGCGCTTCATGGAGAAGCCTGTCGTAGATGCGCCGGGAGACATCGATCGCGCCGAATGTCTTGAGATGGCTTGTGGTGAATTGCGTATCGAGAAGCCGAAACTGTCGCTCTCGCAGGCGTTCCACGAGCCGGACGAGGCATACTTTCGACGCGTTGCTCTCGCGTGAGAACATGCTTTCCCCGAAGAAGGCGGCCCCCAGCGAGACGCCGTAAAGCCCGCCGACGAGCATGTCTCCCCGCCACGCCTCGACGGAATGGGCGTGGCCGATGTGGTAAAGGTCGATGTAGAGCTTGCGGATCGTGCCGTTGATCCAGGTCGAGGGGCGGCCCGCAGTCGCCTCGGCGCAGGCGTCGATCACTGCGGGGAACGCGGTGTCGAAACGGATGTCGAAGCGGTTCCGGCGCATGATCTTCGCAAGGCTGCGCGAGACGTGGAATTCGTCGAGCGGAATGATGCCGCGCAGTTCCGGCTCCACCCAGAAGACGTCCGGGTCATCAGCGCTTTCAGCCATCGGAAAGAGGCCGCAACTGTAGGCCTTGAGGAGCAGTTGCGGCGTGATCTCGGTCCGTCTGTCACTGCGAACGGCCATCGGCCTTCTCCGGCATGAAGCGGCGGCGAGACAACCGCGCCCGCATAGATCGCCGCAGCCTGGCGACGCTAGACCGTTTGCGCGTTTCGTTGAATCGCGAAAACGATCTAGGCTTTTGCTGTCTCGCGTTTCCGGACGGAAAGCCGGTTTCCACTTTTCCGGGAAACCCTCTAGGCTTCGGCCGCGGCCTCCTTGGCGAGAAAATGTTCGAGCCAGTGGATGTCGTAGTCGCCATTGGCGATGTCGGGGTTGGACAGAAGCTCGCTAAACAACGGAATCGTCGTTTTGATCCCATCAATGACGAATTCGTCCAGCGCCCGGCGAAGGCGCATCATACATTCGACGCGGGAGCGGCCGTGGACGATGAGCTTGCCGATGAGGCTGTCGTAGAAGGGCGGGATCGCATAGCCCTGGTAGACGCCTGAATCGACGCGGACACCGAGCCCGCCGGGCGTATGATAATGCGTGATGCGGCCCGGCGAGGGAACGAAGGTACGCGGATCCTCGGCATTGATGCGGCATTCGATCGCATGGCCGTTGAAGCGGACCTCGTCCTGGGTGACGGACAGGCCGCCGCCGGAGGCGACACGGATCTGCTCGTGGACCAGATCGATGCCTGTCACCGCTTCGGTCACCGGGTGCTCGACCTGCAAACGGGTGTTCATCTCGATGAAGTAGAACTCGCCGTCCTCGTAGAGGAATTCGATCGTACCGGCGCCGCGATACTGCAGCTTGCGCATCGCCTCGGCGCAGACCTCGCCGATCCGCATCCGCTCGTCGACATTGAGCGCCGGGGAATTCGCTTCCTCCCAGACCTTCTGGTGGCGGCGCTGGAGAGAACAGTCGCGCTCGCCGAGGTGGATCGCACCGCCCCGGCCGTCGCCCATCACCTGGATCTCGATGTGGCGCGGCTTGCCGAGATACTTCTCCATGTAGACTTCGTCGTTGCCGAAGGCGGCAGCCGCTTCCGCGCGGGCGGTCGAAAGAGCAATCGAGAGCTCCTCTTCGGTGCATGCCACCTTCATGCCGCGTCCGCCGCCGCCGGCGGTCGCCTTGATCAGCACCGGATAGCCGATGTCGCGGGCGATCCGCGCCGCCTCGCGCTCGTCCGCCACGCCGCCTTCCGATCCCGGCACGATCGGAATGCCGAGGCTTTCGGCCGTCTTCTTCGCGGTGATCTTGTCGCCCATCAGCCGGATGTGTTCGGCCGTCGGTCCGATGAAGGTGAAGCCGTGCGCCTCCAGGATATCCGCGAACTTGGCATTCTCGGAAAGGAAGCCGTAGCCCGGATGAACGGCGTCGGCGCCCGTGATCTCGCAGGCCGAGACGATCTGGTGGATGTTGAGGTAGCTCTCGCGCGAGGGCGGCGGGCCGATGCAGACGCTCTCGTCGGCGAGCCGCACGTGCATGGCGTCCTGGTCGGCTGTCGAGTGCACGGCGACGGTGGAGATTCCAAGCTCCTTGCAGGCGCGCAGCACACGGAGCGCGATCTCGCCGCGATTGGCAATGAGGATCTTCTGGAACATGTCCGCGCCTTACTCGATGACGATCAGGGGTTCGCCGTATTCGACCGGCTGGCCGTCCTCCACGAGCACGTCGACCACCGTGCCGGTGCGCGGGGCGGGAATCTGGTTCATCGTCTTCATGGCTTCGATGATGAGGATCGTCTGGCCCTCGCGCACCGGCTGGCCAATCTCGATGAAGGGGCGGGCGCCGGGCGAGGGGGAGAGATAGGCCGTCCCGACCATCGGCGAGGTGACGGCGTTCTTGGCGGAGACGGAGCGCTGTTCCGCTGCCGGTTCGGCGGACTGCGCGACGACCGGCTGTGCCATGGTGGGCTGGGGCGGCGCGGCGGGAACGGCCGTGTGGAACAGCGGGGCGGTTGCGGCTCTAGAGACGCGGATCCTCAGATCTTCCTGCTCGACCTCGATCTCCGTGAGGTCCGTCTCCGTCAGGATGTTCGCGAGGTCACGGATCAGCTCCTGATCGATGCTCGTCTTCTTCACTGCCATCGGTTCTGCCCTTTACGACATGTTATTATCGGATCGACCGTCTGCCTTGCTTCACGCGTCCGCACGAACGAAATCCGTTTCCTGGCGCGCCGCCACGTCGTCCGGCACGCCGTCATTCATCACGCCTGTCTTCGGCTCGGGCTCCCAGCCATCGCCCGCATCGAAAATCCCGCCGCGCCCGTTCAGCAGGGCGAGACGGCGGCCGAGATCATGCGCCGGTATAACGATGCGCGTGCGCCAAGAAAAGGCTCTTGGCGAAACCGGATTTAGGTCACGGTGCGGTAAACGAAAGCTGAACGAAGACTCCACCGCATCAAGCAGACCTCAACAAGCGGTGCTGCCGCATTTGCGGACATTGGCGATCTTCTGCAGGAGGACTTGTGCGCCGAGCGCACCCGAAACGGCCTCGTCGCCGAGGACGTAGGCGGGGGTTCCGGTGACCCCGAGATCGTTGGCGAGCGCATAGGCGTTGCTGATCTCGGCCTTGATCGCAGGGTCCTTCATCTTCGCCTCGAGCGTCTGCCGGTCGACGCCGAGGCTCTTCGCCACCGCGAAGGCGCGGTCCGCATCGGCGTGCTCGCTGCCGCCGAGGAGCGCGTTGAAGAACTGGCGGTACTTGTCCGGCGCCACCTCGCGGAAGGCGAGGCTCACATGCGAGGCGTCGAGCGAGTCGGGGCCGAGGATCGGGAACTCCTTCAGCACGAAACGGACATTGCTGTCGGCCTCGAGGCTCGCCTTCATCTCGTCGAAGCCGTGCTAGCAGTAGCGACAGTTGTAGTCGCAGAACTCGACCACCGAGACGTCGCCCTTCGGATTGCCGAGGACGACGTCGCCCGGCGCATGGAAGATGGCGTCGCTGTTCTTGGCGATGACGGCCTTGTCCTGTTCGTGCTTTGCAGCTTCCTGCTTCTTCTGCAGAGCATCCTGCGCCTCCAGCAGGACCTCAGGATGCGCGACGATATAGTCGTGGACGAGCTTGTCGAAGGCCGCCTCGTTCTTGATCTCGAAGGCATGGGCGGCCGGCGCCGCGAGGAGGACGGCTGTGAGCAGCAGTGCGCAAAGGCCTCTTCCGAAGATCGTTGGCATGGGATTCTCGTTCCTTGTTCTCTCGGCGAGGCCGTTTCCGGCGCGGGGCTATTTCGCCTTTGCCTTTTCGGTCATCAGGATGTCGTTCGCGCGCACCCAGGCGGGCGTCCCTTTCGGCAGGCTTTGCAACGAGCGCATCGCGAAGGCAAGAGCCTGCGTCTTGTTGCCGGCGCGGAAATAGCCTTCGGCCATCGCCAGTTGCGCGCGGCCCACATCTCCGGCCGCGCCATAGGCCTGGGAGAGCTGGCGGTAGGCCGGGTAGTTGTCGGGTTCGGCGGCGATCCCGGCGCGGAGCGCGTCGATCGCGCGCGGCATCTCGCTCTTCCTGCCGGTCGACAGCAGCGCCAGACCGAGCCGCGCCTCGATCAGGCCCGCGCCGTTCGGATCGCGCTTCAGGGCCGCCTCGAACTCGTCGGCGGCCGCATCGGCGCGCCTCAGCGTCAGCAGCATCTCGCCGCGCATCTCGTGGAAATAGGGATTGGACGGATCCTGCTTGAGGATCGAGTCCATCTTCACGAGGCCTTCTGGCGTGTCGCCCGCGAGGTGGGCGGCGATCGCCTCGCCGTAACGGGCCGCGAGGCTGCGCGGGTCGTTGCGGAAGATCTGCGCGACCCTGGCCGCGCCACCCGTGTAGGCGGCGATCTTGGCACGTGCCAGATCGTGGCGACGCTGCAACGCCGGCGGGTCCTTGACCGAGAAATAGGGGCTCTTGCGGGCCAGCTCCTCGAGCAGGCTGATGCGCTCCTGGGGCAGGGGGTGGCTGAGCTCGTAGGGGTTGACGTTCACTCCGGCGAGGGCGGCGGCCTGCGTGAAGCGCTCGAAGGTGTGGAGCATTCCCGCGGCCGACTGATGTGTCGCGTTCAGGAAACGCACGGCCGCCTGGTCGGCATTCATCTCCTCGGAGCGGCGGTAGCTCAGGAGGTAACGTCCGGCGATCGAGCCGGAGCCGATCGCCATGCCGACGCCGGCGCTGGCCGCGCCGCCGCTGCCGCTGGCGATGCCGCCCGCGACGGCGCCGATGCCGAGCACGCTGCCGACGACGGCGAGCGTCTGGGCCCGGGCCATCTGCTCGCGCAGCCGCTGCTGATGGCCGTCTGCCAGATGGCCGCATTCGTGCGCGAGGACGCCGATCACCTCGTTCGGCGTCTCCGCATTCATGATCGTGCCGGTGTTGACGAAGATCCGGCGCCCGTCAACGAAGGCGTTGAAGTCCGGATCGTTGATGAGGACCACCTCGATGCCCTTGCGCGACAGGCCGGCGGCTTTGAAGATCGGCCGCGCGTAGTCCTTGAGCAGGCCCTCGATCTCGGCATCGCGGACGACGTTCGCGCGCCCGGCTGCCGTGGCCGGCGCGGTCGCCGGAAGCGTGGCGG
>JBQCEN010000288.1:0-19281 GCA_051960215.1 Pararhizobium sp.
CGATCTTCGATCTGGCGCCGATCGTCGAGATCACGCGCGAGAGCTACGAAAAGGTCTTCGCGATCAACGTCTCGGGCGCGCTCTTCACGATGCAGGCCGTCGCCCGCTCAATGATCGAGAAGGGCCGCCGCGGCAAGATCATCAACATGGCGAGCCAGGCCGGCCGGCGCGGCGAGCCGCTCGTCGCGATCTACTGCGCCTCCAAGGCGGCGGTGATCAGCCTGACGCAATCGGCCGGCCTCGACCTCATCAAGCACGGCATCAACGTCAATGCCATCGCGCCCGGCGTCGTCGACGGCGAGCACTGGGACGGCGTCGACGCGCTCTTCGCGAAATACGAGAATCGTCCGCGGGGTGAGAAGAAGAAGCAGGTCGGGGAGGCGGTGCCCTATGGGCGTATGGGCACCGCCGACGATCTCACCGGCATGGCGATCTTCCTGGCCTCCAGCGAGAGCGATTACGTCGTCGCGCAGACCTACAACGTCGACGGCGGAAACTGGATGAGCTGAAGAGATGAGTCACCACCTCTCCGTCACCCCTGGGCTTGTCACACGGGTCCATTCCCCTCGGCCCGCCTCTTGGGGAGGCCGTCTTGGCGCACCCGTTGGGACGGCGGAACGGAATGGATTCCTGTGACAAGCACAGGAATGACGAAGGCATAGGACGCGGCTGGAAACCGGAGCAGCTCTAAGACTGACGAAGGCCATAGGGTCCGGCTCGAAACTCGGAAACCGTCCCAGGACGCGGGGTTCGGCCGGGACGATCCGCGCAGCCAAGGAAAGACGAAACATGAGTACCAAGCTGTCGCTCGCCAATCTCGAGACCATCGCGCGGACCGCCGGCGTTCCCGGATACGATCGTGCCGACCTGAGCGCCGGCATTGTCCATTTCGGTGTCGGCAACTTCCATCGCGCGCATCAGGCCGTCTATCTCGACGATCTCTTCAACACGGGCAGCGACCACGACTGGGCAATTGTCGGCGCCGGCATCCTCCCCTCCGACGCGGCGATGCGCGAGAAGCTCGGCGGGCAGGACTGCCTCACGACCGTCGTCGAGCAGGACAACAACCGCTCGGCGGCCCGCGTCACCGGCGCGATGATCGATTTCCTTGATCCGGCCGACACGGCCGGAATGATCGCCCGCCTCGCCGACCCCGCGATCCGCATCGTCTCGCTGACGATCACCGAGGGCGGCTACTTTATCAATCCGGCGACAGGCGTTTTCGATCCCGCCCATCCGGAGATCGTCCACGACGGGCAGAATCTCGACAGGCCGAAGACGGTTTTCGGCCTGATCGTCGCGGGGCTGAAGGCCCGTCGCGCCGCCGGTACCTTCCCCTTCACCGTCATGTGCTGCGACAACATTCCCGGCAATGGCGAGGTGGCGCGTGACGCCGTCGCGGGCCTCGCCGATCTTGCCGACCCCGGCCTCGGCGCGTGGATCCGGGAGAATGTCGCCTTTCCGAACGCGATGGTCGACCGCATCACGCCGGCGACGGGCGAGCGCGAGATCAGGATTGCCGCGGAAGACTTCGGCGTCGACGACGCCTGGCCCGTCTTCTGCGAGGAATTCAAGCAGTGGGTTCTCGAGGATCATTTCACGTCCGGCCGTCCGGCCTTCGAGAAGGCCGGGGTGACGATCGTCAAGGACGTCGCGCCCTACGAGAAGATGAAGATCCGCATCCTGAACGGCGGCCATGCGATCATCGCCTATCCGGCTGGCCTGATGGACATCCACTTCGTCCACGAGGCGATGGCGGTCCCGCTGATCCGCGACTTCCTGACGAAGGTCGAGACGGAGGAGATCATCCCGATCGTCCCGCCCGTGCCGGACACGGACCTCGGCGACTACTTCGCGCTGATCGAGCGCCGCTTCGCCAATCCGAAGATCGGCGATACGGTGCGCCGCCTCTGCCTCGACGGCTCCAACCGCCAGCCGAAGTTCATCCTGCCCTCGACCGCCGACCGGCTGCGGCAGGGCCTTCCCGTGACCGGCCTGGCGCTCGAATCCGCGCTCTGGTGCCGCTACTGCTACGGCACCACCGACAGCGGCAAGGAGATCGCGCCGAACGATCCGAACTGGGACCGCCTGCAGAAGCATGCGCGCGCGGCGAAGGACGACCCGATGGCCTTCCTCGCCATGGACGACATCTTCGGCGAGGTCGGCCGGTCGGAGACCTTCCGCAAGGGCTTCGCGCATGCGCTGGAGACGCTGTGGCAGGCCGGCACCGAAGAGACGCTGAAGCGCTATCTCGCCGGCACGCTTTGACGACCGGCCGTCGCGGCCGGCTGTTTCTGGAACTGTGGAGGATGGGGCGGGATGGATCTCGGCCTGAAGGACAAGGTTGCGGTGGTGACCGGCGCGAGCGTCGGCATCGGCTTGGGGGTCGCGGAAGCCTTCGCCCGTGAAGGCGCGCACGTAGTGCTCGCCGCTCGCAGCCGCGAGCGTCTGGAGGCGGAAGCGGAGCGGATCGCGAAGAGCCACCGGGTCAGGACGAAGGCCGTCGCCTGCGACATCGCGACGGCCGAGGGGGCAAACGTGCTGATCGGCGGCATCCGCGAGAGCTTCGGCGGCGCGGACATCCTCGTCAACAATGCGGGCACCGGCTCCAACGAGACGATCATGGAGGCCCCCGACGAGAAGTGGCAGGCCTATTGGGAGTTGCACGTCATGGCGGCGGTCCGGCTCGCCCGCGGCATCGTGCCGATGATGCGCGAGCGCGGCGGCGGCGCGATCGTCCACAACGCCTCGATCTGCGCCGTCCAGCCGCTCTGGTACGAGCCGATCTACAACGTCACCAAGGCGGCGCTCCTGATGTTCTCGAAGACGCTGTCGACGGAGGTCATCAAGGACAACATCCGTGTCAACACGGTCAATCCCGGCCTGATCCTGACGCCGGACTGGGTGAAGACGGCCAAGCAGCTTTCCGCCGGCAGCGGCGGCGACTGGCAGGGCTATCTGCAGGGGGTGGCCGACGAGCATGCGCCGATCAAACGCTTCGGCACAGTGGAGGAGCTCGCCGACTTCTTCGTCTTCCTCTGTTCCGACCGTGCAAGCTATTCCGTCGGCGCGACCTACCACGTCGACGGCGGCATGCTGAAGAGCATCTAGACATGCGCCCTGCCGCGCCCGGGCTGGTGATCTTCGACTGCGACGGCGTCCTCGTCGACAGCGAGCCGATCTCGATCGGCGTGCTGGTCGAGATGATTGCCGAGGCGGGCGGCACCATGTCCGAGGACGAGGCCTACGACCGATTCCTCGGCAAGAGCCTCGCCTCGATCTGCGAGATTCTGGAGCACGAGCACGACCTCTCGATCCAGCCGATCCACCTGGAGACGATGCGTCGGCGCCTCTATGGCCGCTTCCGCAGCGAGCTCAAGCCCGTCCGCGGCATCCGCGAGGCGCTGGAGGCGCTGGCCATCCCCCGCTGCGTCGCCTCGTCGAGCCAGGTCGAGCGCATTCGCCTGTCGCTGACGGTGACGGGGCTGATCGACCGTCTCGGCGACCACATCTTCTCCTCCACCATGGTCGACCGCGGCAAGCCCGCGCCGGACCTCTTCCTCTTTGCGGCGGAGAACATGGGCGTCCCCCCGCATGCCTGCCTCGTCATCGAGGACAGCCTCGCCGGCGTCGCCGCCGCGCGGGCCGCCGGCATGCGCGTCTTCGGCTTCACCGGCGCCTCGCACGCAGGCCGACCGAAGCATCTCGAGGCCATGCGCGACCTTGAGCCCGATCTCATTTTCGACGATATGAAAGCATTGCCCGATCTGATTGCCGCTCTTCGGCCGACCGGAAAGTGAGTTGATGCGCCATTTCGTCGTTGCCGTCGATGTCGGCACCGGGAGCGCCCGCGCCGGCGTGCTCGACGGCGCCGGCGTGCTCAAGGGCAGGGCGGACCATCCGATCGAGATGAACGTGCCGCGCGAGAATTTCGCCGAGCACGACTCCGAGGACATCTGGCGCGCCGTCTCAGCGGCGGTGCGTGCGGCGCTTGCCGATGCCGGGGTCGCCGCGGCGGACGTCGCCGGCATCAGCTTCGACGCCACCTGTTCGCTGGTCGTGCGCGGCGCCGACGGCGGCCAGCTTGCCGTCTCTCCGGGCGGCGAAAAGCGTTGGGACACGCTCGTCTGGCTCGATCACCGCGCGCTCGTCGAAGCCGACGAGTGCACCGCGAGCGGCCACCGCGTCCTCGAGTTCATCGGTGGCGTCATGTCGCCGGAAATGGAGACGCCGAAGCTGATGTGGCTGAAGCGGCACAATCCGGAGACCTGGGCAGGGGCCGGCCATTTCTTCGATCTCACCGATTTCCTGACCTGGAAGGCAAGCGGCTCGACCGCCCGCTCGCAATGCACGCTCGCCTGCAAATGGGCCTTCCTCGCCCATGAGCCGGAGGGCTGGCAGCGGGACTTCTTCGCGGCGATGGGCATTTCCGACATGCTGGAGCGGGGCAGCCTGCCGGAGCGGGCAAGCCCGATCGCCGAGGATCTCGGCTCACTCACCGAAGCAGCGGCAGCCGCGCTCGGCCTCGACGGCGACTGCCGGGTCGGCGCCGGCCTCATCGATGCCCATGCCGGCGCGCTGGGCGTCCTCGGCGGCCTCGCCGGCGCCTCGCGCAGCATCGAGCGCCACATGGCGCTGATCGCCGGCACGTCGAGCTGCGTCATGGCCTTCTCGCGGGAGGCCTTGGCGAGCCAGGGCATCTGGGGACCCTATTTCGGCGCCGCCTTGCGCGACGGCTGGCTCGTCGAGGGCGGCCAGTCGGCGACCGGCGCGCTGCTCGATCACATCATCCGCTGGCACGGCGCCGGCGGAAGACCGACGCCGGAACTGCATGCGCGCATCGTCGCCCGGATCATGGAACTGAGGCAGACGGAAGGCTACGACCTCGCCGGCCGCCTGCACGTCCTGCCGGACTTCCATGGCAACCGCTCGCCGCTCGCCGATCCGCATGCCGTCGGCGTCATCTCCGGCCTCACCCTCGACGCCTCCTTCGACAGTCTCTGCCGGCTCTACTGGCGCACAGCGGTCGCCATCGCGCTCGGCGTGCGCCACATCCTCGACCGGCTGAACGAGGCTGGCTACGAGATCGACACGCTGCACGTCACCGGCGGCCACACGAAGAACCCGCTGCTCATGGAGCTCTACGCCGACGCAACCGGCTGCTCCGTCATCACGCCGGCGACGAAGGACGCCGTGCTCCTTGGAACAGGCATGGTCGCCGCCGCCGCCGCCGGTCTCTATCCGAGCCTGGAAGCGGCCTGCACCGCGATGTATCGCGGCGGCACCCGGCGCCGGCCCGATCCTGCCGCTGCGCAACGCTTCGCCCGCGACTACCGCGTCTTCCTCAAGATGCACGAGCAACGCAGGACCCTGGACGCGCTGTCGGCGCTGCGGTGATAGAATCCGCTTGCGGTCAGCGGACTTCTGCTGTTCCGATGCCGCGCGAATGGCGTCAGCGAACGGTAAGGCGGCGATGAAGATCGTTCATGTTTCCGATATCCATATCCACGACAGCCTGATCCTCGAGAGCGAGCCGGTCGGCAACTTCCGCGCCTGCCTCTCGCATATCGAACGCAACAATGCCGACGCCGATCTTGTCGTCATCACCGGCGACCTCACCCATCGCGGCGGACTTGAGAGTTATCGCACCCTGAGGGCGATCCTTGAGGCGTCGCCGCTGAAGCCGCGCCTCCTGATCGGCAATCACGACGACCGGGCGAACTTCCTCGCGGTGTTCCCCGAGACGCCGACGGACGAAGCCGGATTCGTGCAGTGGTCGGAGGATCGTGATGGCACCCGCCTGCTCTATCTCGACACCGTCGGCCCGACCCATGCCGGCGTCTATGACGCGCCGCGTCGGGCATGGCTTGTGCGTGAGCTTCTCCGGGCGCGGAAGGATCGCATGCCCGTCTGCCTCTTCATGCACCACAATCCCTCGCCGGTCGGCGTGCGTTCCGCCGACGTCATCGGCATGGTGGAGGGCCCGGCCTTCCGGCAGATCATCCGCGAGCGCCGCGACGTGATCCGCCACATCTTCTTCGGCCATTGCCACTACATCCTGGCGGGCTCGGTCGCCGGCGTGCCGATGTCGGCGCCGCGCTCGACGAACCACCCCTGCTTGCCGGAGTTCGAGAAGCGCCAGGCGCTCGGCTATGGCGGCCTGCCGCCGACCTACGACGTCTGCCTGATCCACGAGGACTATGTCGCCGTGCACTCGATCGATTTCCTGGCGGAGGAAAGCGTGCGCTGGGCGCCGATCTCCGACGAGGGCTGGATCGACGAAACCGGCGAGGCCGCCTGAGGCTCAGGCCGGCGCCCGGGCCTCGGTCTCGACGGCTGCCGGGTCGTCGCCTGCCGGCTCGGCCAGGCTTGCGGCATGGCGCCGGGCGAAGGCCGCAGCTTCCAGATAGGCGGCATAGCGCCGGTCGGCGCGGCTCCGCCGCTCGGAGCGGGCGGCCAGCAGGTGCCGGGCCGACGGTCCGGGGCCGGCGAACTCGAGGAGCGGCGCGATCATCCGGTAGATGCCGAAGGCGGTGATGGTGGCGGAGGCTTCGCCGAAGGCGACGGGACGGTCGAGGACGTCGGCGACGAGCTGGCGCTGCAGGGCCCGTTCCGCCCCCCCGCCGATCATCGTCAGCGGCGCCTCGACCGGATTGAGCGATTCGAGGTTGTGGCGCACCGCATGCGCGATCCCCTCCATCACCGAATAGGCAAGGTCGGCGCGGCCATGCGAGCCGTCGATGCCGAGGAAGGCGGCGCGCACGCTGCGGTCGTCGAAGGGCGCGCGTTCCCCGGACAGATAGGGCAGGAAGAGGAGCGACGGCGGCTGCCCGTCGGCGGCGTCCGCCTCTTCGGCAAGCGCTCTCGGGTCCGCCGCAACGCAGCCGGCGAGCCAGCCGAAGGCAGCGCCGGCCGAGAGAAAGGACGAGATCGCGATCGTCTTGCGGATGAAGACGGGCTCGGCCAGGCGATAGACGTCGGGCTTGAGGGCCGTCCGGTCGTCGACCGTCGTCGCCACCCAGCCCGTCGTGCCGAGATAGCAGTAGGCGGCCCCGCCGCTGTTCGCGAAGGCGCCCCAGGTGGCGGCCGCCGCGTCGCCGGCGCCGGCATGCACGGGCAGGCCGGCGGCGAGCCCGAGCTCCGCCGCTGCGTCGGCGCGGAGCCTGCCCGTGACCGCCGTCGCAGGGAGGATATCCGGAAGCTGCGCGCGTTCGATGCCGGCCGCCGCCACGACCTTGTCGCTCCACAGCCGCCCGACGAAGTCCATGAGCCCCGTCGTCGAGGCTGTCGTCGGGTCGCAGACCGCGCGTCCGGTCATGCGGAAGATCAGCGCGTCCTTCGCGCCGAAGAGGAAGCTGCGCACCGCGCTCGTCTCGATTTCCGGATAGAAGCGGGAAAAGGTCGCGATGCGGCTGATGACGGAGGCGGGGTCGAGCGTGTTGCCCGTCAGCGCAACGAAGTCCGCGGGCAGCCTCTCCGTCAGGGCGTCGATATCCGCCTGCTCGACGCGGGAGTCGGAATAAAGGATCGCGCGGTCGCAGAGCGCGCCGTCGGCCGTGACGACGATCAGGTTCTGCATCGATCCCGTCAGCGCGATTGCCGAGACCGTGTCGCGCGCCGCGAGCGCCCGCGACGCCTCGGTGATCGCCTGCCACCACTGGCGTGTCGACTGCTCGCGTGTCCCGTCGGCCCGGCTCACCGTTTCGACGCTCCGCGTCGCCGAAGAGACGATCGCACCGGAGGAATCGAAGATCACGGCCTTCGCCGAGGTCGTGCCGACGTCGAGGACGAGAAGATTCTGATGCAATGCCGTTTCCTGGAATGCCATGAGCCGGAGGGGTCTTGTCTGGACCGGGGCGAGCTGGGTGCAGCCGTTACGATTCCGGCTTCGGCATTCGGCCGCTGCTCCGCAGGCGCTCGTGCGGCCTCGAGAACGGCAGGAAAGGGCGCTGCGGCTTGCTCATGGCAGCGCGGCAGAGGTCGATGCGCGGATATTCGAGCATTCGATGAAAGTTACATGCTTCTCCTTCACCGACAACCGCCTCGCAACGCGAAACTGGGGCATCAGCCGTGCGCCCCGCGCAAGGCACATGAAAAAGCCCCCTCCGGCGCGGAGAGGGCTTGGTCAGATGCGGAGGCTGGAAAGTGGGCCGGCCTCAGCGGTGGCCGGCGCGGGCCTTGCGCTTCGGCAGCAGGCCTTCGCGCTGCGCCTGCTTGCGGGCCGCCTTGCGGCTGCGGCGGACGGCCTCGGCCTTTTCGCGCGAGCGGCGTTCTGAAGGCTTCTCATAGGCGCGGCGCGCCTTCATTTCCCGGAAGACGCCCTCCCGCTGAAGCTTCTTCTTCAGCGCGCGGAGGGCCTGATCAACGTTGTTGTCTCGAACCAGAACTTGCATGGACTCTCCTTCGTAATTCGGTTGCGGCGCCCGGGCGGCAGTGGCCGCTGGTGTCCGGTAACGACCTGCCGGCACCCGATCCTTCGAGCGGGCATGCTGCTTCGGCTTGCAGGCGGCATGTTCGGCCGGAGCCGGGCCGATCCGAGGGCACACGGCCATCGGCAGGTCAGCGCGGAGCCGGTGCTCCGGCTTCGCAAGGGGCGGCGTCGACGACGCCGGCAGGACAAGCCTGCTCTGGAACCCATGTAGGGCGTCCGGCCGAAAAGGTCCACCCGAAGAACTGCGTTCGGGTCAGGCTTCCGGAAAGACGAGCGCTCGGCCGGCAATCGTGACGGAGACGGGCCGCCCGCGATCGGCGGCGAAATGGCCGCGGTGCGGGACTTTCACCAGCGTCTCGCCGGCGCGGAGCGTGACGATCGTCGTATTGCCGCGGAAACTCGATCCCTCGATCACGGCGCGGCCGGATTCTGCCGCCGCGCCGAGGAGGACCTGCTCGGGGCGAAGGAAAACCGTCACCTGTTGCTGCTGCGCGGCGAGGCCTGAAAAGGCAAGCGCGCCGATGTCGGTCATCACCTGGTCCCCCTCGACCGTGCCGGAAAGCAGGATCGCATCGCCGGTGATCCGCGCGACGGCGGGGCTCGCAGGCTCGAGATAGACGGTCGCGGGATCGGCGCATTGCGCGATCGTGCCGTCCTGCATCACGGCGACGGTATCGGCGCTCGCAAAGGCCTCCTCCGGATCGTGGGTGACCAGGATCGCCGTCGTGCCGGTCCGTCGCAGCATGGCGGTCACTTCCTCGGCAAGGGACCGCCTCAGCGCGAGGTCGAGCGCGTTGAAGGGCTCGTCGAGGAGCACGATGTCCGGCCGCGGCGCGAGGGCCCGGGCGAGCGCCGTGCGTTGCTGCTGGCCGCCCGAGAGCGCGCTCGGCGGGCGTTCCGCAAGCGGCGTCAGGCCCGTCAGCGCGAGGACCTCCGCGACCCGCGGCCCGGCGCGCTCCTGCCGGGAGAGGCCGTAGGCGACGTTGCCGGTGACGGTCAGATGCGGGAAGAGCGCCCCTTCCTGCGGGACGTAGCCGATCCGCCGCTTCTCGGGCGGCACGTGGCGGTCCCGAGCGGCAAAGACGGTGTCGTTGACGACGATCTCGCCGTCGTCGATCCGGTCGAAGCCGGCGAGCAGGCGCAGCAGCGTCGTCTTCCCGCAGCCCGACGAGCCGAGCAGCGCGAGAATCCCGCCATGCGGCAGGTCGACGTCGACGCCGCGCAGCACGGGCTGCGGACCGAAGGCCTTCGTCACATTGCGGATGCGCACGCGCGTCATGGGAGCGGGTTCAGATGTCGTAGAGTTCCAGGCTGCGCCGGGTGAAGACGTAGACTGGAAGAGCCGATACAACGACGAGCAGCGCGGCGAAAGGGGCGGCCGCCGCATAGGCGCTGTCGTTCGTGTGCGTCCAGACCTCGGTCGCGAGCGTCACGACGCCGATCGGCGCCAGCATCAGCGTCGCCGTCAGCTCGCGCATCAGTTCGAGGGCGAGCAGCGCCAGCGCCGCGCCGATGCCGGGCGTGATGTTCGGCAGCGTCACCGACAGGAAGGCGGCGAGCGGGCGGCGCCCGAGGCCGCGCGCCACCTCCTCCAGTCGCGCGGGTACGAGCTCGATCGAGGCGCGCAGCGCCGATTGCGCGAGCGGCATGAAGAGCACGGCATAGGCCGCGAACAGGATCAGCACCGTCTGGTAGAGGCGGCTTGCGTAGTGGATCGAGATGAAGACCAGCGCCAGCGCCACCACCAGACCCGGTAAGCCATGGACGATATAGGGCAGGCGGTCGGCGAGCCGCCCGATGCGGCCACCGTGGCGCGCCGAGATCAGCACCAGCGGCAGCGCCAGGACGGCGACGACGAAGGCGCCCGGGACGGCGAGCGTCAGCGAACCCGCGATCGCCGGCCAGACGTCTGCCCCGCCGAGGCCCGCCGAACGGCCGACGGAAAGCCAGTAGCCGAGGATCGCGAGCGGCACGCCGAGGGCGGCGGCGAGGAGGACGGCCAAGAGGATGATGACGGGCCCCTGCGCGAACGAGAGTCGTGCCAGCCGCTGGCGCCGTGCGCTCCCCCGGCCGACGCGCGAGACCTGATGGCCGCGCCTGAGGCGTGCCTCGCCGAAGGCCGCCGGCAGGCAGAGCGCCACGAGCACGCCCGACTGCAGCGCCGCCGAGGCGCTGTCGAACTGGAGCTGGTAGGACTGGAAGATCGCCGTCGTGAAGGTCTGGACGCGCAGGAAGGCGAGCGCGCCGAATTCGGAGAACATGTGGGTGAGCACGAGGAGCGCCCCGACGCCGATGGCCGGCCGCGCCTGTGGCAGCACGGCGCCGAGGAAGCTCCCCCAGGGGCCGCGGCCGAGCGACCGGGCGACGTCCTCGAAGGCGGGGTCCATGCCGCGCAGCGCCGCCGCGACCGGAAGGTAGACGAGCGGATAGGCCGACAGGGTGAGGATCAGGATGGCGCCGCCGAGGTTCTCGGTGCGCGCCGAGAGTGATGACCACGCATAGCTCGAGACGAAGGCGGGCACGGCGAGCGGCAGCGCCGCGGCGACGCGCCAGAACCGCCGGCCGATCAGGTCGGTCCGCTCGACGCACCATGCGACGGCCGTGCCGATCAGGACCGAGGCAAGCGTCACGGAGACGGCGAGCGCCAGCGTGTTGCCGAGCAGCATCAGCGTGCGCGGCCGCATCACCTCGGCGACGATGCCGGCGGGCCCGGCCTCTATGGCGCGGACGACGACGTAATAGAGCGGCAGGCAGACGAGCAGGACGGGCACGATCGCCGTCGCGACGAGCCACGCCGGCGGCCGGGCACCGCCGCGCGGCCGCCTGTCTCCGCTCAAGCGAGTCCGGCCTGCCGCATCAGCGCCAGGGCCTCGGACGCGTCGCCGATATCGGCCGGCGTGACGTGGGGCGGGTCGAGCTGGTCGAGCGGCTTCAGATCATAGGGCGAGGTGACGCCGGGTCGCGTCGGATACTCCGCGACGGCCGAGACGATGGCCTCCTGGCCTTTCTCGCTGACGACGAAGGACATGAACTTGCGCGCGGCTTCCGGATTGCGCGAGGACTTGAGCATGGCGGCGGCGGAGACGCTGATCAGGGCGCCCGGGTCCTGGTTGCCGAAATAGAAGAGCGCCGATTTCATCTTCTCCGCGCCCACCTCCTTGGCGAGCGCGAACCAGTAGTAGTTGTTGATGAGCGCGGCCGCGATCTGCCCTTCCTCGACGGCCTTCATGGCCGCCGAATTCGAATTGTAGATCGCGCCGTAGTCGCGCAGGCCCTTCAGCCAGTCGAGGGCCGCCTCCTTGCCCTTCATGAGGGTGATCGCGACGATCTGCTCCTGGAAGGCGCCGCTTGTCGGAACATAGGCGATCTTGCCGCTCCACGTCTCCGAGGCGAAGTCGAGCACGCTCTTCGGCATGTCCGACGCCTTGAGCATCGCCGTGTTGTAGGCGACGACGCGGGCGCGGATGCTGGCACCGATCCAGGTGCCGTCCTTGGCGCGGTAGGCGGCGGGGATCTGCGAGAGCGTCGCCTGGTCGAGCGTCGCGAGGAGTCCCTTCTTCGCAAGCGCGGCGATCGGCGGGCTTTCCTCCGTGTAGATGAGGTCGGCTGGAGAAGCCGCGCCTTCCTCCATGATCTGGTTGGCGAGCTGGGTGCCGCTGCCGCTTCGCGCCTGCACCGCGATGCCCGTCTCCTTGGTGAAGGCGGAGACGAGCGCGCGCGTCGTCTGCTCGTGCTGGCCGTTATAGAGCGTCAGGACGCCTTCGGCGGCGGCGCGGCGGACGAAGGGCGCCGGCAGCGCGGCAGCCGCACCGAGAAGGCCGGCGGTGCGCAGCAGTCCGCGGCGGGTGAGTTCGACCATGGCAAGCTCCTTTTCGCGTCGGCAGCATAAAGACCCCGCGACGGACGGTCGTCAAGATAACAGGAGACTTTAAGTCATGATAAGAGCCGGACCTCTCTTGGCGGCCGCGGCGACCCGGTCCGCAGCGATCAGGAGTCATTGGCCTCTTGAGGTTGTCCGGCGAACGCGCGAGACGGGGGCCGCCCGAAGCATGTCGTTCGGGAGGATTGTGCGGCGCGCCGAACGGCGGCTGGCCGGACGCGCTGCGGCCGGGTCTTGCAAGGGAGACTGAAGAAGTGAAACTCGTACGCTACGGCGCGGCAGGCGCCGAGAAGCCCGGGCTCGTCGATGCCGACGGCCGGATCCGAGACCTTTCGGGGCACATCGCCGATATCGCGGGCGACGTGCTCCGCGATCCGGGGAAGCTCGAGGGCCTCGACCCGACGTCGCTGCCCCTCGTCGAGGGGACGCCGCGCTTCGGACCTTGTGTGGCGGGCACCGGCAAGTTTATCTGCATCGGCCTCAACTATTCCGACCATGCCGCCGAGACCGGCGCCAGTGTCCCGCCGGAGCCGGTGATCTTCATGAAGGCCACCTCGGCGATCGTCGGCCCGAACGACGATGTCGTCATCCCGCGCGGCTCCGAGAAGACCGACTGGGAGGTCGAGCTCGGCGTCGTCATCGGCAAGGACGCGAAGTATGTTTCCGAGGCCGACGCCCTCGATCATGTCTTCGGCTACTGCGTGACGAACGATGTGTCCGAGCGCGCCTTCCAGGCCGAGCGCGCCGGGCAGTGGACCAAGGGCAAGTCCTGCGACACCTTCGGGCCGCTCGGGCCCTGGCTCGTGACGCGCGACGAGGTCGCCGACCCGCAGAAGCTGAAGATGTGGCTCGACGTCAACGGCGTGCGCCGCCAGGACGGCTCCACGGCGACGATGGTCTACGGCGTCGCCTTCCTCGTCTCCTATCTCAGCCAGTTCATGACGCTGAAGGCCGGCGACGTCATCTCCACCGGCACGCCGCCCGGCGTCGGCATGGGGATGAAGCCGCCAACCTACCTGAAGCCCGGCGACGTCGTCGAACTCGGGATCGAGGGCCTCGGCACCCAGAAGCAGACCTTCGTCGCCGACAAGTAGGGCGCATGCACGCCGTCGGGCACGCCGGCGGCGCGGACATCAGGAGGAGACCAGATCATGACAAGACTCGACGGCCAGACGGCCCTCGTCACCGCCGCGGCGCAGGGCATCGGCCGCGCCTCCGCGCTCGCCTTCGCGGCGGCCGGCGCCAAGGTGATTGCGACCGACATCAACGAGGGGCTGCTTTCCGAACTCGCAGGCGAGGCCAACATCACGACCCTGAGGCTCGACGTGCGCGACGACCAGATGGTGAGGGCCGTCGTCGGCGAGGCGGGGCCGCTCGACGTCCTCTTCAACTGCGCCGGCTTCGTCCATAGCGGCACCATCATCGACATGACGGACGAGGAGCTGGCCTTCGCCTTCGACCTCAACGTCGTCGCGATGATCCGCACGATCCGCGCCGCGCTGCCGGCGATGCTCGAACGCCGGCGCGGCTGCATCATCAACATGGCCTCGGTCGCGGGCAGCGTGAAGGGCGTGCCGAACCGCTTCGTCTACGGCACGACGAAGGCGGCGGTTGTCGGCCTGACCAAGGCGGTGGCGGCCGACTACGTCACGCAGGGCATCCGCTGCAACTGCATCTGCCCCGGCACGGTGGAAAGCCCGTCGCTGGAGGACCGCATGCGCGCCCAGGGCGACCTCGAGAAGGCCAGGGCCGCCTTCATCGCCCGCCAGCCGATGGGCCGCCTCGGCAAAGCGGAAGAGATCGCCGACCTCGCCGTCTACCTTGCCGGCGCAACCTATACGACGGGCCAGGCCCACGTCATCGACGGCGGCTGGCTCACGTGATGCGGTGGGAAAGGGCGGTTCTGTGGCAGAGTTGTGCCGAAAAGTTACCGATCATTAAGAATTTAATGGTTTGGTAACTTTGCGACAGCGTCAGCGTCTGGCATGATGACCAGCGGGCAACATGAGCGGGACGAATCGGGTCCGGCCGCCCTCCGATCATCGTGAGCGACCGAATTCCGAAGAAGGACGCCCCAGGATGAAACCGTACGATCTGATCATTATTGCGGCAGCGGCTGCCTTTTTTCTCGGAAGCGGCGACTCTGCCAACGACAGCGAACAGATCAACGTCGAACTTCCGGCGCAGTACCAATTGATCTGGGATCAGTCGCCGGCGCTCGACGCGGTTGAGGACGGCGAGATCGCGGACCAGGCGCACGGCGCCGCGGACAGGGACCAGCTCTCCGGCGTCCGGTCCTGGCTGCACCACTCCGTCGGCCTCGGCACGCCGATCTTCCGCCCGCGCGAGCGCGCCCGCAGCTGACCCGAAAGCGGCGCCGGGCCTTTTGGCGCCGCATATTTCCCTTCATAGCCCGTTCCACTGCTTGGCGTCAGCGCCGCCTTGCGACGTCGTCGATATGCTTGAGCATGTCGGCCGGATCCTCGTAGACGCGGATCGCGCCGGCATGCCGCAGTTCCTCCAGACCATAACCGCCTGACAGCAGGCCGACGCCGAGCGCCCGACACCGCACCGCGGCCAGCATGTCCCAGATGCTGTCGCCGACGACCGTCGCCTGCGTGATCGGCACGTTCAGCCCCTCGGCTGCGGCAATGAAGAGATCGGGATCGGGCTTGGCGTGGCGCACCTTGTCGCGCGTGACGACGACGGACGCCTGCGGATCGACGCCAAGTGCCGCGAGGTTCTGCGCCGCCGTCTCCATCCGGCCGCTGGTGGCGATCGCCCAGGGGATTCCAGCCTCTGTCAGCGCATCGAGAAGCTCGCGGGCGCCGGGCAAGGGCCGGATCTGCGGCGCGAGTTTGCGGTACGCCTCCGCATGCAGCCGGCGCAGCCGGTCGATCCGTTCGGACGAGATGTCGTCGCCGATCTCGCGGAGGAGCTGGTTCGTGAACAGGCCGCCGCTCATGCCGATCTTGCGGTGGATGCGCCAGACCGAGAGCGCGATGCCTTCAGCGTCGAGCGCCTGCCGCCATGCGAGCACGTGCTGGTAGACGCTGTCGACGAGCGTGCCGTCGAGATCGAACAGGAAGGCCGTCTGGCTGGACATGATCGCTCCTTCGGGATGACCGGTGGACACATCATCGGGCGGGGCCGCGATCGACGCAACGGCCATGCCGCGGAAGCCGTGCATGGCCGCGGCGTCGCGGGACGTGATGACGGTCGGAGAAAGGCGTACCTCAAAATCCCTCAAACCCATCTTGTCCGGCTGGCCTGCCGATGCTATCAACCAGCAAGGGGAGGATGGGTCCATGCGCCGGATGACGCTGGAGGACGTTGCGCGTGAAGCGGGTGTGAGCCTGGCGACGGTCGATCGTGTCGTCAACGGCCGCAACGGCGTTCATGCGCGCACCGCCGAACGCGTCAATGCGACGATCCAGCGCCTCGGCTTCCTGCCGGACCAGCACGCCTCGCGGCTGGCGCGCAACCGCCCTTACGATTTCCGCATCATCCTGCCGTCCGGCGACAATGAATTCATGGTCGGGCTTGCCGGGGAATTCGGAAGCGCCCGCGAGCGCTTCGCCGACGAGCGCGTCGGCCTCACTCTCGTCCATGTCGACACCTTCGACGGCGATGCCCTGGCCCGTGTCATCGACGACCAGCCGCGCGGCATCGACGGCCTTGCCGTGGTTGCGCTCGACCATCCCGCCGTCACGGAGGCGGTGAACGCGCTGGTCGATGCCGGCGTGCCTGTGGTGACGCTCGTCTCGGATGTACCGCGCTCGCGCCGCCGGCACTTCGTCGGCATCGACAATTTCGCCGCCGGCCGCACTGCCGGCTCGCTCGTCGGCCGCTTCGTCGGCAGGCGCCCCGGCAAGGTCGGGCTCATCGCCGGCTCGCTCGCCTTGCGCGATCACTTCGAACGGCGTTCCGGCTTCGAACAGGTCATCCGGAACGAGTATCCGGAGCTGAAGGTCCTTCCGGTGCGCGAGGCGCGCGACGAGAGCGGCCTCGTCGAGGCGGAGGCCCGAAACCTCATCGAGACCTGTCCGGACCTCGTCGCGATCTACAACACCGGCGGCGGCCAGGCCGGCGTCATTGCGGCGCTGGAGGCGACGGGGCGCAGCGCCGACATCGTCTTCGTCGCCCATGAACTCACCGGTTCCACGCGGCGCCATCTCGTGCGCGGCACCGTCGATGCCGTCATCAACCAGGACACCGGCCACATGGCGCGCAGCACGGCGCGCATCCTGCTTGCCCTGCGCGAGGGCCGCCCGCTCGTCGCCGACCAGGAACGCATCCGGATAGACATCTTCCTCAGGGACAACATGCCGTGAGAAGCCGACCGCAAGTATTCTTCGGCACGTCGCGCCGACGCCCGCACAACGATTGAAGAGAGGATTTTTCATGAAGACGATCAAGGGACCCGCCATCTTCCTCGCCCAGTTCGCGGGCGACCATGCGCCGTTCAATTCCTTCGATTCGATCTGCGGCTGGGCGGCATCCCTCGGCTACAAGGGCGTGCAGATTCCGACCTGGGACGGCCGCCTCTTCGATCTGAAGAAGGCATCCGATTCCAAAGATTATTGCGACGAGGTCCTCGGCATCGCGCAGAGCCACGGCCTCGCCGTCACCGAGCTTTCGACGCATCTTCAGGGACAGCTCGTCGCCGCCCATCCGGCCTATGACGAACTGCTGGACGGCTTCGCTCCGCCTGAGGTGCATGGCAAGCCGAAGGCCCGTCAGGAGTGGGCGGTCGATCAGGTGAAGCGCGCGGCCCGCGCCTCGAGGCACATGGGGTTGACCGGCATGCCGACCTTCTCGGGCGCGCTCGCCTGGCCGTTCATCTATCCCTTCCCGCAGCGCCCGGCCGGCCTCGTCGAGACCGCCTTCGACGAGCTTGCGCGGCGCTGGACGCCGATCCTCGACTATTGCGACGAGAACGGCGTCGACGCCTGCTACGAAATCCATCCGAGCGAGGACCTGCACGACGGCATCACCTACGAGATGTTCCTGGAGCGCGTGAACAACCACCCGCGCGCCAACCTGCTCTACGATCCGTCGCACTTCGTGCTGCAGCAGCTCGACTACATCGACTACATCGACATCTACCACGAGCGCATCCGCGCCTTCCACGTGAAGGATGCGGAGTTCAATCCAACCGGCCGGCAGGGCGTCTATGGCGGCTTCCAGTCGTGGGTGAACAGGGCCGGGCGCTTCCGCTCCCTCGGCGACGGGCAGGTGGATTTCAGTGCGATCTTCTCGAAGCTTTCGGCCTATGATTTCGATGGCTGGGCGGTGCTCGAATGGGAGTGCGCGCTGAAGCATCCGGAGGACGGCGCGCGGGAGGGTGCGGAGTTCATCAAGGCGCACATCATCCGCGTGACGGAGAAGGCCTTCGACGATTTCGCCGTCGCCGGCACCGACGAGGCCGCCAACCGCCGCATCCTCGGCCTCGCCTGATCGGGAGGGGAAAAGAATGGCCATCACACCAAGCAGCGAGACCGGCGTCGGCCGTCGCATCCGCCTCGGCATGGTCGGCGGGGGGCAGGGTGCCTTCATCGGCGCCGTCCACCGCATCGCCGCCCGCATCGACGACCGCTTCGAGCTGGTCGCCGGGGCGCTCTCTTCCGATCCCGACCGCGCCCGCGCTTCCGCCCGTGAGCTGGGGATCGCAGCCGATCGCGCCTACGCCTCCTATGACGAGATGGCGAAGGCGGAGGCCGGCCGGACGGACGGGATCGAGGCCGTCTCGATCGTGACGCCGAACCACATGCATGCGCCGGTCGCCCGCGTCTTCCTCAATGCCGGCATCCACGTCATCTGCGACAAGCCGATGACGACGACCGTTTCCGAGGCCGAAGCGCTGGTCGACGCGGTGCAGCAGTCGGGAAAGCTCTTCGTGCTGACCCACAACTACACCGGCTATCCGATGATCCGGCAGGCGCGCGCCATGGTCCGCGACGGCGCGCTCGGCGAAATCCGCCTGGTGCAGGCCGAATATCCGCAGGACTGGCTGACGGAGAAGGTCGAGGAGACCGGCTCCAAGCAGGCCGAATGGCGCACCGATCCGGAGCGTTCCGGCGCCGGCGGCGCGATCGGCGACATCGGCACCCACGCCTATAACCTCGCCTGCTTCGTCACGGGGCTCAAGCTGAAGGCGCTCTGCGCCGAGCTGACGACCTTCGTCGAAGGGCGCCGCCTCGACGACGACGTGCAGATCCTGATGCGCTTCGAAGGCGGCGCGAAGGGCATGCTCTGGGCGAGCCAGGTGGCGCCCGGAAACGAGAACGGCCTGAAGCTGCGCGTCTACGGCACGAAGGGTGGCCTCGAATGGACGCAGGCCGACCCGAACTACCTCTGGGTGACGTCCTTCGGCGAGCCGAAGCGCCTGATCACGCGCGGCGGCGCCGGCGCCGGCGCCGATGCAGCGCGCGTCACCCGCGTTCCGCCGGGTCATCCGGAAGGCTATCTCGAAGGCTTCGCCAACATCTATCGCGAGGCAGCCGACGCGATCATCGCTGCGCGCAAAGGCGACCCGGCGCCGGGGGGCGTTCTCTATCCGACCGTGGAAGACGGCCTCGACGGCATGAGGTTCATCGCTGCCGCCGTCCGGTCGTCGAAGGCCGGGGGCGTGTGGACGGAGCTGTGATGGAAGAGGACCGTCAAGCCGCTCGGGATCGGCCGCTGGTGCTCGAGGCCCGCGGCATCGCCAAGGCGTTCGGGCCCGTCGAGGTGCTGAGCGGTATCGACCTGTCGCTGCGCGCCGGCGAGGTGCATGCCGTCATCGGCGAGAACGGCGCCGGCAAGTCGACGCTGATGAAGCTGATGGCCGGCCACCTCGAGCCGACGCGCGGCACGATCGTGATCGACGGAGAGCCCGTCACCTTCACGGGGCCGGTCGATGCCGAGCGCCGCGGCATCGTGCTCGTCCACCAGGAGATCCTGCTAGCGCCGCACCTGACGGTGGCGC
>JBQCEN010000289.1:0-34455 GCA_051960215.1 Pararhizobium sp.
CAAGCGCCTGACGCTTTCCAAGCAGGGTCCGGGCGCGGTGACCGCCGGCGACATCCGCGTCACCGGCGATATCGAAGTGCTCAATCCCGAGCTCGTCATCTGTCACCTGGACGACGGCGCCGAGATCAACATCGAGTTCACCGTCAACAACGGCAAGGGCTACGTGCCGGCGGAGCGCAACCGCTCCGACGACGCGCCGATCGGCCTCATCCCGGTCGACAGCCTCTATTCGCCGGTCAAGAAGGTCTCCTACAAGGTCGAGAACACCCGCGAGGGCCAGGTCCTCGACTACGACAAGCTGACGCTGACGATCGAGACGGACGGGTCGGTGACCGGCGAGGACGCCGTCGCCTTCGCGGCGCGCATCCTGCAGGACCAGCTCGGCGTCTTCGTCAACTTCGACGAGCCGCAGAAAGAGGTCCAGGAGGACCACGTCGCGGAGCTGTCCTTCAACCCGGCGCTGCTCAAGAAGGTCGACGAGCTGGAGCTTTCGGTGCGCTCGGCGAATTGCCTGAAGAACGACAACATCGTCTATATCGGCGACCTGATCCAGAAGACGGAAGCCGAGATGCTGCGCACGCCGAACTTCGGCCGCAAGTCGCTCAACGAGATCAAGGAAGTGCTCGCCTCCATGGGCCTGCACCTCGGCATGGAAGTCCCGGCCTGGCCGCCCGAGAACATCGACGACCTCGCCAAGCGCTACGAAGATCAATACTAACAGTCAGACTGCGGGCCGCTCGCCCGCAAGTGAAGGAGAGACCCTCATGCGCCACGGGAAATCCGGCCGCAAGCTGAACCGGACGGCGAGCCATCGCAAGGCGATGTTCGCCAACATGGCCGCCTCGCTCATCGAGCATGAGCAGATCATGACCACGCTGCCGAAGGCGAAGGAGATCCGTCCGATCGTCGAGAAGCTCGTCACGCTCGGCAAGCGCGGCGACCTGCATGCCCGCCGCCAGGCGATCTCGCAGGTGCGCGATTCGTCGGTCGTGTCGAAGCTGTTCGACACGCTGGCGACCCGCTATGCCGACCGCCACGGCGGCTATATCCGCATCATGAAGGCCGGCTTCCGCCAGGGCGACAATGCGCCGATGGCCGTCGTCGAGTTTGTCGACCGCGACGTCGATGCCAAGGGTGCGGCCGACCGGGCGCGGCTCGAGGCGGAAGAGAACCGGGAAGCGGCGTAAGGCCCTTCCATCGTTTCAAGTTTCGGGAAGCCGGGCCTCGTGCCCGGCTTTCTTCTTTTTACAAGGTCTCTATCTTGCGCATCCGGCGAGGCTAACAGGATTGCAGAGCGTGGGCGACGAGACAGTGCTGATCACCGGGGCCTCCGGCTTCATCGGTAAGCATCTGGCGCGCGAATTCCTCGCCCACGGCTACCGCGTGCGCGGTACGGTGCGTGAGGCAGCACGCGGCGAGGCCTTGCGCGAGACGTTGGCTCGGCATGTCGAGGCCGATCGGTTCGAGGCGGTCGTCGCCGATCTTCTCTCGGACGAGGGATGGGAGGCGGCGGTGCGCGGCGTGGCGCATGTCGTGCATGCCGCGTCACCCTTTCCGATCGCGCAGCCGAAGGATCCGGCAACGCTCGTGCGGCCGGCGGTCGACGGGACGATGCGCGTGCTCGAGGCGGCCGAGAGGGCAGGGTGCGCCACCTTCGTCCAGACCTCCTCGACAGCCGCGATCTACCCCGGCCATGGCGCGCGGACGACGCCGTATACGGCGGAGGACTGGGCGGTGCTCGGAAGTCCTGCGGCCACACCTTACGTTCTCTCGAAGACGCTTTCCGAACGGACGGCCCGTGACCATGTCGCACAAGGCAGGATGGCGCTCCGCTACATGACCGTCAATCCGGCCTTCGTCCTCGGGCCGCTGCTCGACCGGCGGCGAGGCTCGTCCGTCGATGTCGTACGGATGCTCCTCAAGGGCCGGTACCCGGCCGTTCCCCGTCTCCAGATGGGCGTCGTCGACGTCCGCGACGTGGCCACGATCCATCGCCTGGCGATCGAGAAGGGCCGCGCCGGCGGGCGCTACATCGCAGCAGCCGGCTCGCTGTGGCTGCGCGAGGTCAGCGCGATCCTCAGGCAGGACCTCGGCGAGAAGGCATCGAAGGCCCCGACGCGCCAGTTGCCGGATGCCCTCGTGCGCCTCGTCGGGCTGTTCGATGCGCGGGCGCGGGCGATCGTCACGGAACTGGGCAAGCCGACCGCCTTCGATGCTTCGGTGACCATGACCGATCTGGGCGTGCGGTTCACGCCGCCCGGGGAGGCCGTCGCCGCGACGGGACGCAGCCTCCTGGCGCTTGGCCTCGTCTAGTCCCACGCCAAAGCGGCATCTTGCCTCCGCCGGGAACCGCATGCGGCGGCCGGCCTTATCATGCCGGCGCGGGATCCTGCCGGAACGGCGAGGCCGGCAGCCGTCCCGCTTCTGCCCCCTTTCATTCCTAGCGTGGCTCGCCGATATTTCGCCGAAAGAACAAAGGAATCACCCATGAAGGATCGCGGAATCCTCGCGCGGCTTGCCCTCGCGCTCGTGCTCGTCGTCTCTGCTTCGCAGCTCGACGCGGCGCGGGCGGCTGACGGCGGTCACCAAGGCCTCGTCACCCAGATCGGAGCACTCTTCGGCGGTTCGAAGGACGGCAGTTCCGGCGATTCGTCGGACCGGCAGGTGCCGGCGACGCGCCAGCAGATCCAGCTTTCCTTCGCGCCGCTCGTCAAGAAGACGGCACCCGCCGTCGTCAACGTCTATGCGACGCGCATGGTGCGCCAGGCGTCCCCCTTCGGCGGCGATCCGTTCTTCGAGCGCTTCTTCGGCCAGCAGTTCCCGCAGCGCGCCCGCAAGGAGTCGGCGCTCGGCTCGGGCGTCATCGTCGACCCGAAGGGCCTGATCGTCACGAACTATCACGTCATCAAGGACGCCGACGAGGTGAAGGTGGCGCTCGATGACGGGCGTGAGTTCCAGTGCGACATCGTGCTGAAGGACCAGAAGGTCGATCTCGCGGTGCTGAAGATCAAGGGCAGCAACGGCGCGACCTTCCCGACGCTGCCGATCGGCGATTCGGACAAGGTGGAGATCGGCGACCTCGTGCTTGCGATCGGCAATCCTTTCGGCGTCGGCCAGACGGTGACGAGCGGCATCATCTCCGCCGTGGCGCGCACGCGGATCGGCAAGTCCGCCTTCGGCTATTACCTGCAGACCGACGCGGCGATCAATCCCGGCAATTCCGGCGGCGGCCTGATCGACGTCGACGGCAATCTCGTCGGCATCAACTCGGCGATCTACAGCCCCTCCGGCGGGTCGAACGGCATTGGCTTCGCGATCCCGTCGAACCTCGTGCGCAGCTTTGTCCAGGCGGCGGAGGCCGGCGACAAGCATTTCGAGCTGCCCTATATCGGCGCCACCTTCGAGCCGGTGACGGCCGATATTGCCGAGGCGCTCGGCCTCAAGCGCTTTCACGGCGCTCTCGTCGATTCGGTCGCCGCGGACGGGCCCGCGGCCAAGGCGGGCCTGAAGGTCGGCGACGTCGTGACGGAGCTCAACGGCGAGACGATCCAGCATCCGGACGAGCTCGGCTACCGCCTCGCGACGACCGGCATCGGCAAGACGGCCAAGCTCACCGTGGTGTCGCAGAATTCGACCCGCACGGTGACGATCGCGCTCGAGCGGGCGCCGGAGACGGTACCGGCCGACCGCAGCGTCATCAAGGGCAACAATCCCTTCGCCGGCGCGGAGGTCGCGAACCTCTCGCCGCGCGTCGCGGAGGACATCGGCATGCAGCCGGACAAGACGGGCGTCGTCGTCACCTCCATCCAGGACGGCTCGCCGGCGCTGCAGGTCGGGTTGCAGCCGCAGGACATCATCGTCTCCGTAAACGGCAACAAGATCGGATCGGTGAAGGACCTGGAGCAGGCGGTCGGCCGCGACTCAGGCATGTGGCGTTTCGACATCGACCGCGACGGCCAGATCATCCGCCAGATCCTGCGCTGATGAGCGACCTGTTCTCCCATGGCCTCGACCCAAGCGGGGGCACGCCGCGCCCGCTCGCCGACCGGCTGAGGCCGAAGACGCTCGCCGAGGTGACGGGCCAGCCGCACCTGACCGGGCCGGAGGGAACGCTGACGCGGATGATCGCCTCCGGCTCGCTCGGCTCGATGATCTTCTGGGGGCCGCCCGGCACGGGCAAGACCACCGTCGCGCGCCTGCTTGCCGGCGAGACAAACCTCGCCTTCGAGCAGATCTCGGCGATCTTCTCCGGCGTCGCTGACCTGAAGAAGGTCTTCGAGGCGGCGCGGACACGGCGCATGTCGGGACGGCAGACGCTGCTCTTCGTCGACGAGATCCATCGCTTCAATCGCGCCCAGCAGGACAGTTTCCTGCCGGTGATGGAGGACGGTACCGTCATCCTCGTCGGCGCGACGACGGAGAACCCGTCCTTCGAGCTCAATGCGGCGCTTCTCTCGCGGGCGCGGGTGCTGACGTTCCGGCCGCATGACGAGGAGAGCCTTGCGGAGCTCCTGAGGCGGGCCGAGGCGCTCGTCGAGCGGCCGTTGCCGCTCGATGCCGAGGCGCGGGCGAGCCTGATCCGCATGGCCGACGGCGACGGCCGTGCGGTGCTGACGCTTGCCGAGGAGGTGTGGCGCGCGGCGCGCGCGGGCGAGGTCTTCTCTGCGGCGCAGTTGCAGGAGATCGTCCAGCGCCGCGCGCCGGTCTACGACAAGGCACAGGACGGCCACTACAACCTGATTTCGGCGCTCCACAAGTCGGTCCGCGGCTCCGATCCCGACGCGGCACTCTACTATCTCGCCCGCATGTTCGACGCCGGCGAGGACCCGCTCTATCTCGGCCGGCGCCTGGTGCGCATGGCGGTCGAGGACATCGGGCTTGCCGATCCGCAGGCGCTCGTCGTCGCCAACGCGGCGAAGGACGCCTACGACTATCTCGGCTCGCCGGAGGGCGAACTGGCGCTGGCGGAGGCCTGCGTCTATCTCGCGACGGCGCCGAAGTCGAACGGCGTCTACACCGCCTTCAAGGCGGCGATGCGGGCGGCGAAGGAGAACGGCTCGCTGCTGCCGCCGAAGCACATCCTGAACGCGCCGACGAAGCTCATGAAGGGCGAGGGCTACGGCTCCGGCTATCTCTACGATCACGACCAGCCGGACGCGTTCTCCGGTCAGGACTACTTCCCGGAGAAAATGGGGCGGCAGACCTTCTACGACCCACCGGACCGCGGCTTCGAGCGCGACATCCGCAAGCGGCTCGGCTATTGGGCGAAACTCAGGCAGGAGCGCGCGCAGAAGGACTGAACCGTGCTTGCGTGAGAGACGAAGCGACCACCTGTCCTTTCGTCATTCCTGTGCCTGTCACAGGAACCCATACCGTTCCGTTCTCGATACGGGAAACCCATCGACAGCGTCCCCGAGAGGCGCGCGGAATGGAATAGACCTCTGTGACAGGCCAGGGGTGACGGAAGAGTAGGCGGCTCTCGGAAGTCCATAGACATCGCAAGAGCCTTCGAACCATCCACCCGGCTTGTATTCGACGGGAAAGGCAATAGAACCTCTCCCATGCAGATCGTCCTCACCCTTGGCGCCACCTTCAGGCCCGCTGTCGGCTTGCCGATTGCGGCCGCCTTCGGCCGTCTCGCCTGAGGGATCGGGAATGGCCGGCGTTCAGCAGCGAAAGGTCGAGGGCGACGAGGCGGGCATGCGGCTTGACCGCTGGTTCAAGGTGCATTTTCCCGGGCTCGGCTTTGGGCCGTTGCAGAAGCTGCTCCGCTCCGGCCAGATCCGTGTCGACGGCGGCCGCGCCAAGTCCGATACCCGCGTACAGCCGGGGCAGACGATCCGCATCCCGCCGCTTGCCGTCGACGAGAAGGATGCGGGCGCGCCGATCAGCGGCAAGGCGCTGAAGCATGACGGCGACGGGGACCTGCTCTCCCGCATGCTGCTTCACGAGGACCCGAAGGTCTACGTGCTGGACAAGCCGGCGGGCCTCGCCGTGCAGGGCGGGTCGGGCGTGGTGCGCAGCGTCGATTCGATGCTTGAGGCCTGGCGCAGCCCAAAGGGCGAGAAGCCGCGCCTCGTCCACAGGCTCGACCGCGACACCTCCGGCGTCCTCGTCATCGCGCGCACGCGCGGCGCGGCGCAGGCGCTGACGGCGGCCTTTCGCGAGCGCGACACGAAGAAGACCTACTGGGCGCTGGTCAAGGGCGTGCCGCGCGAGCGCGAGGGCCGCATCTCGACCTGGCTCGCCAAGGAGCAGACGCCGGACGGGGACCGGATGCGCATCGTCAAGCATGGCGACACCGGCGCCGACCACGCCGTCTCGCGCTACCGCGTCGTCGAACAGGCGGGGCAGGGGCTCTCGTGGCTGGAGATGGAGCCCTGGACGGGCCGGACGCACCAGCTCCGCGTCCACGCTGCCCATATCGGCCATCCGATCATCGGCGATCCGAAATATTTCGAGGCCGACCAGAACTGGGACTTCCCCGGCGGCATCCAGAAGCGGCTGCACCTGCATGCCCGCCGCATCGACATTCCGCATCCATCGGGCGGTCGGCTGGTGGTCGTCGCGCCGCTCCCGCCGCACATGGTGCAGAGCTGGAACCTCCTCGGCTTCGACGAGGCGGCCGGCGAGGCTGGAGTGGAATGAGCGCGCCGAGGCGCTGTTCCCCTCTCCGCCTCGCTTGCGCGAGGTACCTCTCCCCACTGGCGTGGCGCGAGGAAGCAGGCGACGCGCGCGGTACCCTTTCCTCGCCCCCGCGAGAGCGGGGGAGAGGTGGCTCGGGCGAAGCCCGAGAGGAGAGGGGGCTTGCCGCAAACACTGCCGCGCGTCGGCGCGCTTGCCGTGCCGCCGGGCCGCAGCACTTACTCCCGAAACGCCTGCGATAGCCGGAGCGTGAGATGCGCGAACCTTTCAGCACGATCTTCGACGGCCTTTCCGATCCCGATCCGACGCGGCGGGCGCAGATCCAGACGAAGCGGCCGCTGCCGAAGCGCTTCTACGAGCGGGCCGAGACGGCCGAAGGCGAGGGTGGCCATGTCGTCGTGCTCGACGGCAAGCCGGTGAGGACGCCGGCGAAGAGGCCGTTCGCGCTGCCGTCGAAGGCGCTCGCCGAGGCGGCCGCGGCGGAATGGCAGGCGCAGGTGAACGAGATCGACCCGGCGAAAATGCCGCTGACGCGGCTCGTCAACACGGCGATCGACGGCGTTGCCGACGATCCTCAGGCGGTCGCAGAGAACATCGTTCGCTTCGCCGGTTCGGACCTCCTTTGCTACCGCGCCGGCGATCCGGAGAGCCTTGTGCGACTGCAGGCCGAGCATTGGGACCCGCTTCTCGAATGGGCGCAGCTCTCGCTCGGCGCGCGCTTCGTGCTCGCCGAAGGCGTCATGCATGTCGAGCAGCCGCGCGAGGCGATCGTCGCCGTCTCGACGCATCTGCGCCGTTTCGGGCATCCGCTGCAGCTTGCCGCGCTCCACACGATCACGACGCTGACGGGTTCGGCCGTTATCGCGCTCGCCGTCGCCTCCAGGATGATCTCGGCGGAGGAGGCCTGGACGGCGGCGCATGTCGACGAGGATTTCAACATTGCCCAGTGGGGCGAGGACGCCGAAGCAGCACTTCGCCGTGCGAAGCGCTGGGAGGAAATGAAGGCGGCGGCGGCGACACTCGAGGCCTTTTAGGCGATGGGGTGCGTGCCAGCCGCTTGCCGAACGCCAAGGACATGCGGGAGGGGCCAGGAATGAAGAACGTCTTGCAGGAACTCGAGGAGCGGCGCGCGCAGGCGCGTCTCGGCGGCGGTGAGAAGCGCATCGCGGCGCAGCACAAGCGCGGCAAGCTGACGGCGCGCGAGCGCATCGAGGTCTTCCTCGACGACAGCTCCTTCGAGGAATTCGACACCTTCGTCGAGCACCGCTCGACCGACTTCGGCATGGAGAAGCAGAAGTTCTACGGCGACGGCGTGGTGACGGGCTGGGGCACGGTCAATGGCCGCACCGTCTTCGTGTTCGCCAAGGACTTCACGGTCTTCGGCGGATCGCTCTCGGAGGCCCATGCCGAGAAGATCATGAAGGTCCAGGACATGGCGCTCAAGAACCGGGCGCCGATCGTCGGCCTCTACGACGCCGGCGGCGCGCGCATCCAGGAGGGCGTCGCGGCGCTCGGCGGCTATGCCGAGGTCTTCCAGCGCAACGTGCTCGCCTCGGGCGTGATCCCGCAGATCTCGGTGATCATGGGGCCATGCGCCGGCGGCGACGTCTATTCGCCGGCGATGACGGATTTCATCTTCATGGTCCGCGACACCTCCTACATGTTCGTCACCGGGCCGGACGTCGTGAAGACCGTGACGAACGAGACGGTGACGGCGGAGGAACTGGGCGGGGCCAAGATCCACACGACGAAGTCGTCGATCGCCGACGGCGCCTACGACAACGACGTCGAGGCGCTGTTGCAGATGCGGCGGCTGATCGACCTCCTGCCGCAGTCGAACACCTCGGAACTGCCGGAGATCGAGTGCTTCCAGTCGGCGAGCGAGATGGACTCCTCGCTCGACACGCTGGTGCCGGCGAGCGCCAACAAGCCCTACGACATCAAGGAACTGATCCTGAAGACCGCCGACGAGGGCGACTTCTTCGAGATCCAGGAGGCCTTCGCGAAGAACATCGTCACCGGCTTCGGACGGATCGAAGGCCGGACGGTCGGCTTCGTCGCCAACCAGCCGATGGTGCTCGCGGGCGTCCTCGACGCGGATGCGTCGCGCAAGGCGGCGCGCTTCGTCCGCGTCTGCGACTGCTACAACATCCCGATCGACACCTACGTCGACGTGCCGGGCTTCCTGCCGGGCACGGCGCAGGAATATGGCGGGCTGATCAAGCACGGCGCGAAGCTGCTCTTCGCCTATGCCGAGGCGACGGTGCCGAAGGTGACGGTCATCACGCGCAAGGCCTTCGGCGGCGCCTACGACGTCATGGCGTCGAAGCACCTTCGCGGCGACATCAACTATGCCTGGCCCTCGGCGCAGATCGCCGTCATGGGCGCGAAGGGCGCCGTCGAGATCATCTTCCGCAAGGACATGGACGATCCGGACAAGATCGCCGAGCATACGAAGATGTACGAGGACCGTTTCCTGTCGCCCTTCGTCGCCGCCGAGCGGGGCTATATCGATGAGGTGATCATGCCGCATTCCACCCGCAGGCGGATCGCCCGGGGCCTGCGGATGCTGCGCAACAAAGACCTCTCCAATCCCTGGAAGAAGCACGACAACATTCCGTTGTAGCCTCGCCAGGGCTTCCGTCCCCCGTCGCGTTCAACGCTCTCTCACGCAGACGTGAGAAGTCGACGCGAATAAGCGCGTCCGCCGATCGGTCTCCTCCCTGTCCCAACGACACGGGAATGAGGAGAACGAGAATGCACAAGGATACGGAAGACAAGGAGGCGGGCGGGCTCCAGCTCACGCGCCGCCACGCGCTCGAATGCATGGTCTGGGCGGGCACCGGCGTGCTCTGGACGGTCGCGGGCGGAATCCCGAAATCGCTGAGCCTGCTCGACGCGGCACAAGCGGCGGAGGCGGCAGAGACCGGCTTCACCTTCCTGCAAATCTCCGACAGCCATGTCGGCTTCGACAAGGAGGCCGAGGTGACCGCCGTCGACACGCTGACGGAGGCGATCGGCAAGGTGAAGGCGCTCGCCGCCAGGCCGAGCTTCATGATCCACACCGGCGACATCACCCATCTCTCAAGCGATGGCGAGTTCGACGATGCGAACCAGATCATCGGCTCGGCCGGCGTCGACGTCCACTATGTGCCCGGCGAGCACGACCTGATCGATCCGGGGCAGGGCAAGGCCTATCTCGCCCGCCACGGCAAGGGCACGCTCGGCGCCGGCTGGTATTCGTTCGACCAGGCCGGGGTCCACTTCATCGGCCTCGTCAACGTCGTCGACCTCAAGGCCGGCGGCCTCGGCAATCTCGGCGTCGAGCAACTGGCGTGGCTGAAGAACGACCTCGATGGCCGCTCGTCCTCGACGCCGATCGTCGTCTTCGCCCACATCCCGCTCTGGGCAGTCTACCCTGCCTGGGGCTGGGGGACGGAGGATGCGGCACAGGCGCTGGCGCTCCTGAAGCGCTTCGGTTCGGTGACGGTGCTGAACGGGCACATCCACCAGATCGTGCAGAAGGTCGAAGGCAACATGACCTTCCACACGGCCCGCTCCACCGCCTTTCCGCAGCCGCGGCCGGGGACGGCCGACAAGCCCGGGCCGATGATCGTCCCGGCCGAACGCCTGCGCGGAATGCTCGGCCTGACTTCGGTCAATTTCAGGGCCGGCCAGGAACGGCTCGCCGTCACCGACACGACGCTCGCGTGAGGCGCGGCGTCATGACCATCCAACGGAGGAATTGCCATGCATGCCAATGTCCTGTCGGCTGTCGCTCATCTCGGTCTTGCAGCGACGCTTGCCGCGTTTCTTGCCCAGCCCGTTGTCTCTGCCTCTGCCAAGGAGGCGCGGGTGACGATCTCGAACTTCACCTTCGAGCCGCAGACGACCGCGATCGCCCGTGGATCGAAGGTGACCTTCGTCAACACGGACGACATGGTGCACACGATCGTGGCGGCGGACGGTAGCTTCCGGTCGCCGCCGCTGGAGACCGGGCAGAGCTTCGTGACGACCGTCAGCAGGGCGGGCACGGTCGTCTATTTCTGTGGCCTCCACCCGTTCATGAAGGGTAGTATCGTCGTCAAATGATCGCATCCGCATCGGTGTCGCCGGCCGATGTGGCCACGAAGGGCGACAGCGCCTTGAGCAGGGATCGGTCGGCTGCGCGGTTCGGCGAGCTCGTCATGCCGCATCTTCAGGATGCGCTTGCCCTCGCGCACTGGCTGACCGGCAACCGGGACGACGCCGAGGACGTCGTCCAGGAAGCCTGTCTCAGGGCGCTGAGCGCGCTCAAGGCGGGCGACGTCGCCCGACCCCGTCCGTGGTTGCTCGCGATCGTGCGGAACACCACGTTCACGTGGATGGCGAAGAACCGGCCGAAGCGCGTGCTCGCCGCCGGCAATGTCGCGGACATCGCGCGTATCGGCGAGGCAGGCGCGACGGCGTTTTTGGAAGAGCCGACGCTGACGCCGGAGGCGGAGCTGATCCGCAAGGCGGATACCGATGCGGTCCGAATGGCGGTCGCGGCGCTTCCGGTGCCGCTCAGGGAGGTTCTGGTGCTGCGGGAGTTCAACGAGCTGAGCTACCGGGAGATCGCGGACATGCTGGCCATGCCGGCCGGAACCGTGATGTCGCGGCTGTCGCGGGCGCGCATGCTGCTTGCGGCCTCACTCGCGGAGGGCGCCGATGACCGCGACTGAACTGCCGCTCGAAGAAGACCTCGTGCTTTTGGGCGCGCTTGCCGACGGTGAGCTCGACCCGCAGGCCGCGGCGGCGCTCGAGACCCGGATCGCCGCGGAGCCGGCGCTGGCGAAAGCTTACGACGCGATCACGGCGACCCGGCAGGCGCTCTCCGGACTGGAGCGGCCAACGGTCCGCCCCGAGTTTCTGCAGCGGATCGAATCGGCGGCGGGACTGGCGGTAGCCCCGGTTGCGCGGCGCCGGCTGCGGTTCGGTGAAGCCGCCGACTGGCGGGCGCTGGCAGCCTCCCTCCTCGTCGTGGTGCTGGCGGCTGGCAGCGGCGGCTACTGGATCGGATCGGAGACTGCGGGCGTCGGCGTGGCGGACCAGGTGGCCGCCAGCCACCGGCGGAGCCTGCTTGCGAGGAGTCCCGTTGACGTCGCCTCGTCCGACCGCCACACCGTCAAGCCCTGGCTCGACGCCCGGATCGGCATGTCGCCGCCTGCGCCGGACCTCGCGGCAAAGGGTTTCCCGCTCGTCGGCGGGCGTGTCGACGTCATCGCCGGACGCGTGCTGCCGACGCTCGTCTACCGGCACAACGAGCATGTCATCACGCTCGTCGCCGAGCCGTCGGGGCAGGGGACGTCGCAGCCGCGGGATGTCGCGGCCGAGGGCTACAACATGGTCCGCTGGAGCGGCCGCGGCTTCGACTTCTGGGCCGTCTCCGACCTTGAACAGGCGGAACTCGAGCAGTTTGCCGCCGCCTACAGGGCTTCGTCGGAGGCGGGCGTGCAGCCCTGATCCGGCTCGACAGTGCGGCTGCCGTCTGGTACCCACGCCAGGTTGCTTCGGCAAAGGAATTCGGCTCGGGCGAATGTGCGGCACCGACCTTGCGTTCGCCGACCGCACGCCTATTTCGCGCTTGCGGGCGCCAGCGTCCTTTGCCTCAATTCAGGATTTCATGATGGATAAGCCCGTCGCGCGTCCGGCGCCGACTGCCTTCGAGGCGCCGCCCGTCACCGAAGCGGAAAAGAACGCGATCATCGGCGGCGTCCTGATCGCCATGCTGCTTGCGGCGCTCGACCAGACGATCGTCGCGCCGGCCTTGCCGACGATCGGCAGTGCGCTCGGCCATGCGAAGTACCTGCCCTGGATCGTCACGGGCTACCTGCTGACGGCGACCGCGATGGCGCCGCTCTACGGCAAGATCTCGGACGTCCACGGACGGCGGCTGACGATCTATGCGGCCGTGCTGATCTTCCTCGCGGGCTCCATCGTCAGCGCGCTTTCCCCGAACATGTTCGTGCTGATCGCCGGCCGGGCGATCCAGGGCCTCGGCGGCGGCGGCCTCATCGCCATGGCGCAGACGGTCATCGGCGACCTCGTGCCGCCGCGCGAGCGGGCGCGCTACGCCGCCTGGATTTCCGGCACCTGGGCCGTCGCGAGCATCGCCGGGCCGCTGCTCGGCGGCTATTTCGCCGAGCATCTCAGCTGGTCGCTGATCTTCTGGATCAACCTGCCGCTCGGCGCGGTCGCCATGCTGGTCCTCAACAACCCGCTGAAGAAGCTGCCGATCGTCTCGCGCCAGCACCGGATCGACGGGCTCGGCGCCGTCCTCCTGATCGTCGCGACGGCGCTCCTGCTCCTCGGGCTGAACTGGGGGGGCGCGACCTATCCCTGGGGATCGTTCGAGGTCATCGGCGTGTTTGTCGCCTCGGCCGTCTTCTGGGGCGCCTTCGCCTTCCGCATCACCAGTGTCCGGGAGCCGCTCGTCTCGGTCGACGTGCTCCGCAACCCGATCGTGCTTGCGGCCACAGCCTCGATGTTCCTGGCGCAGGCGGCCTCCATAGGTCTCTCGGTCTATCTGCCGATCTACCTGCAGCACGTCATCGGGCTTTCGGTCGCCAATTCCGGCTTCGCGCTTCTCGGCCTCCTGCTCGGGACGGTCGTGGGCGCGATGAGCAGCGGCCGGCTCGTCGCCCATGTCGTGCACTACAAGCGGATCGCGCTTGTGGGTGCTGCCGTCAGCATCGCGGGGCTCGTGGCCCTCGGTCTGGTCGCCGAGCAGGGATCGCTGATCGCCATCGAGATCTTCGCGGCAGCCGCCGGCCTCGGCACGGGCATGACCTTCCCGATCGCCACCATCTCCGTCCAGAATGCGGTCGAGCGCGCGCATCTCGGCGTTGCCACCGGCGTGCTCACCTTCCTGCGCTCGCTCGGCGGCGCGCTCGGCGTCGCCGTCCTCGGCGCGATTGCGCTCAGCTTCGGAATGCAGCTCGGGCACGAGGGCGTGGCGGCCTCCGCCGCCGGCCATGCGGAAAGCGCCCGCGCCTTCGTCGCGATGTTCTTCGTCGCGGCCGGCGTCATGGTCGCCGCCTTCATCTGCCTCGCGGTCATGCGCGAGAAGCAGCTGCAGGGCCGGCCGGAGACCCCGCCGCTCTCCGAATAGCCGGCGGCGGGAGGCGGCTCAGGCGAGCCGTTCGACATGCCAGCGCAGGTGATCCTCCATGAAGGAGGAGATGAAGTAGTAGGAGTGGTCGTAGTTCTCCTGCATCCGGAGCGTGAGGGGGATGCCGGCCGCCTTGCAGGCCTTCTCCAAGAGCCACGGGCGCAGGCCGTCCTCCAGGAAGCCGTCGGCCGTGCCCTGGTCCACGAGGAACCCGGAGAAGCGCGCTCCGTCCTCGATCAGCGCGGTGGCGTCGTAGCGGCGCCACGCGGCCGTTTCGGCGCCGAGATATTTCTCCAGCGCCGGCCGCGACCAGCCGGCCGTCGACGGCTGGACGATCGGCGCGAAGGCCGAGCAGCTCCTGAAGCGGTCCGGGTTCTTCAGCGCGAAGGTCAGTGCGCCGTGGCCGCCCATCGAATGGCCGAAGACGGACTGGCGCCGCATGTCGGCGGCGAAATGCTCGGCGATCACGCCCGGCAGCTCCTCGAGCAGATAGCTCTCCATCCTGTAGTGCGCCGCATAGGGCGCCTCGGTCGCGTCGAGATAGAAGCCGGCGCCCTTGCCGAATTGCCAGTTCTCCGGCTCGTCCGCCACGGCGTCGCCGCGCGGGCTGGTGTCGGGGCAGACGATGATGAGGCCGAGCTCGGCGGCAAGCCGCCGGTATTCACCCTTCTCCATGACGTTTGCATGGGTGCAGGTCAGGCCGGAGAGATACCAGAGAACCGGGCAGAGACCGCGCTTCGCCTGCGGCGGTACGAAAACGGCGAAGGTCATCGTGCAGTCGCAGGCCTTCGACGGGTGCTCGTAGACGCCCTGCGTGCCGCCGTGGGACTTCCATTGCGAGACGATCTTCATGGCATTCTCCCTCTCTATGACGGCATGGACAGCTTCCGCGTTCCGTTGAATCGCGAAAACGCCATTATTTGTGGCGTTGCTGGAAACGCTCCTAGTGACCGAGCGCCACCGCGACGTTGACGGCCGCGGCGACGAGGACGGTGTTGAAGAAGAACGACACGATCGCGTGCAGCAGGTTGACCTTGCGCATCGCCGTGTCGGTGATCGCGACGTCGGACGTCTGCGCCGTCATGCCGATCACGTAGGAGAAATAGAGGAAATCATAGGCGCCGGGATCCGCGTCGCCGGGGAAGGCGATGCCGCGTCTGCGGCCTTGCTTGCCCGCAGCGCTCCGGTCGGGCCGCCAGTAGAGATGCGCGTAGTGAAAGGCCGCCATCATGTGGATCGTCAGCCAGCCAAGAGGCACGGAGGCGAGCGCCAGCGTCAGGCGCAGCGGCTCGGTCGCATTCTTGCCGTTGATGAGAACGAAGAGGGCGCCGACCGCCGCGGCGACCGCGCCGAGCGTCACGGCGAGGATGACGATCGCCGGCTCGTCGTCGGCGCGGGCATGGTCGCGCAGGTAGTCCGGCGTCAGGGCCGGTAGGCGGAAGACGTGCAGCACGAGATAGACGAGGAAGAAGACATCGGCGCCGAGCGGCACGAAATAATCGATGCCGAAGGCGGCTGCGACGGCGAAGGCCGCGAGGCCGAGGCCTGCGGCGACATAGAAGGGCGTATGGCGTTCGGTGACGATGACCATGGCGCGCTCACGGGCCGCAACGGGCGCGCAGCGCGCGCCGCAGCGTCTGGTCGAGCGCGCTCAGGAAGGCGGAGCGGTCGCGCGCGCTGAAGGCGGCGTTATAGCCCTTGATCGCGCCGCTCTCGCGCAGGTGCTGGTTGAGGTCGCGCATCGCCGAAACCGTGCCGATGTTCTCCGGCGTGAAGGGCCGGCCGGTCGGGCCAAGGACGAAGGCGCCCTTTTCGACGCAGCGCGCGGCCAGCGGCACGTCTGCCGTCACCACCAGGTCGCCGGCCGCAGCATTCTCCGCAATCCAATCGTCGGCGGCGTCGAAGCCTTTCGACACCGTGATCATGCGTACCTTCGGATCGCGCGACGGCCGCAGGCCGGTGTTGGCGACGAAGGTGACCGGCACATCGAAACGTTCCGCCACCTTCAGCACTTCCGGCTTCACCGGGCAGGCGTCGGCATCCACGTAGATATGCGGGCCGTCGCTGCCCATCGGCGCCGTCCTATCGATCGCGGCGGCCTGCGACCCGCCGCAATTCGCCCTCCAGCGCCGCGACCGCCTTGCCCGTTTCCGCCTGCAACTCCTTCAGCTTCGCGAGCTGCATCTCCATCAGATGGAACTCCGACTCAAGCTCACCACCGTCCTGCGGCGCGTCGCCGACGCCGTTCAGGAGCCAGGTGGGCGAGACGCCCATGACGCCGGCAAGCATCGTCAGCCGGTTCGCCCGCGGCTCGGAGCGGTCCGTCTCCCAGGCGGCCACCGTCTCCGTCTTGACGCCGAGGCGCCGGGCGAGCTGCGCGACCGTCAGGTTCATCGCGTCGCGGGCGCGCGAGATGCGGCCACCGAGCGTATCGAAATCGGGAGCTGCGTGGAAAACGTTTTCGGTCAAGGTCTGGGTTGCGGTCATGAGGTCGGCTCTACCTTCCATCGGGTCCGTCGGCCCTTTCTTCGTTTTATCCCTGCGCCACATGGGCCGCCGGGGCGGAAAGGCCATATCCTTAAAGGCTGCGGCCGGCGATGGCCACCCGAGCTTTCGTACGCCGCGGCCACGACATCCGGCGGCGTCGTCAGCGATTGATTCAGGCACGCAATCGTTTAGCGTGCGCGCGTTCAACCGGATGAGCCATGCCATGACTGCTCTCGACAAGCCGCGGAGCGAGGTTTCGGGAAGCCCGCTCGAGGGCATCGCGATCATGTCGGCCGGCGTCATCCTCCTGCCGGTGATGGATGCGATCGGCAAATACCTCGCGACGGAAGAGGGCATGGCGCCGGGGCAGGTGACCTTCTACCGCTTCTTCTTCCAGTTCCTGGCGACGCTGCCGGTCGTCATCGCCGCCGGCGGCCTGACGGCGCTGAAGCCGAAGCGTCTCTGGCTGAACCTGCTTCGCGGCGCGCTTCTCGGCGTGGCGAGCCTGTTCTTCTTCACCGCGGTCAAATACATGCCGCTCGCCGACTCGGTCGCGATCTTCTTCGTCGAACCGTTCATCCTGACCGCGCTCTCGGCGATCGTGCTGCGCGAGCCGGTCGGCTGGCGCCGCTGGGGAGCGATCGCCGTCGGCTTCGTCGGCGCGGTCATCGTCATCAATCCGAGCTTCGACAGGTTCGGGGCGCTTGCGCTCCTGCCGCTCGTCACCGCCGCCGTCTTCGCGAGCTACATGCTGATGAACAGGGCGCTCGGCAAGGTCGACACACCGCTCGTCATGCAATATGTCGCCGGCCTCGGAGGAGCTTTCCTGCTCGGCCCGACGCTCATCGTCGGCGGCAGTGCGGCCGGGGTCGCCGACCTCGTGCCGTCGCTGCCGGCCTCCTCGACCGCCTGGACGCTGCTCCTCGTCCTCGGAGCGCTCGCCGGTTACGGCCACCTCCTCGTCGTCAAGGCGTTCCAGCGCGCGCCGGCGTCCCTTCTCGCGCCCTTCCAGTACCTCGAGATCATCTCGGCCGTGTTCATCGGCTATGTCGTCTTCGACGATTTCCCGGATGCGTCGAAGATGCTCGGCATCGCCATCATCGTCGCCTCCGGCCTCTTCATCGTCTGGCGAGAAAGGCAGCTCGGCAAGGCGCGTTGAGGCGTCCGCCGCCGGAACTTTCGCCGCGTTGTTTCGCCTCGCAAAATGTGCCTTAAGAGGGCACAGCAAGGCCGGGAGGGCGAACAATGTTCAAGAAGATCCTCATCGCGAACCGCGGCGAAATCGCCTGCCGCGTGATCAAGACGTCGCGGCGGATGGGCATCCGTACGGTCGCCGTCTATTCCGACGCGGATGCCGGTGCGCTGCATGTGACGATGGCCGACGAAGCCGTTCATATCGGTCCGGCGCCGGCGTCGGAGAGCTACCTCGTCGCCGAGAAGATCATCGCGGCCTGCAAGCAGACCGGCGCCGAGGCCGTCCATCCCGGCTACGGCTTCCTGTCGGAAAGGGCCTCGTTCTGCGCCGCGCTGGAGGCGCAAGGCATCGTCTTCATCGGCCCGAAGCCGAAGGCGATCGAGGCGATGGGCGACAAGATCGAATCGAAGAAGTTCGCCAATGCCGCCAAGGTGAGCACCGTTCCCGGCCACCTCGGCGTGATCGAGAGCGCCGATCACGCGGAGGAGATCGCGGCGGGCATCGGCTATCCGGTGATGATCAAGGCGTCGGCGGGCGGCGGCGGCAAGGGCATGCGCATCGCCTGGGACAAGGCGGAGGTGCGCGACGGCTTCGAGCGTGCGCGGTCGGAGGCGAAGAGCTCCTTCGGCGACGACCGGGTCTTCATCGAGAAGTTCGTCGTCGAGCCGCGGCACATCGAAATCCAGGTGCTCGCCGACAGCCACGGCAACTGCATCTATCTCGGCGAGCGCGAATGCTCGATCCAGCGGCGCAACCAGAAGGTCGTCGAGGAGGCGCCGTCGCCCTTCCTCGACGCCGCCACGCGCAAGGCGATGGGCGAGCAGGCGGTGGCGCTCGCCCGGGCCGTCGACTACGAGAGCGCCGGGACTGTCGAGTTCATCGTCGACAAGGACCGCAACTTCTATTTCCTCGAGATGAACACGCGGCTGCAGGTCGAGCATCCGGTCACGGAACTGGTGACCGGCATCGACCTCGTCGAGCAGATGATCCGGATCGCCGCCGGCGAGACCCTGGAGATCGCCCAGGAGGACGTGCGCCTGAACGGCTGGGCCGTGGAGAGCCGGCTTTATGCCGAGGATCCCTATCGCGGCTTCCTGCCGTCGATCGGCCGGCTGACACGCTATCAGCCGCCGGAGGAAGGGCAGGCGGGCGAGGCGATCGTGCGCAACGACACCGGCGTCTTCGACGGCGCCGAGATCACGATGTTCTACGATCCGATGATCGCCAAGCTCTGCACCTGGGCACCGACGCGACTTGAAGCGATCGACGCGATGAGCACGGCGCTCGACGCCTTCGTCGTCGACGGGATCAACCACAACATCCCGTTCCTTTCGGCGCTGATGCGCCATCCGCGCTGGCGGGAGGGCCGGCTTTCGACGGCCTTCATCGCGGAGGAATATCCGGACGGCTTTGCGCCGCCGGAGCCGAAGCCCGGGGACCTGAAGGTCATCGCGGCGATCGCGCTGACGGCGGAACTCCTGCGCAAGGACAGGCTCGACCGCTTCCATGACCGCGTCGCGCCGCATTCCGGAGCGCTCCGCCGTGACTGGGTCGTCAAGATCGGCGAGACGGCGCTGCCGGTCGCCGTCGTCGACGGCTATCCCGGCACGCCGATCGAGATGGACATCGCCTTCGACGGCGCCGCGCCGGTCACGCTCACGTCGGACTGGCGGCCGGGCGAGACGGTCTGGCGCGGGCAAATCGGCGGCAAGGCGGTCACGGCGCAGCTCCGGCCGATCCTGAACGGCCTGCGCATCGACTGGCAGGGCCTTTCGACCGAGGCGCGCGTCTTCACGCCGCGGCTCTCGGAGTTCGACCGGCTGATGCCTGTGAAGCTGCCACCGGACACCTCCCGGATGCTGCTCTGCCCGATGCCGGGGCTCGTCGTCTCGATCGCGGTCGACGAGGGGCAGGAGGTGAAGGCGGGCGAGACGCTGGCCGTCGTCGAGGCGATGAAGATGGAGAACGTGCTGAGGGCCGAGCGCGACGTCGTGGTCGGCAAGATCCTCGCCACGCCCGGCGAGAGCCTCGCCGTCGACGCCGTCATCATGGAGTTCGTGTGAGGGCCCTCTACCGCCGGAGCATGGCTCGGTAAGGACCGGCTCCGCCCGCTCTTCTCCGTCATGCCTGTGCGTGTCACAGGCATGACGGAGAAAGAGAGCGCCTCGCACAAATCAGAACTGAAACCGAGGAAGCGGCCGTTACCGATCATCCACCGTTGGGCCGAAGACGTCCTCGAAGGCGTCGCGCAGCAGCATGTCGACTTCCGGCATGGTCACCGGGAGGCCGAGATCGGCGAGGCTGGTGAGGCCGTAACCGGTGATGCCGCACGGCACGATGCCGGAGAAGTGCTCGAGGTCCGGATCGACGTTGAGCGCGAGGCCGTGGAACGTCACCCAGCGGCGGAGCCGCACCCCGAGGGCGGCGATCTTGTCCTCCGCCGGGCTGCCGTCGGGGAGCGGCGGGCGCTCGGGACGGGCGACCCAGACGCCGACGCGGTCCTCGCGGCGCTCGCCTCTGACGTTCATCGCCGCGAGCGTGCCGATCACCACCGCTTCGAGGGCCGAGACGTAGGCCCGCACGTCCTGACGCCGCCGCTTGAGGTCGAGCAGGACGTAGGCGACGCGCTGGCCGGGGCCGTGATAGGTATATTCGCCGCCGCGGCCGGTCTTGTGGACGGGAAAGCGGTCCGCGGCGATCAGGCCGGACGGCTTGGCGCTCGTGCCGGCGGTATAGACGGGCGGGTGTTCGAGCAGCCAGACGAGTTCGTCGGCGCGGCCGTCGGCGATGGCTGCCGCCTCGCCCTCCATGAAGGCGACGGCGTCCTCATAGGCGACCGGCTCCCCGGCGATCCGCCAGCGCACCGGGGGCGAACCCGGTTCCGGCCAGAACCGCGTGTCGAGGGCGCTTCGTTCCATGACGCCGGTTGCCGAAGACCTCTGCCTTGAAAAGAGATGGTGCGGTCGAGAAGACTCGAACTTCCACGGGTTGCCCCACAGCGACCTCAACGCTGCGCGTCTACCAATTCCGCCACGACCGCACGTGGTAGGAGCCGGCTCCCGCCGGCGCGCCCGCATGTAGCAAAAGCACCTGACCGGCACAAGGGCGGGAACGGAGTTTGTTGCGGGAAAATCAACGGATCGTCCCGGCGGTGCATCGGGAACAAATCAGCCATTCCTTAATTAGGCGTCGTCCCGAAAGGACGACGGGGTGCATGCCCCAACAGCCCCGTCCTCGGCCCGGCGCCCATCAAGGCGTCGGGTTCTTTTTCGGGCGCTTTCAGGCCGGCGGAATCAGCCCGTGCCAGATGGCCTGCGCAACCGCCTGCGTGTTCGTCACGACGTCCAGCTTCTGGCGGGCATTGGTCATGAAAAAGCGGACCGTGCGCTCCGAGACGCCGAGAATCATCGAGATTTCCCAGTAGCTCTTGCCTGCGGCCGACCATTTCAGGACTTCGTATTCCCGCTCGGTCAATTCCGGAACCGCCTTGTCGTCGTCGGGGCGCGGCCTTTGCAGCGACGCGTGGAAGAAGGAGGCGAGCGCCTGGATGTCGCGGAGGTAGCATTCGCGATAAGCCGGCCATTCGCGCTTCGGCACGTCCGCGGTGACCGAGAGCATCGCGGCGCTGCGCCCGCGTGAGACCTGCGGGAATGTGAGCCCGGTGCAGGGGATGCCGTGCGCTTCGGCGAGCTCGAAAAAGATTTCGCTGCGCGGAAAGCGCTGCCGCAGATCGTGCCAGTCGAGCGGACGGACGCTCCGCATGCCCTCCTGAAGGGTCGCGTCAAACGTGTAGAGCGAGCGCTCGTAATAGGTCTTCGTCCAGTCTTCCGGGTAGTTGTGATGCGAGCGGTGGAGGTGGAGCAGCGCGGTGCCCGGATAGACGTCGACGTAGCAGACGTGAGACACTCCGTAGTGCTTCTGCAGCAAGGCGATGAAGATCGCGGGGTCTACCGGTTCCGTCTCTTCGAAGAGAGCCGCCACCTCGAAATATGCATCCGCCTGAATCACAGGAACCCCAAAGAATTTACGGATTCCCATTCTGGTGAGGCGCGGCCGCCTGTCCAGAAGAAAATGCTATCACGGCAAGTACTGCAGCCAGTCCTGTCGTCGGGATTGAATTGGACGGAGCAACGCGATATCGGCGTCGGCTGCTCCGTCCCGTCGTCAGGCAGGCGCCGAGGCTTCGACGACCGCGAGCGTCGCCATGTTGACCACGCCGCGCGAGGTGACGGACGGCGACAGGATGTGGGCCGGCATGGCGCTGCCGAGCAGCATCGGGCCCACATGGAGCGCGTCCGTCATCGACTTGATGACCCCGAGCGTGATGTTGGCGGCGTCGAGATTCGGGAAGACGAGCAGGTTGGCTTCGCCGCTGAGCGTGCTCGACGGCATGACGCGCTCGCGCAGGACCTCCGAGATCGCCGAATCGCCGTGCATCTCGCCGTCGGCCTCCAGATCCGGGTCCAGTTGCTGGACGAGCTGGATCGCCTTGCGCATCTTGAAGGCGCTTTCGGAGTCGCGCGAACCGAAATTGGAGTGGGAGACGAGGGCCGCGCGCGGCGTGATGCCGAAGCGGCGGATCTCGCGCGCCGCCATGATCGTCGTCTCCGCGATCTCCTCGGCCGTGGGGTTGAGCGACACGTAGGTGTCGGCGAAGAAGGTGGCGCCACGCTGCGAGATGAGCAGGCTGAGCGCCGAGAACTCCAGCGCCCCCTCGCGCTTGCCGATGATCTGGCTGACGTCGCGCAGATGGTGGTCGTAGCGCCCCTCGAGGCCGCAGATCAGCGCATCCGCCTCGCCGCGCTTCAAGGCGAGCGCGCCGATCACCGTCGAGTTGGTGCGTACGATGGTGCGGGCCGCTTCGGGGATGACGCCGAGCCGGCCGACCAGCGAGAAGTAGAGGTCGACATATTCGCGGAATCGCGGATCGTCTTCCGGGTTCGTCACCGAGAAGTCGACGCCCGGCCGGATCTTGAGGCCGAAGCGCTTCAGGCGTGTCTCGATGATCGCCGGACGGCCGATCAGGATCGGCTGGGCGAGGCCTTCCTCCAGCAGCACCTGCGCGGCACGCAACACCCGCTCGTCCTCACCCTCGGCGAAGACGACCCGCTTCTTCTCCGCCGTCTTCGCGGAGGAGAAGAGCGGCTTCATGATGAGGCCGGAGCGGAAGACGAACCGGTTGAGCTGGTCGATATAGGCTTCCATGTCGGTGATCGGCCGGCCGGCGACGCCGGATGCGGCCGCGGCTTCGGCCACGGCCGGGGCGATCCGCAGGATCAGCCGCGGGTCGAAGGGCGAGGGGATCAGGTATTGCGGGCCGAAGATCGGCGTCTCGCCGGAATAGGCGCGGGCGGCGACGTCGGACGGTTCTTCGCGGGCGAGGCCGGCGATGGCGCGCACGGCCGCCGTCTTCATCTCCTCGTTGATCGTCCGCGCGCCGCAGTCGAGCGCGCCGCGGAAGATGTAGGGGAAGCAGAGGACGTTGTTGACCTGGTTCGGGAAATCGGAGCGGCCGGTGCAGATCATCGCGTCCGGCCGGGCGGCGCGGGCGATCTCCGGCATGATCTCCGGCACGGGGTTCGCGAGCGCCATGATCAGCGGGTTCGGCGCCATCTGCTCCAGCATCTCGGGCTTGAGCACGCCCGCCGCCGAAAGGCCGAGGAAGACGTCGGCGCCGGGGATCGATTCGGCAAGATGCCGCTTGTCCGTCTCCTGCGCGAACACGGCCTTCCACTCGTCCATCAGCACCTCCCGGCCCTTGTAGACGAGGCCTTCGATGTCGTGGACCCAGATGTTCTCGCGCTTCGCGCCGAGGGCGCAGAGCAGGTTGAGGCAGGCGAGCGCCGCCGCGCCGGCGCCGGAGGTCACGATCTTCGCCTCGGAGAGCGACTTCTCGGCAAGCTCCAGGCCGTTCAGGATGGCCGCCGCGACAATGATCGCCGTGCCGTGCTGATCGTCGTGGAAGACGGGGATGTCGAGCTTCTCGCGCAGCCGGCGCTCGACCTCGAAACATTCCGGCGCCTTGATGTCCTCAAGATTGATGCCGCCGAAGGTCGGGCCGAGGGCGCCGATGACCGTCACCATCTCGTCCACCGTCGGCGCGTCCACCTCGATGTCGAAGACGTCGATGCCGGCGAATTTCTTGAAGAGGACGGCCTTGCCCTCCATCACCGGCTTCGAGGCGAGCGGACCGATGGCGCCGAGCCCGAGGACCGCCGTGCCGTTGGAGACGACGCCGACGAGATTGGCGCGCGCGGTATACTCGGCCGCCGTGCTCGGATCGTCGCGGATCGCAAGGCACGGCGCGGCGACGCCCGGCGAATAGGCGAGCGCCAGGTCGCGCTGGTTGCCGAGCGGCTTCGTCGCCTGGATCTCCAGCTTGCCGGGTCGCGGGTAGCGGTGGAAGAACAGCGCGCTCTCGTTGAGGTCGCCGCCGGCCGGCTTCGGCCGCGCGGCCGTGCGTGAACCGTGACGTGCCGCGCTCTTGTCTTCCATCGTCGTCATTCCATCGTGCTCCCGGCGGATGCCATCGTGCTCCGCGTTTCCGATCCCTGTCGCGTCCGCGCCCGACGCGGGCGCGATCCTGCCGAGGCAGGGATAAGCCCGATATCCGCGAAAATCGATAGTTTCGGTGGCGCGACGTCAATTTATCCGCCAGCCGTTGCCGATGAATGCCATTCGCCTGCTCCCAGCCGGCCAAACGGCGCTTGTGTCGCCGCGGGGGAGATGGCCGGTGGCGATGTTCTTTTCACCGCGGCGATATGCTAAGGCCGGGCAAGCCGATTTGCCGCCGCGAGCCTTCGATGTCCTCATATCCGCCGACACCGCGCCCCGACGGCGCACCGCCGGGCTATGGGATGCGCCTCTCGACCGCCTATGCGGCCGCCTTCGCCGCAAACGGCATCATGCTTCCCTACTTCCCGATTTGGCTGAAGTCGCTTTCGCTGAGCGATTGGGAGATCGGGATCGTTCTTGCGATGCCGATGGTGATGCGGGTGACGACGGCGCCCTTCATCGCCTCGGCCGCCGACCGGACGCGCGACCGGGCCGACGTCCTCTTCCTGCTGGCGGTCGGCGGCCTGATCGCGACGCTCTTCTTCTTTTTCGTCGGCAGTTTCGCCGCGGTGACGGCCGTGGTCATCCTCCAGGCCGTGCTCGTGGCCCCGCAGGCGCCGCTGATCGACGCGATCACGCTGACGAGCGTGCGCCGCTACATGGCGGACTACGGCAGCATCCGGGTCTGGGGCTCGATCGGCTTTGTCGTCACCAACGTCGTCGGCGGCCTGCTGATCGGGCGGTCGGGTGGCGGCATCGTGCCCCTGATGCTGGTCGCGACGAACCTCCTCGTCGTGGTGGCGGCGTTGATCGCGCCGCGCTTCGGGCGGCCGCGGCGGGCGTCGCCACTTGCCGGCGTGACGCTCCAGGCAGCGCGCGGGGCGCTGATGCGGCCCGACTTCCTGATGATCATGGCGGGCGGTGCGATCATCCAGGGGAGCCACGCGATGCTCTACGCCTTCTCCGCCATCTACTGGTCGGGCGAGGGCATCTCCGGCACGCTGATCGGGCTTCTCTGGGCGACCGGCGTCTGCGGCGAAATCCTGCTCTTCCAGTTCTCGCGCCCGATCGTGAACCGAATTGGGGTCGGCCGGCTGATCGGCCTCGGCGGCAGCGTCGCCGTCATCCGATGGCTGGTCTTCCCGCTCGGCCTCGGCCTGCCGGAGTTCTTCGTCCTGCAGCTCTGCCACGCCGGCTCCTTCGCGGCGATCCACCTCGGACTGCAGCGGACGATCGCGGCGCGCGTCGAGGATGAGCAGGGCGGGGCCGCGCAGGGGCTGATGTTCTGCCTCGTCAACGCCGCAATGGGTCTTGCAACCGTCTGGTCGGGCTATCTCTATGCCGACTTCGGCGTCCGCGGCTTCTTCGCGATGGCGGCGATCGCGCTCGCGGGAACGGCGCTCGCAGTGGCCGGCCTGGTGCGCAGCCGCGCGGGCGATCGGGCGCTGGACGGGTGACGTTCCGTGGCGGCCGCATGTCACGCCATTCGTCCGGTGACATAGCTCGGGCGAGCGGCTATGACTTCGCCATGTCGAGCCTGTCGATGACCAATCCCGAACCAAAGCGATCGCCGGACGGCCGTGCGACGCCGGAGGAGGCGACCCTCTCCGTCGTTGATGAAGCGGGCCGGCGCCGCCTCGTCATGGCCGGCGACTGGCGCGTCCACGGCATCGCCGGCGTCGACCGGCAGATGCACGAGATCCTCGCGGAGAACCGCAACGAGCCGGTCGTGCTCGACATGGCCGGCATCACCCATATCGATACGGCGGGCGTCTGGCTGGTGCGCCGCATGCAGGGCTTGCTCGCGGACGCCGGCGTCGCGGTGACGGTCGAGGGCGCCGACGAGGGCGAATCGACGCTGATGGCGGCGGTCCCGCAGAAGCTGCCGCACGGCGACGACGAGGACGACGTGCAGCCGACGCTCTTCCAGCGGGTCTTCGCGCCCCTCGGCGAGACGATGCACAACCTCTGGCAGGACGTCGTCGCGGCGATGGTCATCCTCGGCTCGGCGGTGAGCGGCGCGCAGCTCAAGCTCAACCGCGCGAACGGTATCTCGCCCGCGGCCATCGTCTCGCAGATCGATCACATGGGCGTGCGGGCGGTGCCGATCATCACGCTGATGTCGTTCCTGATCGGTGCGATCATCGCGCAGCAGAGCGCATTCCAGCTCCGCTACTTCGGCGCCGAGATCTTCGTCGTCGATCTCGTCGGCATCCTGCAGCTCCGCGAGGTCGGCGTCCTGCTGACGGCGATCATGATCGCCGGCCGGTCGGGCAGCGCGATCACGGCGGAAATCGGCTCCATGAAGATGCGCGAGGAGGTGGACGCGCTGAAGGTCATGGGGCTGAACCCGGTCGGCGTGCTCATCTTCCCCCGGCTCGTCGCGCTGACGATCGTCCTGCCGCTTCTGACGATCGTGGCCAACTTCGCGGCGCTGACCGGTGCCGGAATGGTCGCCTGGAGCTATTCACAGATCACGCCGGACGTCTTCCTCAGCCGCCTGCAAGGGGCGATCGACCTCTCGACCGTCATCTCCGGCATGATCAAGGCGCCGTTCATGGCACTGATCAGCGGCATCGTCTCCGCGGTCGAGGGACTGAAGGTCGGCGGCAGCGCCGAATCTCTCGGGCGCCATGTGACGTCCTCCGTCGTCAAATCCATCTTCGTGGTGATCCTCGTCGACGGCCTCTTCGCGATGTTCTACGCGGCGATCGACTACTGACACTTGCGCAACACGTGCCAGGATTCTTTCCGGCCGGCCGTTTGAAGCATTCAGAACAAGCCCTACGTCTGCTATTCGCACCACGGCGGCGAGCCGTTCCATGAGGCTGAAAGCGTGAACGAACGACAGGATGCTCAGTCAAGCAGCGAGCCGGCGCGCCGCCGGACGGTGCTGTCTGCGCGCGACGTCTCGGTCGCCTTCGGCCATCACCAGGTCCTCGAGCATCTCGATCTCGACATCTATCGCGGCGAGATCCTCGGCTTCGTCGGCGGCTCGGGCATGGGCAAGTCGGTGCTGATGCGCACGATCCTCAGGCTCGTGCCGCGCCAGTCGGGCGAAATCCGCATCCTCGGCGTCGACTACGACAAGGCGAGCGAGGAGGAGCGGCTGGCGCTCGACATGCAGCTCGGCGTCCTCTTCCAGCACGGCGCGCTGTTCTCGGCGCTGACGGTGCGGGAGAACATCCAGGTCCCGATGCGCGAGTACCTCGACCTGCCGAAACCGCTGATGGACGAGCTCGCGCAACTGAAGATCGAGCTCGTCGGCCTGGCGCCGGAAGCGGCGGACAAATACCCTTCGGAGCTTTCCGGCGGCATGATCAAGCGGGCGGCGCTCGCGCGCGCGCTGGCCCTCGACCCGGCGCTGCTCTTCCTCGACGAGCCCACGTCGGGGCTCGACCCGATCGGAGCGGCCGAGTTCGACGAGCTGATCGCCAAGCTGCGCGATACGCTCGGACTCACCGTCTACATGGTCACCCACGACCTCGACAGCCTGTTTTCCGTCTGCGACCGCATCGCCGTCCTGGCGGAGAAGCGCGTCATCGTCGAGGGCGACATCGAGACCATGCTTTCTTTTGACCACCCCTGGGTGAGATCGTACTTTCGCGGAAAACGCGCACGACTCATCCCGCAATCGGAAAAAGAGCCGCACGCGGCTTCGGCGAGCTGAAGCGCAGTCAGGTACGGCAAGACCATGGAAACAAAAGCAAATTACGCCCTCGTCGGCTTCTTCACGGTCCTCGTCATCGCGGCCGCCTTCGGCTTTGTCTACTGGATGTCGAATTTCGGCCGGCAGGGCGAGATGGCGCCGCTCCTCGTGCGTATTCCCGGCTCGGCGAACGGCCTTTCGGTCGGCTCGCCGGTGCGCTTCAACGGCATCCAGGTCGGCGGCGTGCGCGGGCTGACGATCGACCGCTCCAACCCGAACTACGTCGTGGCGCGCACCGAGGTGCGCACCGACGCGCCCGTCTACAAGACGACAGAGGCGACGCTCGAGATCCAGGGCCTCACGGGATCGGCCTATATCGAGCTCTCGGGCGGCCCGGTGCAGGGTGAAAACCTTCTCGAAAAGGCGATGAGGACGGGCCGGCCGGCGGTCCTCCAGGCGAAGCAGTCGAGCGTCACCAACATCCTGGCGACGGCCGACCAGATCCTCACGAAGGTCAACCACGTCGTCGACCAGTTCGACGGCTTTGCCCAGGATGCGCGCGGGCCGCTGACGCAGACGATCAAGAACGCGCAGACCTTCTCGCAGGCGCTCGCCGACAACTCGAAGGGCATCGACAAGTTCCTGTCGAGCATCTCATCGCTGTCGGACACGATCCACAACCTCTCCGGTCGGCTCAACGCGACCATGGGCTCCGTCCAGAAGCTCGTCGAGGCGGTCGATCCGAACCAGGTCCACGACATCGTAGGCAATGTCGACGAGGTCTCGAAGCAGTTCGCGACGGCTTCGCGCGACCTCGACAAGACGATGGCGAGCTTCCGAGAGACCGCGAAGACCTACTCCGAAGTCGGCAAGAGTGCGCAGAAGACACTTGCGAACGTCGACAAGCTGATCTCCGGCATCGACCCGCAGAAGGTCGGCCAGAGCGTCGACAACATCACCGAGGCCTCCGCCGAGGCGCGCAAGTCGCTTGCCGACATCGCCAAGGTGACCGCGCAGTTCAGCAAGCATGCCGACGACATCGACCAGACGCTGACCAACTTCCGCGACATCGGCAAGAAGCTCAACGCTGCATCGACGCGCGTCGATGCGGTTCTCGCCAAGGTCAATGACTTCCTCGGCTCGGGCAACGCCGAATCGCTGACCAAGCAGGCGAAGGACACGCTGCAGTCGTTCAAGCAGGTGGCCGACACCCTGAATGCCCGGATCGGGCCGATCGCGAACAACCTGCAGCAGTTCACGAGCGCGGGTCTCGGCAACGTCACGGCGCTGGTCAACGAGATGCGTCGCGCCGTCCAGCAGATCGAGAACAGCGTCTCGTCCTTCGAGAGCAATCCGCAGCGGCTGATCTTCGGCGGCGACGAGGTCAAGACCTATAACGGGCGGACACGCCGCTAGTGCGGCGCCGCCGTCATGATAACGCGTCCGGCGTCAGAGGGCCGGACAGAGAGGGTGAGGGGCGAAGATGAGCGTCAAGATACCTGTCCGAACGGTCCTGTGCTGCTCGCTCGCATTGGCGCTGTCGGGCTGCGCCGGATTTCCCTTCGGCAGGACGCCGCCCGACACCTACGACCTGACGGCGCTCTCGACGCCGTCGGCCGAGCATGGGCCGCGCGCCCCGAAGCGCCAGATCCTGGTGCCGACGCCGACGGCACTCAAGGCGCTCAACAGCGACAAGGTCCTGATCCATACGTCGCCGGCGGCGATACAGTACCTCTCGAAGTCGCAGTGGAGCGACCAGCTCCCGAACATCGTCCAGGCGAAGCTGATCGAGGCGATCGAGGACAGCGGCCGGGTCGGCGGCGTCGGCCGGCCAGGCGACGGGCTTGCGATCGACTATCGGCTGCTGACCGACATCCGCGCCTTCGGCGTTTCGACGGTGGGCGCCCCGACGGCGCGCGTCGAAATCTCCGCCAAAATCCTCAACGACCGCAACGGTGTCGTCATGACGCAGAGGGTCTTCCAGGCGACTGCGCCGGTCGTCGGCGCGGGCAACGAGGCCTTCATCCATGCGCTCAACGCCGCCTTCGACCAGGTCGCGAGCGAGATCGTCAGCTGGACGCTCGCCAAGATCTGACCGGCACGATCGGCGCCAGACGGTGAAAGCAGAACGGCCGCCCCATGGGGCGGCCGTTCTCGTTCTGTCATGTGGTCTTGGACATCGGCGCGGGGCCGCGCGTCAGCGGCCCTTGAACCGGCCGCTGGCGTGGGCGAGCATCGTATAGACCTTGCCGGTGTCCGAGGTGAGGTAGGTCTGCGTCATGGCGTTGTCGCGGTCGTTGCGCGAGACGTCGGCGAGCAGCTTTTCGAAGTCGGCGATATAGCGGTCGACGGCGGTGCGGAACTCCGGCTCGCGTTCGTACTTGCGCTTGATGTCGTCGAAGGTCTGCTGGCCCTTCAGCGTATAGAGGCGGCGCGTGAAGATATCGCGCTCGCCGCGCTGATAGCGCCGCCACAGTTCTACCGAGGCGTCGTGGTCGATGGCGCGCGCGATGTCGACCGACAGCGAATTCAGCGATTCGACGACATGGCGCGGGTTGCGGCCGTCGCCGCCGGCGCTGCGCGGGGCAGGCTGCTGGGGTGCTGCCGGACGCGACTGTGCCGGCCGCTGCTGGATCGCGGGGGCGGCCTCGGCCTCCTGGCGCGAAGCGCCGCGGAGGAGGTCGCTCACCCAGCCGCCGGAGCTCGACGGGCGGGCCGGCGTGGCCGGGGCCGGCTGCAGGGGTGCTGCACCAACCGGACGTTCCGAGATGTCGAGGCTGCCGCGCAGCTTCGGCGCCGCCTCGCGCTCGGCCGACGGGCGGCCCCAATAGGCCGGCTCTTCGGGCGTCACGGGGCGCGGAGCCGGAGCGGCTGCTGCGGGCTTTTCGACGGCGGGTGCGGCGACCTCCATGCGCTTCGTCGACTGCTCGACGATCTGCGAGAGGTCCTGAAGCGCCTGGATCTGGTCGGCGACGGCGCGACGCATGGCAGCCGCGTTCTCGCGCGTCTCCTCCGGCAGATCGAAGGCGCCGCGCTTCAGCTCGGCGCGGGTATCGCCGAGCTCCTTGCGGATTTCGGCGGCGGACTTGCGGATTTCATCCGTTGCGCCGGAGAAGCGCTCGATCGCATCGCCGATCGCGCCGCGGATCGATTCGCGGAGCTTCGTCGAGACCTCGCCGGAACGCGCCTCGGAGTCCTTCAGCATCGTCTCGAAGGAGCCGACGGCGTCCTTCATGGCGTCGCGCAGCTTGGCGGCGCTTGCCGTCGCCATCTGCTCGGTGCCTTCCAGGATGCCGTTGATCTCATCCATGACGCCGCGGATCGCGCTGCGGACGCGGCCGGCGGAGGCGGAGGAGCGGCTTTCGGCGTCGCCGAGCGCATCGCCAAGTTCGCCGACCGCCGCCCCGAGGGCCTCGCGGATCGAGCCGGCAGCGGCGACGCCGCGTTCCTCGGAGCCGGCGATCGCCTGACCGAATTCGTCGACGGCCGAATTGAGGGCGTCGCGGATACGCGAAGCAGTCGTCAGCGACCGCCGTTCGGTGGTCGCAAGCGCCGTGCCGGCCTCGTCGATCGCCTCGCCAAGCGTCCGGCGAATGCCGCCGGCGGCCGTTGCCGAACGTTCCTCTGCGGCCGAAAGCGCATCGCCGAACTCGGCGACCGCCGCGTTGAGGGCGTCCCGGACCTCCTGCGCCGTACCCGTCGAATGGGCGCGGGTCGTCTGCAGCGTTTCGGAGATCTGGTCGAGCGCGCCGTTCAGCGCATCACGCATCTGGCGCGCCGCTGCAGCCGACCGGCGCTCGGTGACGGTGATCGCCTGGGCGATTTCGTCGATCGTCCCTGCAAAGGCGTCGCGAATCTGCGCAGCCGCGGCGGTCGACCGCTCCTCGGTTGCCCCGAATGCCTCGGCGATGTCGTCGATCGCGCCGCGGAAGCCGCGGCGCATCTCGTCCGCCGAAGTCGCAGCGCGTTCCTCGGTGCCGGTGAGTGCCTGCGAGAAATCGTCGGTTGCTGCGCGGAAGCTGCGCCGCACGTCGTCCGCGGCCGCAGCGGCGCGGTCCTGCGTGCCGACGAAGGCTTCGGTGATCTCGTCGACGGCGCTGCGGAAGTTCGACCGGATGCGGTCGGCCGACATCAGCGAGCGGTCTTCCGTGCCGGTGAAGGACTCGGTGATCTCGTCGAGCGCGCGGCGGAAGTTCTCGCGGATCTGCGCCGCCGAGAGCGCCGAACGCTCCTCGGTGCCCGAGAAGGCGGTGTTGATCTCGTCGACGGACGATTGCAGCGATTCGCGGATCCTGAGGGCAGCGGCGTCGGAGCGCTGCTCCGTCTCCGTCGCGAGCCGACCCATGTCCTCCAGGCCGAGGCGCATGTTGGCACGCAGCCTGAGTGCGGCCTTGCCGGAGTGCTCCTCGGCAGCGGCGAAGGCCTGGTCGACGACGCCCTCCAGCGAACGCATCGTGCGTTCGATGTCCTCGGAGCGCTGGACGAGACCGAGCGACAGCGTCTCCAGCGCCTCGCGGCGCTCGTCGAGCGTCGTCGCAAGGCTGGACTGCGCCGCTCCCAGAAGCTCGGAGGCCGAGGCAAGGACCTTCGAATGATCCTCGAAGCGTCCTGCGATCACGCCGACCTGCGAGAGGGTGCCCGTGGAGATGTCGGCGAGCTTGTCGACCTTGCCCTCGAGCAGGCGGGTCGAGGCAGTCACGAGGTCGGCCGCGCGGTTGGCCGAGGCGGTGAAGCCCTCGGTCGTCTCGGCAAGGCGCGCGTCGACGGAGCCGAGCCGTTCGGAGACCTCGGAGATGACGGTCGAGATCGAGCTGTTCGACTGGCCGAGGCGCTCGATCAGATCGAAGACGCTGGACTTGAGGTCCGACTGCGCCTGCTCGATGGCCGAGAGCGTCTCGCCGGTGCGCGCCGCGATCGCCTCGACCAACGCCTCGTTCTCCCGGCGCAGGCGGTCGGTCGTGTCGCGGGTGACGGCTTCGATCTGGCGGGCGGCTTCGGCGCCGTGCTCGCCGTAGCGCTCGATCAGCGGGCGCGCCTCCTCGTCGATGAGGCGCGACAGTTCGCTCGACCGGCTGGCGAGCATGGAATTCAGTTCGCGGGTCCGCTCGTCGAGCGTGTTGCGGATCGTCTCGTTGCGGGTCGCGAGCGCCTTCTCGGTTTCGGCGAGACGGGCGGCAATCGCATCGGCCTGCTCGGAGAGGCGGCCTTCCGTGCCGCTGAGGGCGGCGGCGATCGCCTCCGCCTGGGTGGCGAAGGCCGCGCGGCTCTCGGCCATGCGGTCGGTGATCTCCTCGACGCGGGCGCTCATGTCGGCGCTGCGCTCGCTGAGGCGCTCGTCGAGGGTGCGTGCGAAGCTCTCGCCCGTCGTGCCGAGGCGCTCGGCAAAGGCGGACCCGACGCCGGAAAGGCTCTCGCCGGCGCGCAGCGCCTCGTCGTCGAGATCGGCAACGGCCTTCGCGACCGCCTCGCGCAGGCGGGTGACGAGGCTCGCCGCCCGGCCTTCGATCGTGCGGTTGACGTTCTCGAGGCCGATGTTCAGCGCGTCGTCCATGGTCGACAGGCGCTCGTCGATCCGCGCGGTCCGCGTGTCGAGCGTCTCGGCGATGCGGTCGGCGAGGGTGCCTGTCGCCTGCTCGAAGGCGTCCGCGCGGCCGGTAAGCGTCTGGTCGAGACGCGCATGGCCCTCGCGAAGCGAGGCTGCGATGAGTTCGGCGGCGGCCTTTATCTTATCGTCGATGCCCGACGAGCCGACGGCGATGATGTCGGCGATCGAGCGTTCGCGCTCGGCAAGGGCCCCGGCCAGATCGCCGGCGCGGCCGGTGAGCGTCTCATCGAGGCGCTCGTGGCCTTCACGCAGCGAAAGCGCGATCGCGGATGCTGCGAGCCGCACCTTCTCGTCGATCTCGGACGAGCCGAGCGAGACGGCGTCGCTGATCGCGCGCTCGTGGTGCGCCAGGGTGGAGGCGAGTTCGTCGGCGCGGCCGGACAGCGCATCCTCGATGCGTGCCGCGCCGTCGCCGAGCGCACGCTCGACGCCGTCGGTGCCTGTGGAAAGGGCCGAGCGGATCGCCTGTACGCGGTCCTCGAAGGCGACGTCGATACGGTCATGGCTTTCGCCGAGCGCGCCGATCATCGATTCCGTGCGGCTGGCCAGGGCTTGGTCGAAGCGGGCCTGGCCTTCGTTGAGAGCGGCGGCGATCGTCTCGGCGCGCGCGTCGAGCGTCGTGCGCAGCCGCTCCTCTGTCGACCCGATCGAGCCGAAGAGCGCGTTGGAGCGCTCCGTCAGCGCAAGGTCGATGCGGTCATGCCCGTCGGCAAGCGCGCGGGCGATTTCCTCCGACTTGCTGCCGAGGGTCGCGGCAAGAGCCCCATGGCCGGCCTCGAGGGCGCCGGTGAGGTCGGTCGCGTGGCGGCCGAGTTCGGCAGCGAGGTGCGCCTGCGCCGACTCGACGGTCGAGGCGATCGCCTGATGGCCGTCGGCGAGCGAGCGCCTGAGCGCATCGGATTGTTCGCGCATCGTCGCATCAATGCGGCCGTGCGCCGTCTCGAAATGGCCGGCGAGCGTCTCGTGCTGTTCGCCGAGGGACGCGGCCAAGGCCTCGCTGCGCTCGCGGAACGTGCGGTCGAGCCGTTCGCTGCCGTCGGCGAGGCGGCCGGCGACGGCGCCATGGCCGGCCTCGATCGCGGCCGTGATCGCTTCGGTCCGTTCGCGGAGCGTCCGGTCGAGCTTTTCCTGGCCGGCTGCGAGATGGGTGGCGACGGCCGTCGCGCCTTCGGTGACGGCGGCGGTGA
>JBQCEN010000290.1:0-3270 GCA_051960215.1 Pararhizobium sp.
AGAACCGCGGCGCCTGCTTCCGCGTCGAAGCCGGGCACCCGAACACGATCGCGCCTCGCAAGCGGCCGCTCCACACCATCATTCCGGCGATGGCGCTGGCGGAGGGCAGGCCGGCCGTCTCCTTCGGCGTCATGGGCGGCGCCTACCAGCCGATGGGCCACGGCCATGTCTTCTCGAACCTTGCCGATCACGGCATGGACCCCCAGGCGGCGCTCGATCATCCGCGCATCTTCTGGGACGGCGACGGCGTACTCGGCGCCGAATCGGGCATCAGACCGGAGGTCGCGGACAGGCTTTGCGAGATGGGGCACCGGGTTGCGCCGGCGGCGAGCCCGTGGGGCGGCGGCCAGATGATCGTCATCGACCGAAAGCAGGGCTTCTTCGTCGCCGGATCCGATCCCCGCAAGGACGGCTGCGCGATCGGGTACTGACCGGCGCGGAGGGGCTCCGGCCTCAGCGGCCGAAGGAATCGAGCCTGTTCTGGAGCGCACGGAGCTGCTCCTTGAGCTCGTCGATGTCCTTCGCCTCGGCCTTCTTCTCGGTGCGCGGCGCGGAATTGGCGGCGGCTCCCGCGGCGAAAGGCGTGAACATGCGAAACGCCTGCTGGAACATCTCGGTGTTGCGGCGGACCTGATCCTCGACCATCTGCATCGGGATCTGCATGTTGCGCGCCATGGCGTTGTCGCCGAAGGTCTTCTTCAGATGTTCGCGCATCTGCCCCTGCTGGGCGGAGAAGGCGGCCATCGAATGCTCGAGATAGCTCGGCACGACCATCTGCATCTGGTCGCCGTAATAGGAGATGAGCTGGCGGAGGAAGGAGATCGGCAGGAGCGTGTTGCCGGTCTTGGACTCCTGTTCGAAGATGATCTGCGTCAGGACGGAATGGGTGATGTCCTCGCCGGTCTTGGCGTCCTGGACGGTGAAGTCGTCGCCCTTCTTCACCATGACCGCCAGGTCGTCGAGCGTGACATAGGTGCTGGTGCCGGTGTTGTAGAGCCGACGGTTGGCGTATTTCTTGATGATGATCGGGCCGTCGTTCTTAGCCATGGTACGCCTCCTGCCTCGCACTATGTCCATTTGCCGCGGATCGTGACTGTAGGCGGAAAAGTCGCGTCCTGACAAATGCTTTGTGCGTTGCGGCGAACGCTCTGTTGCGCAGCATGGCCGGCGGCTTCTTGCGATGCTGCGCAGCAAACGGCCGGCGACCCCCGCCCCCGTTTGACTCGCACCCGAAGCTGCGCCAGTTTCGTGGCAGCAACCGCAACAAAACGAACGGGAAACGCCCATGTCCACGCCCTCCGTCGTCATCGCCGGCGCCGCCCGCACGGCCGTCGGTTCTTTCAACGGCGCCTTCGCCAACGTGCCGGCGCATGATCTCGGCGCGGCTGCGATCAAGGAGGCCCTGTCGCGCGCCGGCGTCGACGCGGCCGAGGTCGACGAGGTGATCCTGGGGCAGATCCTGACGGCAGGCCAGGGGCAGAACCCGGCGCGCCAGGCGGCGATGTCGGCCGGCGTGCCGAAGGAGAAGACCGCCTGGGGGCTCAACCAGCTTTGCGGCTCCGGCTTGAGGGCCGTGGCGATCGGCATGCAGCAGATCGCGATGGGTGACGCCGACATCATCGTCGCAGGCGGGCAGGAGTCGATGTCGATGGCGCCGCACTGCGCGCATCTGCGCTCCGGCGTGAAGATGGGCGACTTCAAGATGATCGACACGATGATCAAGGACGGCCTGTGGGACGCCTTCAACGGCTACCACATGGGCAACACGGCCGAGAACGTCGCGCGCCAGTGGCAGCTGACCCGCGAGGAGCAGGACACCTTCGCCGTCGCCTCGCAGAACAAGGCGGAGGCGGCGCAGAAGGAAGGCCGCTTCAAGGACGAGATCGTCCCCTATACGGTGAAGACCCGCAAGGGCGACGTCGTCGTCGACGAGGACGAATACCTCCGTCACGGCGCGACGATGGAGGCGGTCGCCAAGCTCAAGCCCGCCTTCGACAAGGAAGGCACGGTGACCGCCGGCAACGCCTCCGGCATCAATGACGGGGCGGCCGCGGTGGTGTTGATGAGCGAAGAGGCGGCGGCGAAGCGCGGCCTCACGCCGATGGCGCGGATCGTCTCCTGGGCGACGGCGGGCGTCGACCCCCAGATCATGGGGACCGGGCCGATCCCGGCCTCGCGCAAGGCGCTGGAGAAGGCCGGCTGGAAGATCGACGACCTCGACCTCGTCGAGGCGAACGAGGCCTTCGCGGCGCCGGCCTGCGCCGTCAACAAGGACCTCGGCTGGGATCCTTCGATCGTCAACGTCAACGGCGGCGCGATCGCGATCGGCCACCCGATCGGCGCCTCCGGCGCACGTATCCTCAACACGCTGCTCTTCGAGATGCGGCGGCGCCGGGCGAGCAGGGGCCTTGCAACGCTTTGCATCGGCGGCGGCATGGGCGTCGCACTCTGCGTCGAAAGCCTCTGACCCTTCGCGACCTTCGTCTTTTTCCGGCGGCGCGGCTACACACCGCGCCGTTTTTCCATCAAGCTGACGGCAACGACACGCCGCTCGGAGGAGGAACGACGTCATGCCAAGGGTCGCACTTGTCACCGGAGGAACACGCGGCATCGGCGGCGCCGTCTCGGCCGCGCTGAAGGAGGCGGGCTACCACGTCGCCGCAACCTATGCCGGAAACGACGAGAAGGCGAAGGCCTTCAGCGACGGCATCGGAATCGCCGTCTACAGGTGGGACGTCGGCCGCTACGACGCCTGCAAGGACGGCATCGGCCGGGTCGAGGCTGACCTCGGACCGGTCGATATCCTCGTCAACAATGCCGGCATCACCCGCGACGCCATGTTCCACAGGATGACGCCGGAGCAGTGGCGGGAGGTCATCGACACGAACCTGACCGGGCTCTTCAACATGATCCACCCGGTCTGGCCGGGGATGCGCGACCGCTCGTTCGGTCGCATCGTCAACATCTCCTCGATCAATGGCCAGAAGGGCCAGATGGGGCAGGTGAACTATTCGGCGGCCAAGGCGGGCGACATCGGCTTGACCAAGGCGCTGGCGCAGGAGGGGGCGTCCAGGGGCATCACCGTCAATGCCATCTGCCCCGGCTACATCAACACCGACATGGTCAAGGCCGTGCCGCAGGACGTCATCGAGAAGCGCATCCTGCCGCAGATCCCGGTCGGCCGGCTCGGCGAGCCGGCGGAGATCGCGCGGTGCGGCGTTTTCCTCGCCTCCGCCGAGGCGGGCTTCATAACCGGGTCGACGCTGACGG
>JBQCEN010000291.1:0-3624 GCA_051960215.1 Pararhizobium sp.
ATCTACATGCCGATGATCCCGGAGGCGGCCTATGCCATGCTCGCCTGCACGCGCATCGGGGCGATCCATTCCGTCGTCTTCGGCGGCTTCTCGCCGGACGCGCTCGCGGGCCGGATCGTCGACGCCGAATCGACCTTCGTCATCACGGCCGACGTGGGGCTTCGCGGCGGCCGGAAGATCCCGCTGAAGGAAAACACCGACAAGGCCGTCGAGATCGCCGGCAGGAACGGCGTCAGCGTGAAGACGGTGCTCGTCGTCCGACGGACGGCTGGCAAGGTGGTGTGGAACGGCGCGCGCGACGTGTGTTACCACGAAGCGACGGCGAAGGCGGAGCCGGCCTGCGAGCCCGCGAAGATGAACGCGGAGGATCCGCTCTTCATCCTCTATACCTCCGGCTCGACCGGCAAGCCGAAGGGCGTGCTGCACACGACCGGCGGCTACCTCGTCTACGCCTCCATGACGCACCAGTACGTCTTCGACTACCACGACGGCGACATCTACTGGTGCACGGCCGATGTCGGCTGGGTCACGGGCCACACCTATATCGTCTTTGGTCCGCTTGCGAACGGCGCGACGACGCTGATGTTCGAGGGCGTGCCGAACCACCCCTCGGCCGCGCGCTTCTGGGAGATCGTCGACAAGCACCAGGTCAACATCGTCTACACGGCGCCGACGGCGATCCGTGCGCTGATGGGAGCCGGCGACGATTATGTGAAGCGGACGTCGCGCCGATCGCTGAAGGTGCTGGGTTCGGTCGGCGAGCCGATCAACCCCGAGGCCTGGGAGTGGTACTACAACGTCGTCGGCGAGAAGCGCTGCCCGATCGTCGACACGTGGTGGCAGACGGAGACCGGCGGCATCATGATCACGCCGTTGCCGGGCGCCACCGACCTCAAGCCCGGCTCGGCGACACGGCCGTTCTTCGGCATCAAGCCGCAGCTCGTCGACGGCGAGGGCACGGTGATCGAGGGGGCCGGCGACGGCAATCTCTGCATCACCGACTCCTGGCCGGGGCAGATGCGCACCGTCTACGGCGACCACGAGCGCTTCGTGCAGACCTACTTCTCGACCTACAAGGGCAAGTACTTCACCGGCGACGGCTGCCGGCGCGACGAGGACGGCTACTACTGGATCACCGGCCGGGTCGACGACGTGATCAACGTCTCGGGCCACCGCATGGGAACGGCCGAGGTCGAATCGGCTCTCGTCAGCCACGATGCCGTCTCGGAAGCGGCCGTCGTCGGCTACCCGCACGACGTGAAGGGCCAGGGCATCTACTGCTACGTCACGCTGATGGAAGGCCGGGAGTGGACGGAGGACCTGCGCAAGGAACTCGTCGCGCATGTGCGCAAGGAGATCGGCGCGATCGCCGCGCCCGACAAGCTGCAACTCGCGCCCGGCCTGCCGAAGACGCGCTCGGGCAAGATCATGCGGCGCATCCTGCGCAAGATCGCCGAGGACGATTTCGCTTCGCTCGGCGACATCTCGACGCTCGCCGATCCGACGGTGGTCGACGACCTGGTCGAGAACCGGCAGAACCGGAAGGGCGCCTGAGGCCACAGGCGCCCTTCCGCCCGTCATGGTCGGCCTTGTGCCGGCCATCTGCAACGCCTCGTCTTGCGATGGCGCGTCAGATACTCGGGACAATCGGAGGATGATCTCGGGTGTGAGGACAGCCGGGACCGACGAATTGACGTTCCTCAGGGGGCTGCGTTTCCTACATCGTCCGTTGCCGCATAAAGGTCCGCGCGCGTCGGCGGAAGGCCGGAAGGGCCGCGGTGGCGCTTCGTCGCGACGGTCTGGTTGATCTGGACGGTGCCGCGCTCGAAGGCCAGCGCGCAGCCGGTCAGGTAGAGGAGCCAGAGGCGGGCCCGCGGCGCGCCGACCTCGGCGATGGCTGCGTCCATGTTGGCGTAGAGCCGTTCGGCCCACAGCCGGCAGGTGCGGCCATAGTGCTCGCGCAGGTTCTCCACGTCGTGGACCTCGAAGCCGAGTCCCTCGAGGTTGCCGAGCGTCATGCCGATGTGGTCGAGCTCACCGCCGGGGACGATGTATTTCACGAGCGCCCGGTGCTCCGGGCTCTTGCGGTTGAAGGCGCGCCGGGTCCGCTTCATGCGCCGGGTGATGGCGTGGTGGAGGTAGATGCCGTCGCGGTTCAGGAGCCGGCGCACCGCCTTGAAATAGGTGTCGTGGTTGGCGATCCCGATGTGCTCGAACATGCCCACGGAGGCGATCTTGTCGAAGCGGCCTTCGAGTTCCTCGTAGGACTTGAGGTGGATCGTGATGCGGTCCTCCAGCCCTTCCGCCCGGATCCGCTCGCGGGCGAGCGCCGTCTGCTGCTCCGAAAGCGAGACGCCGGTGCCGACGACGCCGTAGTTCTTGACCGCGTGGATCAGCAGCGCTCCCCAGCCGCAGCCGATGTCGAGGAACGTCTCGCCGGGCTTCAGCCGCAGCTTGCGGCAGATCAGGTCGAGCTTGTCGTGCTGGGCCTCATCGAGCGTGTTGTTCCAGTCCGTGAAGTAGGCGCAGGTATAGACCATCCGCTCGTCAAGGAAGAGCCGGTAGAAGGCGTTCGAGACGTCGTAGTGATGGGTGATCGCCTCCTTGCCGGAGCCGGCGGCGAAGGGGTCGTTGCCGGCGAGGCCGGAGGCGCCGGCGGCGCCCTTCCGGCTTGCGAGCAGGAACGGCAGGTCGCGCAGCAGTTGCCATTTCGGCAGCGCGCTCAGGCGCTGCTTCAGCGTCCGCTTCGGCCCGCGTTCCACCAGATCGAAGAGGCTGCCCCCGACGACGTCGATCTGGCCGGAAATCCACAGCTCGACGATCGTGTCGATCCTCGGCTTGAGGGCGAGCCGCCTGAGCGCCGTCGGATCGGTGATGGCGAGCGCGACGCCGCCCGGCTCGCTGCGGCCGATCTCCTCGCCGTTCCACAGGATGACGGGAAACTGCGGCTGGATGGTCTCGACGGCGGTCCGGATCAGCCGGATCACTCTCTCTTCCGCGTTCACAGGCGATCGTCCTCCTCGGCAACCGCGCGGTCGGCGGCGCCAGTCGATTTAGACACTGTGGCCTGAAGCGGCGCAAGCGATGAGCCGCGGCCGCGGCCGCCGTCGGCCGGTCAGAGCCGTTTGCCGTCGGGGGTTGCATTGCCGCTTCCGCCGGCCCATCTTCCGGATGTGTTCAACGAACGAAAGGAGGTGATCCGATGTCGAGTGATTTCGTTTTCCGTTGCGGAGCCTTGGCGGATCGCCTTTGCGGGGAGCAGTCTTCCCGCTGAAGCGTGATGCCCAGCGCTGCGCGGGCGAGGCTTGTCTGCCTTGCCGATGACCGCCGCACCTGACGGCGCCGCAGCGGACGGAATGCACGAAGGCCGCTTCCTCGATCCCGGGGAAGCGGCCTTTCCTTTTCCGGCGCGCCGGATCAGCCGGCGCGCGAACAGAAGACGGACGAGCGGCGTCCGCCGTGATAGGGGCGGACGAGATCGCGCTCAAGCAGGATCGTGGCGAGGTCGCTGCCGTCGTCGCGCCGCGCGTCCGCGAGCACGCGACCGAAATACTTGTCGCCGGAGACCGCGTAGAGCTTCACCGTCGTCACGGAGGCGACGAGGGCGCCCAGCGCGTCACGGGC
>JBQCEN010000292.1:0-6018 GCA_051960215.1 Pararhizobium sp.
AGGCGAAGCTGCGTGACGGCTTCGCGCCGCTACTGACCGGATTTACGGTCGTCGACTTCAACGATCTCGACGCGGCGCTTGCCGCGATCGACGAGAATACGGCCGGCTTCCTGGTCGAGCCGATCCAGGGCGAGGGGGGAATTCGTCCGGCGACGCATGAGTTCCTGTCGGGGCTTCGCGCAGCCTGCGACGAGCATGACCTGATGCTGGTCTATGACGAGGTGCAGTGCGGCGTCGGCCGGACGGGCACTTTGTTCGCGCATGAGCAATACGGCATCACGCCGGACATCATGGCGGTCGCCAAGGGCATCGGCGGCGGCTTCCCGATGGGCGCCTGCCTCGCGACGGCCGAGGCCGCTTCGGGAATGGTCGCCGGCACCCACGGCACGACTTTCGGCGGCAACCCGCTCGCCATGGCCGTCGGCAACGCCGTGCTCGACGTCGTGCTCGCGGACGGCTTCCTCGAGCACGTGCGCGACGTCGCGCTCGTCTTCCGCCAGGGACTGGCGGCGATCGGGGACGCCTATCCGGACGTCATCGAGGCGGTTCGCGGCGAGGGCCTGATGATCGGCATCAAATGCGCCGTCGCCAATTCCGAGCTCGTCCGGGCGATGCGCGAGGAGCACGTGATCGGAAGTCCCGCCGGCGACAACGTCGTGCGGCTGCTGCCGCCGCTGGTGGTGACGGCTGAGGAGGCGCGCGAGGGCCTGCGCCGCATCGAGCGGGCGGCCGCGGCTCTTTCGGACGTGGAAAAGAGGCGGAGCGCGTGAGACCCATGAAGAACGACAGCGGCCCAAGGCATTTCCTCGATCTTTCCGCCGTCTCCGGCGACAGCCTGAGGACGATCATCGACGCGGCGCGCGCCCGCAAGGACGCGACGAAGGCCGGTACGGCCGACAAGCCGCTCGCCGGCAAGGTGCTGGCCATGATCTTCGAGAAGCCGTCGACCCGCACCCGCGTCTCTTTCGACGTCGGCATGCGCCAGCTCGGCGGCGAGACGCTGTTCCTCTCGGGCACCGAGATGCAGCTCGGCCGCGCCGAGACGATTGCCGACACGGCGAAGGTGCTCTCGCGCTACGTCGACGCGATCATGATCCGCACGCTGGAGCACGAGCGCCTGCTCGAGATGGCCGAGCACGCGACGGTGCCGGTGATCAACGGGCTGACCGACGACACCCACCCCTGCCAGACCATGGCCGACATCATGACCTTCGAGGAGCATCGCGGGTCCGTCGCCGGCAAGACCATCGCCTGGAGCGGCGACGGCAACAACGTGCTGCATTCGCTGATCGAAGGCTCCGCCCGCTTCGGCTACACGATGAACGTCGCCGTGCCCGAAGGCTCAGAGCCGAGCCCGCGCTTCGTCGACTGGGCACGCGAGAACGGCGGTTCGGTGATGCTGACGAGCGATCCGGAGGCCGCCGTCGCCGCGGCGGACTGCGTCGTCACCGACACCTGGATCTCGATGAACCAGGAGCACCGCGCCCGTGGCCATAACGTCTTCCGCCCCTACCAGGTCAACGGCGAATTGATGAGGAAGGCCCATCCCGACGCCCTCTTCATGCACTGCCTGCCGGCTCACCGCGGCGAGGAAGTGACCGACGAGGTGATCGACGGACCGCAATCCGTGGTCTTCGACGAGGCCGAGAACCGCTTGCATGCGCAGAAGGCCGTTCTTACTTGGTGCTTCGGAGCAATCTGATCCGCCTCCCGCTCGTCGGCGCGTGATGCCGCGGGCCTGAACGGCGTCGCGATTGCGACGGGCCGCCCCGCTTGACCGGCGGGCGGACCACCATCCATCTTGGAACGGCTTCGGGGTGCCGGCCGCGCGACGAGCGGACCGGGGTGCCGGGCTTTTTGCGGAGCTTGCAACTGATGTCCGAGAATACCGTGAGACTCGGCGAATTCGACTTCGCCGGCGACGACCACGTCGTTCCCTTCCAGATCGAGGGGCTCGATGCGCGCGGACGCGCCGTGCAGCTCGGGCCGATGCTCGACACCATTCTCGGCCGCCACGAATATCCGGAGCCGGTCGCGCGGCTGCTTGCCGAGATGATCGCGCTGACGGTGCTCCTCGGCACGTCGCTGAAGTTCGACGGCAAGCTGATCGTCCAGACGCAGACGGACGGCCCCGTCGACCTTCTGGTGGCCGACTTCACCTCGCCCGATTCCGTGCGCGCCTACGCCCGTTTCGACGAGAAGGCGCTCGCCGAGGCGGTCGCGCGCAATGCGCTGGAGCCGCCGGAGCTTCTCGGCAAGGGCATCCTCGCCTTCACCATCGACCAGGGCGCCTACATGCAGCGCTACCAGGGCATCGTCGAGCTCGACGGGGCGACGCTGGAGGAGATCGCGAGCGCCTATTTCCGGCAGTCCGAGCAGATCCCGACCAAGGTCCGCCTCGGCGTCGCCGAGCTCTACGAACGTGGTGCGGACGGCGAGACGCATCATCACTGGCGGGCCGGAGGCCTCCTCGTGCAGTTCCTGCCTGAGGCGCCGGAGCGCATGCGCCAGGGCGATCTGCCGGGCGGCGACGTGCCGGAGGGGGCGGTCGTGCCAGAGTTCAACGAGGACGACCAGTGGGCCGAGGCGAAGGCGCTGGTCGACACGATCGACACGGACGAGCTGACCGACCCGCAGGTCGGTTCCGAGCGGCTGCTCTACAGGCTCTTCCACGAGCGCGGCGTGCGTGTCTTCGACCCCGTGCCGGTGCTCGACAAGTGCAGCTGCTCGCGCGACAAGATCAAGGCGGTCCTCGACAACTTCACGGCCGAGGAGATCGAGGAGAGCATCGAGGACGGCCAAATCGCCGTCACCTGCGAGTTCTGCTCGACCGAATACGCCTTCACGCCAGACGAGGTCGGCGAGAAGGCCGTCAACTGAGCCGGCGCTGCCGGCGGGCGCTCAAGATCGTTTCCGCGTTTCGATGAATCGCGAAAACAATGCGTTTCCGAACGGAAAACCGGTTCTCACTTCTCCGGGAAACGCTTTTAGTTGAGCGTCCTCAGCCGACCCGGCAGGTCGAGCGAGAAGGCCGGGATGTCGACGTCGAAGAGCTCTCCGGTCGCGGCTTCCATGGAATAGCGGCCGTGCATGAGGCCCGAAGGAGTGTCGAGCGGGCAACCGGATGAATACTGGTAGCTGTCCCCCGGCTCCAGCACCGGCTGTTCGCCGACGACGCCGGGCCCGCGCACCTCGTCCACCAGCCCGTTTTCGTCGGTGATGTGCCAGTAGCGGCTGATCAGCCGCACCGTCAGGTCGGAATTGTTGACGATCGCCACCTTGTAGCCCCAGACGAAACGGCCTTCGGCGGGGTCGGACTGCTCTTCGAGGTAGAACGGTTCGACGACGACTTCGATGTCGCGGGTCGTGGCGCGATACATGGTGGTCCTTCTGCGCAACATCTCCAGGTGCGACAGCAGGTCGCCTTCGCCTTTCCTATACAGGACTTTCGGGCACCCCGCATCGCATAGACTTTGCTAACCTTAATGCACGGCGGCCCGCGCCCGCCGCGCGCCGTCCCCCGGGCTTCTCCCTCCGTCACCCCTGTGCTTGTCGCAGGGGTCTATTCCCCTTCCGCTGCCGGCACAGGGACGCCATCGAGAGGGCCCCGGTCTCGAAAACGGAACGGCGTGGATTGACGGGACGAAAGGACGGAGCGAGGTGGAAGTGACGGGCAGCCGAAAACCGGGTAGAGGCGAAGGATGAGACCTTTCCGCCGGACGCCGCATGCTTGACGGAGCCGCACGACGGCTTGTCGTCCCGGTGCTCGACCGGCTGGGGCGGCAGATCGCCCGCCTCGGCGTGACGGCCGATCAGGTGACCCTCCTCGCCTTCGCCGTCGGGATATTTTCGGCCGTCGCGATCGCCTTCGGCCATTTCCTTGTCGGGCTCGCCCTGATGGCGGCAAGCCGCCTCGGCGACGGGCTGGACGGGGCGGTTGCGCGGGCGAGCCGCGGCACGGATTTCGGCGGCTACCTCGATATCGTGCTCGACTTCGCCTTTTACGGGATGATCCCCTTCGCCTTCGTCGCCGCCGATCCCGGCCGGAACGCGTTCGCCGGTGCGGCGCTGCTCCTTGCCTTCTACGCGAACGGCGCGAGCTTCCTCGCTTATGCGATCGTCGCGGAGAAGCACCGGATGACGACCGAGGCGCGTGGCGAAAAGTCGCTCTACTTCACGACCGGGCTGGCGGAGGCGACGGAGACCTATCTGGTCTTCGCCGCCTTCTGCCTATTGCCGCGCTGGTTCCCGGCGATCGCCTGGTTCTTCGCGGCCCTCTGCCTCTATACGACGCTGTCGCGGATCGTGCTCGCGTCGCGGGTCTTCAGGCGTGCGCCCGGGCCGGCGTCGAGCTCCTGATCGCCGAGAGCGCCCGGTCGAGGTCCTCGATCAGGTCCTCGGCGTCCTCGATCCCGGCGGAGAGCCGCAGCGTGCCGTCCGTGATGCCGAGCTCGAGCCGCGCTTCCGGAGCGAGGTTCTTGTGCGTCGTCGTCGCCGGATGGGTGATCAGGCTCTTCGCGTCGCCGAGGTTGTTGGAGATGACGATGACGTCGAGCGCGTCCTGCAGGCCGAAGGCCGCCTGCTTGCCGCCGGCGAGCTCGAAGGCGATCAGCGTCGAGCCGCCGGTCATCTGCCGGGCGATCACGTCGGCCTGCGGATGGTCCTTGCGACCCGGATAGATGACGCGCGAGACCGCCGGATGGTCGGCGAGGAAGTCGGCCATCTTCGCCGCGTTGTCGGTCTGCTGGCGCACGCGCAGCGGCAGCGTCTCGAGACCCTTGAGCAGCGTCCAGGCGTTGAACGGCGACATCGACGGCCCGGTATGGCGGAAATAGTCGTGCAGGTTCTCGTCGATCCACTTCTTGTCGGAGAGCACGATGCCGCCGAGACAGCGGCCCTGGCCGTCGATATGCTTCGTCGCGGAATAGACGACGACGTCGGCGCCGAGCTCCAGCGGCTTCTGGAAGAGCGGCGTCGCGAAGACGTTGTCGACGACAAGCTTGGCGCCGGCCGCCTTTGCAAGCTTCGCCACGCCGGCGACGTCGACGACCTCGAGCGTCGGGTTGGTCGGGCTTTCGAAGAAGAAGACCTTCGTGTTCGGCCGGACCGCGCGCTCCCATTCCTTGATGTCCCGCCCGTCGACGAGCGTGGTCTCGATGCCGTATTTCGGCATCAGCTTCTCGATGATCCAGCGGCAGGAGCCGAAGAGCGCCCGCGCGGCGACGACGTGGTCGCCGGCCTTGACCTGGCAGAGCAGGGCATTGGCCACGGCCGCCATGCCGGAGGCCATGGCGCGCGCATCCTCCGCGCCTTCGAGCACGCACATGCGTTTCTCGAACATGTCCGTCGTCGGATTGGCGGAGCGCGAATAGACGAAGCCCGGATCCTCGCCCTTGAAGCGGCGCTCGGCGGCCTCGGCGGTGTCATAGACGAACCCCTGCGTCAGGAAGATCGCTTCGGAGGTTTCGCCATGGTTGGAGCGGGTCGTCCCGCCATGCACGAGCTGTGTGGCGGGGCGCCATGTCTTCTTCGTCATCGTTCCTGGTCCATTCAACAAAAAACCGGCCGCGAAAATCGCCGGCCGGTTTGCACCCGGCCTTTTAGCGACTTCTTTAACGTGGCTGCAAGCCGACCGGCCAAATCACCACGGGATAAGCGACGCTTTAGACCCGTGAGCGCCTTGCGTCAATTCTGCCGCGCTGCGATTGATGTGCGGCAAATGGGAACGGGACGATGACGAGACAGGCGGGCATTCTTGCCGACCGGGCGATTGCCGGGCTGTTCGAGGAGGGCGCGCTGGCGAGCGCCCGGCCGCTCGATCCCGACCAGATCCAGCCGGCAAGCCTCGACCTCCGGCTCGGCTCGATCGCCTATCGCGTGCGGGCGAGCTTCCTGCCGGGGCCCGACCATCGCGTCGCCGACAAGCTCGAGAGGCTGACGCTCCACGAGTTCGACCTTGAGAACGGCGCGGTGCTCGAAACCGGCTGCGTCTATGTGGTGCCGCTGATGGAGGGCTTC
>JBQCEN010000293.1:0-4627 GCA_051960215.1 Pararhizobium sp.
GAATGCTCCGCACGCGCAGAGCCTCATTTATGCGCCTACTCCTCGCAGGCGGTATCCTGATGACGGTGTTGGTGGGCACGGCGGCAGCCGGAGACGCTCGTCGGCTACACTCGGCGCCAATCGCGATATTCGATGCCACCGAAATCCGCCGCTACGACGCGCCCGGCGCCTTCCAGGGCGTCGCCGTCGGGCCGCGCGCCTTCTATGCAATCGCCGACAGCGCCATCATCAAATACGACAAGACGAGTGGCCGGCAGCTTGCCGCCTGGTCCGACCGGAGCGGCCGGATCGTCCACCTCAACAGTTGCACGGTCGCGGGCGCCCTCCTCGCCTGCGCCCATTCAAACTACCCCGGCCAGCCCGAAACCGGCTCGATCTAGACCTTCGATGCCGCGACGCTGGTGCCACGCGGTCACCGGAACCTCGGGCGGACGTCCGGCTCACTCACCTGGGCCGATCGCCATGGCGGCCTCTGGTGGCTCTGCTTCGCGCATTACGGCGCCTTCGATGGGACGGCGGGCCACGGCAACGCGGCGACGACGATCGTCGCCTACGACAAGGGCTGGCATGAGAAGCGCCGCTTCACCCTGCCCGCGACGGTGCTCCGCGCCTTCGGCACCATGTCGGCGTCTGGCGGCGCCTGGGACTCCGACGGCCACCTCACCGTCTCCGGCCATGACCGTGGGGAGCTCTACGTCCTCGCCCCGCCGAAGAGCGGCAACGTGCTGAGCCACATCGCCACGATCCGCGTCCCCGGCCACGGCCAGGCCTTCGCCTGGGACCCCGCCAGCCCGCGCACCGTCTATACGATCGACCGCGCCACGCAGACGGTGTTCGTGGCACGGGTGCCTGTAATTGAAGACGTGGCGAATTGAGGGGTGAAGCGCGGCCGCCTTCGAGGGCCTCGCTCAAGCCTCGACATATTCGGCGATCGTTACAGGCTGGGGAACAGGAATCCCGTCTTCCATCAGGCCTTCGATGTGAAATCGGATCGCATTGCGAATTTCACCTTCGAGTTCGGGAACCGTTGCCGCGGTCGCCACGTAGCCCGGCAGATCCGGAACGTAGGCGGAGGAGTTATCGCCAGCCTTCTCGATGACGATTGCATAGCGCATGTCTCGATCCGTCAGTCCGGCCTGCTTCAGGATGCTGTTGAGCTGCCCGGAGCAATCTCGTCCGACGGCCTGCCGGCCACGGTGACGCGGCCGGCCTTCACCTTCATCGCCACCGCGGCCCTGCAGCTGGAGCTCAGCTACACCCGCTCGTCGCGCCGCAGGTGTCGCACTTCTCGCAGGTGCCGTTCCGGACCATGGTGAAGTTCTGGCATTCCGAGCACATGTTGCCGGTGTAGCCCTGCATGATCGACTTCATGCGGCGGTCGGCCTGGATTGCCTTGGCTTCGGCGGCCTCGTCAGCGGCCGTGTCGGTGAAGAGGGCGTTGACCGCCTCTTCGTCGGCGACGTCCTCCGCGAAGTCCTTTGCCCGCTCCTCATAGTCGCGCTTGAAGGCGCTCGCTTCTTCGCGCAGTTCAGCGACGGCGGGGCGGGTGGCGGCGGCCGACGCCGTCGCGCCCGGCTTGGCGAAGGCGGTCACCGTGCCGCCGGAGCCGGCGCGCGGGGCGCTCCCCGAGGCCGTCCCCTTGGTCTCGCCGGAGGCCGGAGAGGCGGCGACGAGCGCCGGGCGGAAGCCGCGGGTCAGGCCCTTCGAGAAGGGCTGGGTGCGGCCTTCCTGAATGCCCCGGCCGAGCGTGGTGTTGGAGAAGTCGGTGATGTCGACATGGGCGAGGTCGTGGCGGCCGAGATAGGAGATCGCGAGCTCGCGGAAGACATAGTCCATGATCGAGGTCGCGTTCTTGATCGCGTCGTTGCCCTGGACCATGCCGGCCGGCTCGAACTTCGTGAAGGTGAAGGCTTCGACGAACTCCTCGAGCGGCACGCCGTATTGCAGGCCGATCGAGATCGAGATCGCGAAATTGTTCATCATCGCCCGGAAGGCGGCGCCCTCCTTGTGCATGTCGATGAAGATCTCGCCGAGCCGGCCGTCGTCGAACTCGCCGGTGCGGAGGTAGACCTTGTGGCCGCCGACGATCGCCTTCTGCGTATAGCCCTTGCGGCGGTTCGGCAGCTTCTCGCGCTCGCGCGTCACCTTCTCGATGATGCGCTCGACGATCCTCTCCGTCACCGTCGCGGCCTGCACCGCGGCAGGAGCGGCGGCGAGCGCCTCGACGGCCTCCTCCTCGTCGTCCTCGTCCTCGATCAGCGATGCATTGAGCGGCTGCGAGAGCTTCGAGCCATCGCGGTAGAGGGCGTTCGCCTTCAGCGCCAGCTTCCAGGAGAGCATGTAGGCGTTCTTGCAGTCCTCGACGGTCGCCTCGTTCGGCATGTTGATCGTCTTGGAGATCGCGCCCGAGATGAAGGGCTGGGCGGCCGCCATCATGCGGATATGGCTCTCGACGGAGAGATAGCGCTTGCCGATCTTGCCGCAGGGGTTGGCGCAGTCGAAGACCGGCAGGTGCTCGTCCTTCAGGAACGGCGCGCCTTCGAGCGTCATCGCCCCGCAGATGTGGATGTTCGCCGCCTCGATCTCCCGACGCGTGAAGCCGAGATGCTCCAGCATGTTGAAGGAGAGGTCGGAAAGCTCAGCGTCGGACACGGCCAGCACGTCGCGGCAGAAGTCGGCGCCGAGCGTCCACTGGTTGAAGGCGAACTTGATGTCGAAAGCCGACTTCAGCGCCGCGTTCAGCGCCTCGATCTTCTCGTCCGTGAAGCCCTTGGCCTTGAGCGAGCCGGGGTTGATGGCGGGCGCCTGGTTCAGGTTGCCATGGCCGACGGCATAGGCCTCGATCTCGGCGATCTGGCTTTCCGAATAGCCGAGCGTCCTCAGGGCCTCCGGCACGGCGCGGTTGATGATCTTGAAATAGCCGCCGCCGGCGAGCTTCTTGAACTTGACCAGCGCGAAATCGGGCTCGATGCCGGTCGTGTCGCAGTCCATGACGAGGCCGATCGTGCCGGTCGGCGCGATCACCGTCGCCTGCGCGTTGCGGTAGCCGTTCTTCTCGCCGAGTTCGACGGCCTTGTCCCAGGCGGCCTTGGCATGTTCGATCAATGCCGCGTCAGGGCAGTCCGCATGGACGAGCGCCACCGGGTCGACCGACAGCTTCTCGTAGCCCTTCGTCTCCCCATGGGCCGCGCGGCGGTGGTTGCGCATGACGCGCAGCATGTGCTCCCGGTTCGCCTTATAGCCGGGGAAGGTGCCGAGCTCGCCCGCCATCTCGGCCGAGGTCGCGTACGCCACGCCCGTCATGATCGCCGTCAGCGCGCCGCAGATCGCACGGCCTTCGGCCGAATCATAGGGAATGCCAGAGGTCATCAGCAGGCCGCCGATATTGGCGTAGCCGAGGCCGAGCGTGCGGTACTCGTAGGAGAGCTTCGCGATCTGCTTCGACGGGAACTGCGCCATCATCACCGAGATTTCGAGCACCATCGTCCAGAGGCGGACGGCATGCTCGTAGGCGGCGATGTCGATGTTCTTCGTCGTCGCATCCTTGAACTGCAGCAGGTTCAGCGAGGCCAGGTTGCAGGCCGTGTCGTCGAGGAACATGTATTCCGAGCACGGATTTGAAGCCCGGATCGCACCGGCCGACGCGCAGGTGTGCCAGTCGTTCATCGTCGTGTTGAAGTGCAGGCCCGGATCGGCCGACGCCCAGGCGGCATAGCCGATGCTCTCCCACAGGTCGCGCGCCTTGAGCGTCTTCATGACGCGGCCGTCCTTGCGGGCCGTCAGGCTCCAGTCGCCGTCGGCCTCGACGGCGCGCAGGAAGTCGTCCTTGATCGAAACCGAGTTGTTGGAGTTCTGGCCCGAAACGGTGAGGTAGGCCTCCGAATCCCAGTCCGTGTCGTAGGTCTTGAACTCGATGTCCGTATAGCCCTGGCGCGCGAACTGGATGACGCGCTTGATGTAGTTTTCCGGGACCTGGGCCTTCTTCGCCGCCTTCACCTCGCGCTTCAGCGCCGGGTTCTCGTTCGGGTCGAAGCAGGCGTCGTTGTCGGCCTCGCAATTGATGCAGGCCTTCATGATCGCCTTCAGGTGCTGCGCGACGATCCGCGAGCCGGTGACGAGGGCGGCGACCTTCTGCTCCTCCTTCACCTTCCAGTTGATGTAGTCCTCGATGTCGGGATGGTCGATGTCGACGAAGACCATCTTCGCCGCCCGCCGCGTCGTGCCGCCGGACTTGATGGCGCCCGCCGCCCGGTCGCCGATCTTGAGGAAGCTCATCAGGCCGGACGAGCGGCCGCCGCCCGAAAGCTTCTCGCCCTCGCCGCGAAGGTGCGAGAAGTTCGAGCCGGTGCCCGAGCCGTACTTGAAGAGGCGCGCCTCGCGCACCCAGAGATCCATGATGCCGTTCTCGTTGACGAGATCGTCCTCGACGGACTGGATGAAGCAGGCATGCGGCTGCGGATGCTCGTAGGCCGACTTCGACTGCGTCAGCTTGCCGGTGAAGGGATCGACGTAGAAATGCCCCTGCCCCGGGCCGTCGATGCCGTAGGCCCAGTGGAGGCCGGTGTTGAACCATTGCGGCGAATTCGGCGCCACGCGCTGGGTGGCGAGCATGTAGGCAAGCTCGTCG
>JBQCEN010000294.1:0-3392 GCA_051960215.1 Pararhizobium sp.
TACGGCGGCAGGCGACCTCATCTCGGAGCGCTTCAGGCTGGGCTACCTGCCGTCGGCGTTCATCTTCGGCGCGGCGATCGCGGTGGTCTGGGGGGCGTACTGGCGCCTAAGGATGGACGCGGTCCTCGCCTTCTGGATCGCCTATATCCTCACCCGCCCGCTCGGTGCCTCCATCGGAGACTTCCTCTCGCAGGCGCCGTCCGACGGCGGGCTGGGCTTGAGCAATTACTGGATCAATGCCGGCTTCTTCATCGTCATCATCGCCCTCATCATCTATCTGACGATCACCGGCGTCGACCAGCCGTCCGACACGCGCGCCGCCGGCGCCGACCGCTGGAGCGATGCGGGTCTCGATTGAGCCCCTCGGCGGCGTCTCCTGCAGGAGGCGCCGCTCTCCATTTTCCGCTATGATCTGCCGCGTCGCCGCCATCGCGCGAAGAGGACGTCATGAAGATTCTGCTGATCGAGGACGATGGAACGACGGCCGACTACGTCGCCCGCGGCTTTGCGGAGGCCGGCCACGTCTGCGACGTCCTGACCAACGGCGAGGACGGTCTCTTCCAGGCGATGAACAGCCACTACGACGTGCTCGTGGTCGACCGGATGCTGCCGAAGCTCGACGGCCTGTCGATGATCAAGGCGCTGCGCACGGCCAATGTAAAGACGCCCGCGCTGTTCCTCACGTCGATCGGCGGCATCGACGACCGGGTCGAGGGGCTGGAAGCCGGCGGCGACGACTATCTCGTCAAGCCTTTCGCCTTCTCCGAGCTTCTGGCGCGGGCGAATGCGCTTGCCCGCCGTCCGCCGACGATTTCCGAGCAGACGACACTGGAGGTCGCCGATCTCAGGATGGACCTCATGCGGCGGCAGGTCAGCCGCGCCGGCGTGGAGATCGACCTCCAGCCGCGCGAATTCACGCTGCTCGAGGTGCTGATGCGCAATGCCGGGCGCATCGTCACGCGCACGATGCTGCTCGAGCGCGTCTGGGACTTCCACTTCGATCCGAAGACGAGCGTCGTGGAGACCCACATCAGCCGGCTGCGCTCGAAGATCGACAAGCCTTTCGGCGTCAGCCTGCTGCATACGATCCGCAGCACCGGATATTCGCTCCGTGCGCCGCGATAGGCTCCTGCGAAGCACGCCGCTCCGCCTGGCGCTGATCTTCGCTCTGATGTTCGTCGGCGCCTTCCTGGTGGCCGGCGCCGTCGTCTACGAACTGATGAGCCGCGAGCTTCGGCTGCACCAGGAGCAGACGATCGAGGAAAGCTACGCCGTCATCGCCGACGCCTTCGGCGACGAGGATGCGACGGACCTCATCGAGACCGTGCGGACCAATGTGCGCGCCACGCACCACTCCGAGCGTCTCTTCTTGGTCGAAGGGCCGGACGGCAAGAAGCTTGCCGGCAACATCCGGCCGATCTCCCTTCCGGACGGCTGGTCGACGGTCGGCGGCCGCGCGGTCGGCTTCCGGAACAACCAGCGCTACCGCGTCTTCACCGGCAAGGTCGAGGGCAACCGCCTGACGGTCGGGCTCAGCTACAAGGAGATCGACAGCCTTCAGACGATCGTCCTCGTCAGCTTCGGATGGGCCTCGCTGGCCGTCCTCGTCCTTGCCGTCGCCGGCGGCGTCGTCATCGGCGGCCGGGCCCAGCGACGCCTCGACACCGTCGCCGCCACCATGGAGCGCGTGGCCCAAGGCGACCTGACGGCACGCATTCCGACCTCCCGCAACCGCGACGACGTCGACCTCCTCGCCGGCGACATCAATCTCGCGCTGGCGCGGCTGGCGACCGCCGTCAAGGGCATCCGGCAGGTCAGCACCGATATCGCCCACGACCTGAAGACGCCGCTGAACAGGTTGAAGATCACCATCGAAGATGCCCTCGACCGCCACGGGCGCGGCCAGCCGATGGTGCAGAGCCTCGAGATGGCGGCTGCGGAAGCGGACCAGATCAACCAGACCTTCGAGGCGCTGCTGCGCATTGCTCAGGTCGAGCAGGGCGCGCGGAAGGCGCGGTTCGCGCCCGTCGATCTGCGCGAGGTTCTCGCATCGCTGGCCGACGTCTACGAGGACGTGACGGAGGATGCCGGGCAGCGGCTCGTCTGCGCCCTCGGGCCGGCGGTGCCGTGCATGGTGCTCGGCGACCGCGAGCTGCTGACGCAGATGTACGTCAACCTGATCGAGAATGCCATCCGCCACTGTCCGCCCGGCACCACCGTCACGCTCGGCATCTCGCGGGCGGCCAACCGCTGCGTCACGCGCGTCGTCGACGACGGCCCCGGCATTCCGGACAGCGAGCGAGACCGCGTCTTCCGACGCCTCTACCGGCTGGAGAAGAGCCGCACGTCCCCCGGCACGGGCCTCGGCCTCAGCCTCGTCAAGGCCGTGGCGGACCTGCACGACGCCGCAATCGCGATCGACGACGCGAAGCCCGGCCTCAGCATCGCCGTCAGCTTCGTCCCCGCCGCCGCATGATCGAGACAGGCCGCCCTCCCCGCGGTCAGGGGAAGGACGGCCGCCGAGGAAGGTGTTTATTCGCCTTCGCCCTGGTCCCCCGCGTCGCCCGGGGCGTCGTTCTCGTTCTCGTTGGCCTCCGAGCTCTTGTTCTTGTGCTTGTGCTTCGACATCGCCGCGAGCTGCAGATACGCGCCGTCGGTCGTCGTCGCGCTCGTCGCCGTGGAGGCGGACGGTGCCGGCTGCGTCTCGCTGCGCGTCGCGGCAAAGGCGGGAGCGGCGGCAAGCCCGATGCCGTAAATGGCGATCGCAGCAGCAGCAATGGTGGCTTTCGTGTGCATACTCAGTCTCCGTTTCAGGGAGAGGAGGCCTCATGCCTCCCCGCCGCCCACAGATGGGCGACCGGCTTTGCCGAGGTCTTTCGAGGCTCTTACATCTTCGTAAGAGAGAGGCATTGCCGTGGCGGCGCCGGGGCAGCGGGCGCCGGCGACGCTTTTACGCCTCTTGGCGGCCGCCAGGTCGCGACCCGGCACGATTGCCCACCGGCGCTCCGTTTCCTATCTAGAGAGCAGAGATCAAGGGGATTGCCATGAGCGATACGACGACACCCAAGGTCAACAAGAGCGACGCCGAGTGGCGCGAGCAGTTGACGCCCGAGCAGTACAAGGTGACCCGCAAGCACGGCACCGAGCGCGCCTTCACCGGTCCAAACTGGGACAACCACGACGCCGGCACCTACACCTGCGTCTGCTGCGGCAAGCCGCTGTTCCGCTCGGAGACCACGTTCGATTCCGGCACGGGCTGGCCGAGCGACTACGAGCCGATCGGCCCGGATGCGGTCAGCGAGCACAAGGACCGCTCGCTGTTCATGGTACGCACGGAGGTCCGCTGCGCCGATTGCGACGCGCATCTCGGCCACGTCTTCCCCGACGGCCCG
>JBQCEN010000295.1:0-20009 GCA_051960215.1 Pararhizobium sp.
ATCGTCTGCCTGTTCCCGATCTATTGGACGATCACCACCGCCTTCAAATCGGCAATCGACGTGACGCACGGCCATCTGGTGCCCTGGGTCGATTTCGTGCCCAACTGGAAGGGCTGGCGCTCGCTCGGCCTCTCGCCCGATACGATCTTCGAGATTTCGACGCCGCGCCAGGAATTCATCAGCCGTTTCGAGAACAGCGTGCTCGTGTCGATCGGCGCGTCGCTCTTGGCACTGGTGCTCGGCGCATGCGCCGCTTACGGCCTGAGCCGTTTCAAGTACAAGTTCGGGACGATGAGGAACGACGACATCCTGTTCTTCTTCATCTCGCAGCTGATCCTGCCGCCGGTGGTCCTCGCCCTGCCGTTCCTGGTCCTCTACAAGTCGCTCGACCTGCTCGATACCCGCATCGGCCTGATCTTCGTCTATACGCTGACGGTGCTGCCGATCGTCGTGTGGATCATGCGCGACCAGTTCAACACGATCCCGATCGAGCTCGACGAGGCGGCGCTGGTCGATGGTCTCTCGATATGGGGCGTGTTCTTCCGCATCATCCTGCCGATCACGCTTCCCGGAATGGTCGCCGCTTTCATCCTGTCGCTGGTCCTGACCTGGAACGAGTATTTCTTTGCCGCCCTGCTGACGGCGACGGACGCGAAGACATTGCCGGTGATGGTGGCGAGCCAGACCGGCTCTCAAGGCATCAACTGGTGGTCGATGGCGGCGCTCTCCGCCGCGGCGATCGCGCCCCTCGTCATCGTCGGCATCTTCCTGGAGCGCTACATCGTCAAGGGCCTCTCGACCGGCGCGGTGAAGTAGGAGGCGCGTCGTCGTTTCATGACAAACAAGGTTGTCCTTGAAAAATATTCCTAAGCGCTTAGGTTTTCAGTATGCCTACCGTGTACCGGCTCGATGGCCTACGCGTCGTCATCTACCCGAACGATCATCGACCGGCGCATGTGCATGTGAAAGGAGGCTCCGGCGAAGCGGTCTTCGTTCTGCATTGTCCGGAGGGGCCGCCGGAGCTGCGGGAAAGCTTTGGCTTTGGTCGGCTGGAAACAGGTCGCATTCGAGCGGCGCTGGTCGTGAAGCTCGCCGCTCTGTGTGATGAATGGAGAAAGCTCCATGGTCATTTCTGAAAAAGAATTCGAACAGGCGGAACGCCGTATGCGGACGTTGCGAGAGCACGGCTATGCCGTATCTGCGCGGTATGTCCGTCGCGGCTCACGCGTGGTGATAGATCTCAGCACGGGCGTTCAACTGGCATTCCCCACGGAACTGGCTGAAGGCTTGGCTGGAGCGGAACCGGATGATTTGGCGGAGATCGAGATTAGTCCGGCGGGTCTCGGTCTGCACTGGCCAAAGCTCGATGCCGATCTCTATGTCCCGGGCTTGCTGCAGGGGGTGTTTGGCTCCAGGCGCTGGATGGCCGCTGAACTCGGCTCTTCCGGCGGTCGCGCCCGAAGCGCCGCAAAGACCGTGAGTTCGCGCCAAAACGGCCGCAAGGGCGGCCGCCCGAGGAAGAGCGCGAGCGGCTGAGACCCCGTGAACTAGTGGTAGGCGAGGTCGCCGGCAGAAGGACAACGATGCCGGCGGCAGGATTTTCAGTAGGCGAATCCAGCGAACTGGAAGGTTGAATTCATGAAGACGAGGCATTGGCAACGGGGCGGCAGCAGCCTGGACTTCACGGAGCTCGGGTTCGGGACGGCGCCGCTCGGCAACCTCTACCGGGCGATCAGCGAGGAGGAGGCGCATCAGACGCTGGAAGCCGCCTGGGCCTCCGGCATCCGCTACTTCGACACGGCGCCCCTCTACGGCCTCGGCCTCTCCGAGACGCGGGTGAACCGCTTCCTGCGCGGCAAGCGGCGCGACGACTACGTGCTCTCGACGAAGGTCGGCCGGCTGATGAAGGTCTGCCCGCCGGAGAAGCGCACCGGCATCGGCAAGTTCTTCGACACGCCATCGCGGCAGGAGGTCTACGACTACAGCTATGACGGCGTCATGCGCTCGCTCGAGGCCTCCTTCGAGCGGCTCGGCGTCGACCGCATCGACATCCTCTATGCCCACGACCTCGACATCTTCACCCACGGCTCGAAGCAAGACTCCGACGCCCGCATCGAGGAGTTCCTGGGGTCCGGCTACAGCGCGCTCGTCTCGCTGCGCGAGCAGGGGGTGGTGAAGGCGATCGGTGCGGGCGTAAACGAATGGCAGGTCTGCCAAACGCTTGCCGAGCGCGGCGACTTCGATCTCTTCCTGCTTGCGGGCCGCTACACGCTCCTGGAGCAGGAGGCGCTGGAAAGCTTCCTGCCCCTCTGCCGGCAGCGCGGCATCGGCATCGTCATCGGCGGGCCGTACAACTCCGGCATCCTCGCGACCGGCCCCAGGCGGGGGGCCTTCTACAATTATTCCGAGGCGCCGCAGGAGATCCTCGATCGGGTCGGGCGGATCGAAGCGGTCTGCAAGCGCCATGACGTCCGGCTCATCGAGGCCGCGCTGAAGTTCCCGCTGCTGAACGACGTCGTCGTCTCGGTCGTCCCCGGCGGGCAGGCTGTCCGCGAGGTCGAGGCCAACAAGACGATCCTCGACGCAGCCATTCCGGCGGCCCTCTGGAGCGACCTGAAGGCGGAAGGCCTCGTGCGCGAGGACGCGCCGACCCCGGCCTGAGGTCTACGCGCTGCCAAGCCGGTAGAGGCGCCGGGCATTGCGGTGGAGGAGGCGGGCCTTCTCGTCCGCGCTCGCGCCGGCCAGAAGCTCGTGCGTCATCGAGACCCATGCCTGAAGGTCGGCGTGCAGCGTGCATACCGGGAAGTCGCTGCCCCAGACGATGCGATCCCAGCCGAAGCAGTCGATCACGTGCTCGACATAGGGGCGGATCGCTGCCGTCGTCGGCGAAGGGCCGGCATAGGCAATGACGCCGGAAACCTTGGCGGCGACGTTCGGCCGGCGCGCGATCTCGCGGATCGCCTCCTTCCACGGCTCGAGGACGCCGGCGGCGATATCCGGCACGCCGCAGTGGTCGAGGATGAACTGCACGTCCGGACAGCGGTCGATGAGGTTCGCTCCGACCGGAAGAAGCTGGCGCGCGAGCACGCAGAGGTCGAAGCTCATGTTCCGCGCGGCAAGCCGGCGGACGTTCTCGGCGAAGAGCTCCGTCTGCGACAGGGCGTCGGGCGAGGTGTGAAGGATACGGCGAAAGCCCTTGACCTTCGGATTGGCCGCGGCGCGCTCCAGCTGCGCGGCGAAACCGTCCGCCTCCGGCCGGCAGGCGGAGATAGCGGCCACCACGGGGGCGCCGAGCGTCGTGACGAAGGCCGTCTCGGCCTCCATGTCCCCCTCCGTGACATCGACCTCCATGTGGATCGCCTGTTCGATGCCCAGTGCCTCGGCCTGTTTCGCATAGGTCTCCCGGTGCACGTCGCGATCGATCGCCGGCGCGCCGGCAAGCCACGCGTAGGAGAAGCGGTCCCGGTAGACGAGGTGGAGGTGGGTATCGATGATCGGCATGCTTGGCATCTCCTGCGGCGCTTTTGTTTCAGTCCGGCCCTTCGGGACGCGCGGCCCCGGCGGATTCCGATATCTCGGAGCTGCCTTCGACAAGAAGCCGAAGGACATCGTCCGGCGAAGGTGCAGCGGCCGTATCGATCCGCTTGATATAGGGAGAGGTCAGCACCGCGAGTGCGTTCTCGTCCGGCCCGAGGATCGGCACCGAGATGTTCATGACGCCGACGATCTGCAGGCTGTCCATGATCTGGTAGCCCCGCGCCCGCACCAGCCGGAGCTGCTCCTGAAGATCGTGGGGCGCCTTCTCCTCCAGTTCCGGTTCGTGCTCTTCCAGCATCGCGCGCTGCTCGGCTTCTCCTGCGAAGGCGAGGAGGACGTGGCCGGAGCCGGTGTTGACGAGGCCGATCCGCGAGCCGACCTGGACCGAGACGCTCCAATAGCCGGGGCCATCGGCCTGCGCGACGACCACGACCAGGCCGCGATCATGAACGACGAGATGGCAGGATTGCTTTGCCTCGCGTGCGATCCTCCGCATGACAGGCGTCGCCTGGGTGACGAGCCGCCGGATCGGCGGGCGCTGATGGACGAGACCATAGAGCTTGAGCGTCAACTCGTATCGGTCGCCGGAGGTCCGGCCGACATAGTGCCGGCGCACCAGACGGTCAAGCATGCGATAGATCTCGTTCGTCGTGCGGTTCAGCGCCTTGGCGATCTCCGCCTGGGACAGGCCCTCGTCGGCACGCGCGAGCAACTCCAGGATGTCCAGCCCCTTGTCGAGGGCAGGGGCGCGGTAACGATCGCCTTTCTCGGTTTCGCTCATCGGGCGCCTCTTGACGTGCCAGCGGGCTGAACAGGCTAACAATTTATATAAGAAATTCTTCTTCACCGGAAGAAGTGGCGCAGAATCGCGCGGAGCGAGGGCATCAACATCCGGAGGATGGCCGAGGGCGGGCGCAACCGTCAATCGTGATCGGGATAAGGGACGTGGCCGGCACGTCCTCGCCTTCGCGCGGGCGACGGAGCGACCGGCAACAAAAAAGGCCGGGGGAGCTCCCCGACCTCTCTCGCGTCCGCCCGCAAAGCACTGCCAGTCCATCCGTGGTCAGGGCCAAGCGAGCAGCCTTGTCAGCGATGATGATGCGGAAATGGTTAACGAATGGTTAACGCGGCCAAGCCCGGCCGCGAGTCGCCTAGGCCGTGGCAATGATGACATGTGCTTGAATCTTGGCGGCGACCGCGCCGCTGCCGTGTCTCTCTGCGATCGCGGCAGCGGCGCAGTCGGTCGCCGTTTCCAGCTTTCCCGCGTCTCTGGCCTCGATTTCATTGCGAAGGAGAGTGCCCCGGCAATAGGCAACGGCCGGGACACGCGGCGAGGATGCGCGGCTTACCTCGGCTCTCGTCTCGATCCCCACGCCGGAGAAACCGGCGTCCTCCAGTTCGCGGCGGATCAAGGCCGTGTCGTGATAGCCATGGGGCGTGCGGGCCAGAAAGCGCGGCGGATCATCCGGAAAAAGCCGCGCAAGCGCGTTCGTCACGTCATCGGCGAAGACGTTCTCCTCGATGCGGTCCCAGACGCTGAACAGGAGATGTCCGCCCGGCTTCAGCACCCGCCGCGCTTGCCCGTATGCGGCCCGGCGGTCGGGGAAGAACATCGCGCCGAACTGGCAACACACGAGGTCGAAGATCGCGTCTCCAAACGGCAGCGCCAGAGCATCCGCCTGCTGCCATGTGATGCGGCTGTCGGGAGGTTGTCGCGAAGCGGCGTAGTCGAGCATCGGCCGATTGAGGTCGGTGACGGTGTAGCGCGCGCCGGCGGCGAGTTTTGGCGCCAAGGCCCTGGTGACAACACCGGTGCCCGCAGCGACTTCCAGAACCGAACCCGGCGACAGGGACGCTGCCCGGTGGGCAAGATCAGCAGCGTAGGGCTCGAAAATCAACGGCACCATGTAGCGGTCGTAGTTTTCCGGAACCGAGCCGGAGAAAACCTTGTCCGTTTCCAGCATCGCCATCACCCGCCGACCGTTTAAACTCCCAGACTAGCACATGACGTCTATCGGGTCTCTTACGGCAAAGAGCAGGCGCCATCGCTCCGATGCTCCCGCCGACTCCGCGACGTAGTCGGTCGCGTTTGCGCCTGAGCGCGCGTCCGGCCTTGACATGCAGTCCTTGGATATTTATACCAAGAAGTATATATAACGATCGGTTTAGAGATGCACGATCCCTTAAGCGCCAAGTTCGCAGCGCTCGCCGACCCGACGCGGCGCGCGATGCTCGCCCGCCTCGCACGCGGCGAGTTGACCCTGGCTGATCTTGCGAAGCCGTTGGAGATGACGGTTCCGGCCGTCGCGAAGCACTTGGCGGTGCTGGAACGCGCCGGCTTCGTTACGCGGAGCAGACCGACCAAGTCCGTCGCCCGACCGGCGAGACTTCAAGTAGCCGCATTCGCGGAAATGGCAGACTGGATGGAAAGATGTCGAATCCACTGGGAAGAGAGTTTCGATCGCTTGGCCACGTATCTGGGAACGCCAGAGACAAAGGGATCTGAGGATGCTTGACCGCAATGCGCAACACGACGATTCCAGCGCTGCTCCTGTAAACGGCGACGCGCCGCAGCCCTTGATCATAACCCGGGACTTTCAGGCGCCGCGCGAGCGCGTATGGCGCGCTTGGACGCAGCCTGAGGCAATCATCCGAGGGCACGGCCCTCCCTTCTACCGAGCCGCCGAGTTTGACGGGGATGTCCGCGTGGGAGGCAGCTGGCGCGCGTGCCTCAAGTCGGACGACCCTGAAGACGTCGTTCTCTGGCAATCGGGACGATATCTCGTGGTAACGCCGCCTGAACGCCTGGAATTCACGTTCGCTTGGGACACCCCGGACCACGAAGACGGTCCCGGTGTCCAGACCCACGTCATCGTTCGTCTCGAGGAACTGGCGAACGGCGGCACTCGGATGCACTTTAGCCAGACGGGCTTCCTGTCGGGAGAGAGCGCAGCAAGCCATTCCATCGGTTGGAATGGCACATTCGACCGGCTGGCGGAATTTCTCTTCGGCGAAATAGCCAACCAGCCACCCGAGCGGGCGCAGCCTGAAGCTCCTGCTCAGATCAGCTGACGACCGGACGGAGAACCCCCGTGGGCAAGGTGTGCGTAAGAGGTTTTGCGGTATCCACCGACGGATTTGGCGCGGGTCCAGCCCAGGGCCTGGAGCATCCGCTGGGCAAAGGGGGCCGGGCGCTACACAACTGGTTCTACCCGACCCGGACTTTCCGGGCGATGTTGGGGAAAGACGACGGAATTGACGATCGCTTCGCTCGCGCCTCCGCCGAGGGATTTGGCGCCTTCATCCTCGGCCGCAATATGTTCGGCCCGGCCGGCGATGACTGGGGCGGGCGCGACTGGAAGGGCTGGTGGGGCGACAACCCCCCGTATCACGCACCGACTTTCATCCTGACCCACCACGCGCGGGCCCCGATCGAAATGGAGGGTGGCACGACCTTCTATTTCATCACGGACGGCATCGAGTCGGCGCTCGCTCAGGCGAAGGCGGCCGCGGGCGACCTGGACGTGAAGATCGGCGGCGGCGTTTCGACGGTCCGTCAGTATCTTCTCGCGGGCGCGATCGACGAGATGCACTTGGCGATGGCCCCGACCTTTCTCGGCCGTGGTGAATCCCTGTTCGAAGGTATTGATCTGCCGGGTCTCGGCTATCGCGTGACGGAGGTGGTGCCGACCGAGCTGGCGACCCACCTCGTGCTCACGCGCTGAGCAACCCGCTGCTGATCCGGAAGGTGAAGTCAGCATGAAAGGCGACAAATCCCGCCCGTGTCTGGGATGTCCAACCCGCACGACGACTGGCGCCGTGTCTACGGGAGCGCGAATGTCTCCGGAATTATCCTGTGCTCGGCTTTGCTAAAAACCGCAGCGGAGGGAATGGCCGTCCGGCTGCAGATCGCGCCGGCGTGACCCACGGCCTCACGCGATGGGGCTTGCCGAACGATAGTCTCTCCGCAGAAAATGATCGCCGAGAACAGCTTCGCTCAGACGGTTGGGACGTCGGGCTCCATGAGCTTTGCCACGCGTATCGGGCGCATGGTGGTCGCGCTTCTGTCGATCGCGGTCGCCGTCTACTCGCTTCGCCTCTACGGCGTCGTTGCGCACGCCTGGATCAACGTGGATTCCGGCATCCGCTCCGTCATCGCGGCCGCGCCGCTCCAGGCGCTGACCCATATGCTGATCGCGCCCTTGGCACTCTTGGTCGGTCCACTGCAGTTCTTTCCCCGCCTGCGGGCGCGCCATCTCGCATTCCACCGCTGGTCCGGCCGTCTCTATGTCGTTGCGTGCCTTATCGGCGGAGTCGCGGCGCTCCTGACTGCCTTCCACGCTTCCGGAGGCCCGATCGCAGGCCTCGGCTTCGGCATTCTGGCGGTGCTGTGGGTCGGCACCACGCTCGGCGCCTGGCTCGCCGTCCTCCAACGCCGGATCGCGCTTCACCAACTCTTGATGCGCTTCAGTTTTGCCCTGACCTTCGGGGCGGTGACGCTGCGGCTCCAGATTCCCATCGGTTTCGTGTTGGGCTTCAAAAGCTACCAAGCCATGTCCGTCTGGCTTGCCTATACGTCCTGGATTCCCAATCTGATCGTCGTCGCGCTTTACACCTGGTGGCAAGCGCGCGATGGGCTGTTGGCCGTCCAGCAGCGGCCGCGGATAGTCAGCGCGGGCGGTGATCGATAGTCGTCCGCAGGGCCGTCCCGGCCCCCGCGCCAAAGGGCGCGCCGGAGAGGATGAAACTGAGAACTCTTAGGAAGCGTCCCCTTCGAAACCCGAAGCCGTCCAAAGCAGCGCCCGGCACTGACAAACGGGATGCCGTTTTAGCACTATTGTGCGATAATCTGCGTCATCCAGATCGTGTGACGCCTACGGTGGAGCGGCTCGGCGCTGATACCTCACAATGTCCCAAAAAGCTGGGAGCGACACTGTTCGCACCCCGCAGAAGGCAGGGCTGTGACGCCTTTGCCACCGTTGAAAAGACCGGCGAAGCGACGCGGCCGAAACCTATGTCAAGGGTTGGCGCGACACGGGCGAACAGACCAAGCGGAGCTTTGGTGATGCTGTCGATGCCGGAAAGGCGGCCGCTCATTACGTCGAGCATCGGTACAAAACCGAAGTCAACTCCGATCCTTGTCGAACATCGGGACCGGAGGGCATGAAGCGGCGCCCGTTCGGTCCCGTGCCGCGCGAGGTTGCGGTGATCGGCCAGGGAACCTGGTGCATCGACGACGCGCACCGGCCAACCGCTGTCGCTGCCTTGCGCCGCGGCCTCGATCTCGGCATGACCCTCATCGACACCGCCGAGATGTACGGCGACGCCGAGATCGTGGTCGGCGAGGCGATTACCAGGCGGCGCGACGAGGTCTTCCTCGTCTCCAAGGTTCTCCCCGGCAACGCGTCGCGTGCCGGGACCGTGGCGGCCTGCGAGCGCTCGCTCGCGCGTCTGCGCACCGACAGGCTGGACTGCTACCTCCTGCACTGGCCCGGGCCGCACCCGCTCGAGGGCACCTTCGCCGGCTTCGAGCGGCTTCGCGAACAGGGCAAGATCCTGTCCTGGGGGGTGAGCAACTTCGACGTGCCGAACCTCGAGGCGGCCTGGAGGGCTGGGGGCGAGGGCCGGATCGCCTGCAACCAGGTCCTCTACCACCTGGAGGAGCGCGCGATCGAGCACGCCGTGCTGCCCTGGTGCGAGGAGCACGGCGTCGCCGTGGTCGCCTACAGCCCATTCGGCCATGGCGACTTCCCCGGCCCGCGCACGCCGGGCGGCCGGGTGTTGGAGGACATCGCAGCAAGCCACGGCGCGACCGCGCGCCAGGTGGCGCTCCGGTTCCTGGTGCGGCGGCCGTCCTTGTTCACGATCCCCAAGGCGTCCAGCCCCGAGCACGCCGCCGACAACGCGGGCGCCGGCGCGCTGCGGCTGACGGAAGCCGAGCTCGCCCGGATCGACGCGGCCCTCCCGCTCGGCCCCCGGCCGCGCCGGCTTCCCATGCTGTAGGCCCGTAGAAGTTCGGTTCAGCAAGAAGGAGCGCATGGCGATGCGTGCTTTGGAGCAGGTGTTCGGCACGGCGCTGATGCTGGCCGTCCTTCTCGACGTGTTCCTGACGGTGCTCTACGCCCGTCTCGGAACAGGCATCCTCAGCCCTGAGATCGCGCGGCTGACGTGGTGGCTGTTCCGACTTCTCCCCGCTGGACGCTACCGGCCGATGGTGTTGTCCTTCTGCGGGCCGGCCATCCTTGTGCTGCTGGTCTTGACCTGGTCGGTGCTCCTCGCCTTCGGCGCCGGGTTGATCATCCATCCGGAACTGGGCACCGGCGTTCGGGCAAGCAGCGGCGAGACGCCGTCCGACCTTGTCACGGCCGTCTACGTCGGCGGCAGCAGTCTCTCCATTGTCGGCGCCAGCGACTTCGCACCGCATACGGCGGCCATGAAGGTATTGTTTCTGTTCAACTCGGTCGTTGGCACCACCGTGATTTCCCTTACCCTGACCTACCTGATGCAGATCTATGCTGCCCTGCGGGAACGCAACGCGCTCGGGCTCAAGATGCACGCGATGTCCGCCGAGACGGGCGACGCGGCCGAGCTTGTGGCGGGTCTGTTCCCCGACGGCGAACTCAGCGGAGGATATGACAATCTTTCCGAGTTGGCCGGCAAGATGAGCGGGACCAAAGAGAGCCACCACTTCTATCAGGTCCTTTTCTATTTCCGCTTCCGAGAGCCTTACTACTCCGTTTCCCGGACCACGCTTCTCGCTCTCGACGCCGTATCCCTCATCAAAAGCGCCTTGGCCGACGACAAGGCGGGCTTGGTGAAGAAATCCGTTGCGGTGCAGCAGCTTTGGAGCGTGTCGCTCATGCTCGTCTCGACGCTGGACAAGACCTTCCTCAACCAGGCGCCGGCAGCAGGAAACGACCCTATCGACGACAAGGCCGATCCGTGGCGGGCACGGTATGTCGCCGCCCTGCAGCGCTTGCGCCAAGCCGACCTGCCGCTCATGGCCGATGAGGAGACGGGAGCCGAGGTCTACGTGAAGCTTCGCCGCCAATGGGACCCGCTGATCGCGGCGCTTGCGCCCGCCATGGCTTATTCGTTGGATGAGATTGATCCGGCAACATCACGGCCACAGGAGGCCGAGCGCCGACCGCCGTTTCAGGAACGACTGCATTCAGCCTAGGCTCGCATCTGAGCAGCGCCAATTCGGATTGTGGGAGCAGCCATCAAAAAGTCCGCCGCAGAAAGGCTTCGCCACCCGTCCTGACAATTTCGCCGTGCGCGACGACGACGTGCTCGGGATGTTTTCCGATCAACTCACGGTTATTGGCGCAGGCTTGCATGGTTGGGCGTCGAGGCTCTCCCGTGCGCGGCCAATTTTTCCTCTTTGCGACCACGATGATGGTTTCGGCACCGCGGTCGAGACAGTGCTTTTGCCACGGCCAGCCCCGTTCCCGAATTGTTGCAGACGAGCAGGACCTTTGAATTGGCGCTCTTCATCTCGCCCTCCTTCCTTCAGCCTGTTGAGGAGGCCGCTCTCTCAGTGAGGCGCACATGTTGAAACTGAAGAAGTCGATAGCGCTATCGGAAACTGCGATTTAGGCGGTTCCGCCTGGTGTTTCGCTGGGCCTTCCCGGCCTGGATTCGCTCACCGCCAGTCGAGGTTAAAGGGGCAGATAGCAGCACTAAATGATGCTAGCCGTGACCTAGATGCTCCCTTAGCAATTCAAGCTTTTCGGCAAGAGCCTGAGCAGAGACAGGTTTGGCCACCGCGCCGAGCGCTACCTCCGGATGCTCGGCGGCGACCTCGACCTGCCCGGTGACAAAGATGGCTGGAACGCCACGCTCCTGCAACCAGGCCGCGGCGGCAGGACCGGTGCGTCCGTCGGCGAGGTCGATGTCTATCAGCGCGCCGTCAATCTTCAATATCTCGAACTCAGCCGTCAATTCGGCGAAGCTGCCAGCGGAGCCTGCAAAGATATAGCCCAGATCCTCGATCATCGCTTCGATGTGGAAGACGATGAGCGGGTTGTCTTCGAGGTAGAAGATCCGAAGCGACCGAAGGGGCGAACTCATAGTCGTAAAATGCTCCGGTTCTTTTTTCAGCGGAATCGGGAAAGCGGTCCCGCCGCGGTGCAGCGCAGCCCCGCCTGATCGAAAATGATTTCGGGAGGGGAGCCAAGCAGACTCCGCAGAGCCGACCGAAGATAGCGCGTCCCGTAGCCAGGCTTCGATGGCTCCTCCACCGGTGGGCCGCCGATTTCGCTCCATCGGATCGTCAGGACAGGTTCGCTGTCTGAACGCAGTTCCCACTCCAGACGCACCCGGCCTTCCGGGCGCGACAATGCGCCGTACTTGAGGGCATTCGTAGCAAGCTCATGGAGACACAGGGCGAGTGTTGTACCGGCGTCGCGGCCAATCTCGATCGGCGGCCCGTTGATGATAATGCACTCTTCGTTGTCTCCGCGGTAAGGTTTGCACGTTCGTTCGGCGACGTCCGCAAGAGCCACCGTTTCGCCGCCCGCTTCGAAGACAGCGGAGTGAACGTTCGACAGAGCTGCAAGCCGGCCCGAAAAGTCGTCGGTGAGCTGGTCGAGCGAGGTGACGCTACGGCGCGTCATTCCGAATATTGCCGTTACACTCGCAAGGATATTCTTGACGCGATGATTGAGCTCCCGGCGCAACTCCACCTCGCGTTCGATATGCTCTCTCACGTGCCGCTGACGCAGCCGTGCGAGCAAGGCCGACTGGACACCGCTCAGGAGCTCCAGTGTCGCCACGGGCCGCTGATAGAAGATCTGGCGTGAGCGCGGCCAAACGCTGCTGAGTTCGGTTCGAATCCGGAGATGGGGCGCCGTCCGGTCGAGAAGAATGATGACCGGCATCTCAGACCAATCCGGCTGATCGGCGAGATGTTCTGCGATGGTCTCCAACACCGCGGGATTGAGCGCTTCGTGCGTGACGATCAGCACACCGGGCGCCTGTGCGAGGCGCGCGGCAAGTTCTTCCGGTCCAGCAGCTTGCTGTACCACCACCTCATGTTCATTGAGCAGGGTCCGCAGGTATTCGGCATCCCTGCGATAGGGAGCAAGGATCAATACCCAGTCAAGTGCGCCGTCACTTCCCGTCACGTCCCTCATGCTTCCGGAAGAGGGTTGTAGGGAACCACTGTGACGCCGGAACTCTGAATGAAGAGCTCGCGAACATCGAGATCGTGGGGGCCGTGGCGTTTTTTGACGACCGTGATGTTGCGTCTTAGGCGCTCACCGTGCTCAGCAATGCGTAGCAGGAGCACGGTGTCACCCAGAAAGCTCACATCGACATCAATACCGACGTCCTCGCCGAGCAGGCCATGCTGCGCCACAATCAGCATCGTCAGCACGCCAGCCCGGGCAAGATATTTGAGCAGCGACTGGATATCCCGCACCGCCTTCTCGCGGTGCGGCAGCGAATTGAGATAGCCGGTGAAGCTGTCGATCACGACCACCCGCACTTTGTCGTCGTTCACTGCCTGCTGCACGATCTGACCGAACTCGCCGGGCGAAATCTCGTTTGGATTGAAGTCGCGGATGATGAGTTGGCCGCTGTCGTAGAACTGGCGCAGATCCATGCCGAGGCCTTCTGATCGCCGGAAGAAGGTTTCGATCCGCTCCTCGAACAGGAACAAGGCTACGCTTTCGCCACGCTTCAACGCCGCGGTCGCATAGAGCGAGGCCATGGTCGATTTGCCCGTACCCGCCTGGCCTATGACGAGCGTGGTCGTTCCCGATTCCTGACCGCCGCCGAACATGGCGTCGAGCTCGTCGACACCCGATTTGATCAACTGCGGCTTGACGGTCTGTGCAGCAGCACCCGGCAATATTCGCGGAAAGACGACCACGCCTTCACCTTCGCGGATCGCCATGTCATGAAAGCCGTCGGCGACTGGAACACCGCGCATCTTGCTCACTTCGATGCGGCGGCGGATCGCACCATATTCCTCAAGCGACTTGTCCAGGCAGATCACGCCATGGGCGATACCTTCCACCTCCTCTCCGGAGTTCTGGGCATCCCGAATTTTTGTATCGAGAAGCAATGCGACAATGTTCCGCTTGGCGAGAAATGCCTTGAACGCGATCAGCTCGCGTCGAAAGCGCGGCGTGTCACCGGTGATCAGCCGGATTTCGAGCAGCGAGTCATAGACAAGGCGGTGTGGCTTATAATCCTCGATCGCCTTTTCGATAGCTTTCCGGGTCTCGTCCAATCGAAGCTCGGCGGTCTGGAAGATCGTCTGATCGGCAGCGCCGTTGACTCCATCCGAAGCGGAAAGCTCCTCGACCCGGATGCCGTCCAAGGTCCAGCCATGGGAAAGAGCGATCGCTTCGAGCTCGGCCTTCGTCTGTGACAGACTGACATAAATACAGCGCTCGCCTGCGGCCACGCCGGCGCGTAGGAACTGCAGGGCCGCTGTGGTCTTGCCGGATCCTGGTTCGCCCTGAAGAATATAGAGGTTGGAGGCTGGTAGACCGCCCCTGAGAATTTCATCGAGTCCCCCGATACCCGAACTCACAACTGCCTGCTTCTTGCTCCCAGCCACATCCGCCTCTCAGTCTGCCTGCATCATCTTCAACTATGAATGCGCAGCTTAACAAATTGTGCCTTCAATCTAATTTGAATGCTGCACACGGCCACTTCAAAAAACGGGAATCCGATGGGGAAGTGAGACGTTCGTAGGAGCCCCGCACCGTGATCAAGCAGCTTCCGCGTACACCGTAGCGTATGCGACGTTGCCGCCGCACCGTCCCGTCCCGGCTCAGGGAGGCGAGAACCCGGCCCGCGAGGACGACCACCCCATGGCCGACACACAAACCGGGCTTGCAAGGGAACTGCTCGATCATGGCCTTGCCACCGGCCTCCTCGTCGGTGTCATCAACGGTGCCCAGACCACATAACCCATGCATGGGCGGCCTCCTCAATATCGAGATGAACTTCGGAACCGGCCGGAGGTCACACAAAGGCTACGGGCTCCAACACGAGGCCTGGAGGTCCAATTTCGATGGAGATTTTCTGCGGCCTTGGGGACCGCCAGGGAAAGGCGGACTGGGACAAGCTTACGAATCTGTAAATTTGCGCCCAGTATTCGGCAAAGCGCGGATGCCATTCTCCTTCCGATCCGAAGTGCAACGAGACGGAAGGAGCCCTTCATGCGGATATTGAAACGCCTTGCCGCTGCAATGGCATTCGCCGCCGTGGTCTCGGGCGCGGCAGCGCCGGCGATCGCTGCGGAACAGCCGGTTGCCCCCGAAAAGAACCCGCCCGGCGACATCCCCGACACCCAGGTCTTCATCACCTATCATTCGCCGGACGGCTTTTCGCTCAAGGTGCCGGAGGGCTGGGCGCGAACCGACCTTCCGAACGGAGCGAAGTTCGTTTCCAGGCTCGACGGCGTCGTCGTCACTGCTTCGCCTGCAAAATCACGTCCGACGGTCCAATCCGTGCGCGACACCGTCGTGCCCGAGATGAAGGCCAAGGGCCACGCGGTGAAGGTGACGAAGGTCGAAACCGTCAAGCTTCCGGCGGGCGAGGCGATCCGCATCGTCTACAGTTCGAATTCCGCCGCCAATCCCGTCACCGACAAGAAGGTGCGGCTCGAGGACAACCGCTATCTCTATTACGCGAACGGCAAGGTCGCCACGCTCGACCTCTACGCGCCCTACGGCGCCGACAACGTCGACCAATGGCGGCTGATGTCGCGTTCATTCCGGTGGAAGTGAGATGCCGGCCCAGACCGAACCGGCGCTTCAGGCCTGCGGGCTGCACCGCTTCTACCATATCGGCGACGAGGAGACTGCCGCCCTGCGCGACGTTGGATTCGCTCTTCCTCCCGGCGAATTCGTCGCGGTCATGGGGCCCTCGGGCAGCGGCAAATCAACCTTGATTGCCTGCCTGACCGGCCTCGACGAGCCCGATGCCGGGTTCGTCGAGGTCGGCGGCGTGCGCATGTCGCGCCGGCCCGAGAGCGAACGGGCAAGGCTGCGGGCGAAGTCCTTCGGCATTCTCATGCAGTCGGGAAACCTTTTCACCCATCTGACGGTCCGCGAGAACATGGCGCTTCAGATGAACCTTGCCGGGCTCCGCCAAGACCGCGAGGAGCGCATGGCGGCGCTGCTCGGTACAGTCGGGATCGCCGAGCGCGGCGACGCCTATCCGGGCGAGCTCTCCGGCGGCGAGGCGGCGCGCGCCGGCCTGGCCGTCGCCCTTTCGGCCGATCCGCCGATCCTGATCGCCGACGAGCCGACCGCCGAAGTGGACCGGCTGACCGAAAGCAGGATCCTGACCGTGCTCGACGAGCGCCGCCGGCGCGGCCGCGCCACGCTGGTCGCCACCCACAGCGAGCCGCTCGCGGCCCGTGCCGACCGGATCATTCGCCTGAGGGACGGGAGGATCGACGATGTTTGATCCCCTTGTCGTCGCCCGCGACGTGTCGCGAAGTTTTCCCGCCGGGATCGGTGACCGGCGCCACGTCCTCGAAGGCGTGAACTGCATGGTGCTCTCCGGCGACAGGATCGCCCTCACCGGCCCGTCCGGCAGCGGCAAGTCCACGCTGCTCGCGATCCTCGCGGGCCTCGACGGGCCGACAAGCGGCGAGGTTTTCTGGCCGCGCCTGGCGCCAGACCTCGCAGGCAGCCGGGCTGATCGGCGCGAAAATCCGAGTTCCGGATACTTCATCGCGGAGCGCTTTGCAGGAAAAGAAGTTGCCGGCACTTCGAGAGGCGGACGGCCTTCCGGCATCTCCTTCGTCTTCCAGTCGCCGAGCCTGCTGCCGGCGCTCAACGTCCGCCAGAACGTCGCCCTGCCGCTGATGCTTTCGGGCGAAACCAGGGGCATGGAGGCGCGCGTTCGGGAACTGCTCGAAGCCTTCGATATCGCATCGCTCGCCGACAAGCTTCCCGGCGAGCTTTCCGGCGGGCAGGCGCAGCGCGTCGGCGTGGCTCGCGCCCTGGTCATGAAACCGCTGCTGATGCTCGCCGACGAACCGACGGGCCAGCTCGATCATGCCATGGCCCGCCGGATGCTCGATGCGATGCTCGAAATCCTCTCGGGATACGATGCCGCGCTCATCGTCGCCAGCCATGACGAGGAGATCGCCCAGCGCATGGGCAAGCGCTGGCTCCTCGACCACGGCAGGCTGAGGACGGAACAAGAAGAGGAGCTCCTGGCGTGAGTTTGAGTTGGTATACGGGGCTCCTGCACAAGGGCGGCTTCCGCATCTGGGGCACGGCGATCGGCGTGATGGTATCAGTCGCGCTGCTTGTGTCACTTGCCGCCTTTCTCACCCACAGTTCGGCGACCATGACCGAACGCGCCACCGCCGCCGTGCCGATCGACTGGCAGGTCGAGCTCATTCCGAGCGCCGATCCGGCGAAGATCGCCGCGGACATCCGCAAGGCTGCGAAGGTGACCGCGCTGCAGCAGGTCGGATATGCCGATACGGCCGGCTTCCAGGCGGAGACGGGCGGCACTGTCCAGACCACCGGGCCGGGCAAGGCCATCGCCTGGGAACCCTCCTATCTCAAAGATTTCCCAAAGGAACTGCGGCCGCTGGTCGGTGCTTCGAGCGGGGCGCTGCTGGCCCAGCAGACGGCCGCCAATCTGCACGCCCGGCCCGGAGACGTAATCGCCGTCGAGCGCGTCGGCCTGCCGCCGGTCGACGTGAAGATCGACGGCGTCGTCGACCTGCCTGATGCCGACGCGCTCTTCCAGGCCGTCGGCCTCCCCAAGACGGCGCAGCCGCAGGCGCCTCCTGACAATGTGCTGATCCTGCCGCCGGCCGAATGGCATCGCATCTTCGACCCACAGACGGCAGCGCACGCCGGCTCGACGCGCATCCAGTTCCATGTGCACATCGATCACGCGTCGCTGCCCTCCGCGCCGACGGCCGCTTACAATACCGTCACCGGCGAGACGCACAATCTCGAAGCGCGCGTCGCGGGCAACGCGCTCGTCTCCGACAATCTCGGTGCACGGCTCGGCGCGGTGCGCGAAGACGCGCTCTATGCGACCGTGCTCTTCCTGTTCCTTGGGGTGCCGGGGATCTTCCTTGCCGCGCTGCTGACGATGTCGGCGACGGCGGCGAATGCGGCGCAGCGGCGTGTGGAACAGGCGCTGCTGCGCGTGCGCGGCGCGTCCATGCAGCGCATCCTCGGGCTAGCGGCCGGCGAAGCGCTGCTGACGGGCGCCATCGGCATCGCTGTAGGAGCCGGTCTCACCATCGCTGCCGCGTGGTTCATCGGCGCCGGGTTGCCGGGCGCCGCTGCGGTCGCGGCTGCCATCATCCTCGGCTTCGCGCTGGCGCTGGCGTCGATCCTCGTGCCCGCATGGCTGGCCGGGCGGCACGTCAGCGCCGCCCGGAGCCGGCGCAGCGTCGAGCGGGTGCGGCCGATGCCGTGGGAGCGGTTCTACCCGGATCTCATCCTGATTGCGCTCTCGGGACTTCTGTTCTGGCTCTCGGCAAGCGGCGGCTATCAGATCGTGCTCGCGCCCGAAGGCGTGGCGGCGACGGCGGTCGACTACAAGGCGTTCATCGCACCGGCGCTGCTCTGGGCCGGATCGGCGCTTCTGGCCCTGCGGCTGGCCCGGCTTGCTCTGAGGTCGCGCCACGGTTTCATCACCTGGCTGGTGCGGCCGATCGCCGGCATCCTGACGCCGGTCGTCTCCTCGACGATGGCACGTCAGTCGCCGCGCATCGCGCTCGCAACCGCCATGCTGGCGCTTGCCGTCGCCTTCGCGGTGTCGACGGCGATCTTCAACACCACCTACAATGCCCAGGCCCGCGTCGACGCCGAACTGACGAACGGCTCCGACGTCACCGTCTTCGGCACGACGGCTGATCCCGCCGGCGCCCATCTCGAAGAGCTTTCGGCCCTACCCGATGCGGCCGCGGCGGTGCCGATGCAACATCGTTACGCCTATGTCGGCTCCGATCTGCAGGACATATACGGCATCCACACCGACACGATCGGCAGTGCGACCAACCTGTCCAATGCCTATTTCACCGGCTTGAGCGCATCCGAGGCGTTGCACAGGCTTCAGGACACGCCGGACGGCGTCCTGGTTTCGGCCGAGACGGTCAACGACTTCCAACTCAAGATCGGCGACCACATCAATCTGCGCCTCATGGACGCGAAAGATCACCAGTATCACGCCGTCCCCTTCACGTTCATCGGCATCGTCCGCGAGTTTCCTACCGCGCCGAAGGATTCCTTCCTGGTCGCCAATGCAGCACATCTGGCGAAGACGACCCATGATCCGGCGGCCGAATACGTGCTGATGAAGGCCGCCGGCAAACCGTCGGCGCTCGCTAGCGAGGCAACGAACCTGCTGCAGGGCCTGCCGGGCCTGAAGGTCAAGGATATCGCCAGCGTCACCCACATCATCGGCTCCAGCCTGACTGCCGTCGACCTCAGGGGCTTGACGCGGATCGAGCTTGCCTTTGCGGTCGCGCTGACGGCCGCAGCGTCGGGGCTTCTGCTGCTCCTCGGCTTCTTCGAGCGCCGGCGCAGCTTCGCGATCCTCGATGCGCTGGGCGCCCGGCCCTGGCAGATGGCCTCCTTCATCTGGAGCGAGGGCGTGCTGGTGCTCGCCGGTGGGGTCGTGATGGGCGCGGCTGTGGGCATCGCGATCGCCTGGATGCTCGTCAAGCTCCTGACCGGCGTTTTCGATCCGCCGCCGGAGGCGCTGGCATGGCCGGTCGGCTATCTGGCGCTGCTCTTCGCCATGGTGCTCGCCGCGACCTGGGCCGCGCTTTGGATCGCCGCCCGTGCCTCGGTCCGCTCGTCTCCGCAGCTTCTGCGCGACACGCTCGGTGCAGCATGAACCCCGTCGCGCGACAAGGCCGCATTCCAACGAGCAACCGCCTATGCTTCAGATGATCACGTCGTTATCGATCCCGAGCCTGGTTCATGCCTACGGTCTGTGGGTGCTGTTCGGGATCGTGATGCTGGAGAGTTCCGGCGTGCCGATTCCAGGAGAAACGGCGCTGGTGACAGCTTCGGTCTACGCCGGCGCGACCCATGGCCTGGTGATCGGCGAGGTGATCGCAGTCGCGGCATTGGCGGCGGTCGTCGGCGACAATATCGGCTATGTCGTCGGCCGCACCCTTGGCCTCAGATTGCTTTCCACCTACGGCCATTACGCGCGCCTGACCGAAGGGCGGCTGAAGATCGGCCGCTACCTGTTCCTGAGGCATGGCGGCAAGATCGGGTTTTTCGGCCGCTTCATTTCCCTGCTGAGGACGTTTGCGGCGCTGCTGGCCGGTGCGAATCGCATGGAGTGGCATCGCTTCGCGACCATGAACGCCGCGGGCGCACTGGTCTGGGCGACGCTCTTCGGCGGGGCTGCCTACGTGTTCGGCGATCGGCTGATGGCCGTCTCGGGCCTGCTTGGCGCGATCGCGCTTGGCCTCGTGGTCGTTGCGGCAATCGCCGGCGCGATCC
>JBQCEN010000296.1:0-16200 GCA_051960215.1 Pararhizobium sp.
TCTTCCTGAGCAGCCTCGGCCTTGTCGCCATGACGTTCTGACGATCCCCTCGTCGGCTGCCGGTTCTCCCCGAAATCGGCCAAGCCCGCGCGATCCGGCCCGCCCGCCGCAAGACGGGCCGGATCGCCCCTTCCTCCGTCGTCGCTCCACAGGTCCGGCTTGGGACGCGGTGGACATCGATTGCCGCCATGCCTCAGAGTAGGCGCCTGATTCCGGAGCAGGCGGCAGGAGCGGTGCGGCATGGGCGAGACGAGCGAGAGCAGGCGGAAGCTGAGGTTCGTGCATCTGCGCGTCCACTCGGCCTATTCGCTTCTCGAGGGCGCGCTGCCGCTCAAGAAGATCATCGCGAAGGCCATCGCGGACGGCCAGCCGGCGATCGCCGTCACGGACACGAACAACCTCTTCTCGGCGCTCGAATTCTCGGTGAAGGCCTCGGGCGAGGGGCTGCAGCCGATCATCGGCTGCCAGGTCGACATCGACATGGAGGATGCGCAGGAGGACGATCGCCGCGGCCCGCGCGACCTCAACCAGCGCCGGCCGGCACTGGTCCTGCTCGCGGCGACAGAGGCGGGTTATGCGCGGCTCGTCGATCTCGTCAGCCGGTCCTATCTCGAAGGCAGCGGCGCCGAACCGCCGCATGTGCCGCTCGGCTGGCTGGAGGCCGGAACCGACGGACTGATCGCCTTGACCGGCGCGCGCAACGGGCCCGTCGACCAGGCTTTGCGCAGCGGAAGCCGGGGCCGCGCGGAAGCCCGGCTGTTGCGACTCAAGGGGCTCTTCGGCGACCGTCTCTACGTCGAGCTGCAGCGTCTCGGGCGCTACGACCGCAGCCACGAGGGCCAGATGCTCTCGCTTGCCTACAAGCATGCGTTGCCGATCGTCGCGACGAACGAGGCCTTCTTTCCGGCGCCTGCCGATTTCGACTCGCATGACGCGCTGATGGCCGTCGCCCATAACGCGATGGTGTCCGACGACAGCCGCTTCCGCCTGACGGAAGATCACTACCTGAAGAGCCAGGCCGAGATGGCAGAGCTCTTTGCCGACTTGCCCGAGGCGCTCGACAACACGATCGAGATCGCGCGGCGCTGCTCCTTCCTTCTCTCGACGCGCAAGCCGATCCTGCCGCGCTTCGCCGGCGCCACCGGGAATCCGGACGAGGCGGAGGTCGCCGAGGCTGCGGAGCTTGGGCGACAGGCGCGCGAGGGTCTCGAGCGGCGTCTCGCGACGCTTGGCTGCGCGCCGGGCTTCAGCATCGAGGACTATAAGGCGCGGCTCGAGGAAGAGCTCGGCATCATCGAGCGGATGAGGTTCCCCGGCTACTTCCTGATCGTGTCGGACTTCATCAAGTGGGCGAAAGCCCATGATATCCCTGTCGGACCGGGCCGCGGGTCGGGTGCTGGATCGCTGGTCGCCTATGCCCTGACCGTGACCGACGTCGATCCGCTCCGCTTCTCCCTGCTCTTCGAGCGCTTCCTCAATCCCGAGCGCGTCTCGATGCCGGACTTCGACATCGATTTCTGCCAGGACCGCCGCGAGGAGGTGATCCGCTACGTGCAGGGCAAGTATGGCCGCGAGCAGGTGGGCCAGATCATCACTTTCGGCTCGCTGCAAGCCCGCGCGGCGTTGCGCGATGTCGGCCGCGTGCTCGAGATGCCCTACGGCCAGGTCGACAAGATCTGCAAGATGGTGCCGAACAACCCGGCGAACCCGACGCCCCCCCCAAAGGCGATCGAGGACGATCCGAAGTTCGACGAGGAGGCGGAGAAGGAGCCGGTCGTGCGCCGGCTTCTCGACATCGCCCAGAAGATCGAGGGCCTCTACCGGCATGCTTCGACGCACGCGGCGGGCATCGTCATCGGCGACCGGCCGCTCTCGCAGCTGGTGCCGATGTACCGCGATCCGCGCTCGGACATGCCGGTGACCCAGTTCAACATGAAGTGGGTCGAGCAGGCGGGGCTCGTGAAGTTCGGCTTCCTCGGGCTGAAGACGCTGACCGTGCTGAAGACGGCGGTCGACTTCATCGCCAAGCGCGGCATCCGGATCGACCTCTCGGCCTTGCCGCTCGACGACCAGCCGACCTACCAGATGATGGCGCGCGGCGAGACGGTCGGCGTGTTCCAGGTTGAAAGCGCCGGCATGCGCAAGGCGCTGATCGGCATGCGGCCGGACCGCATCGAGGACATCATCGCCCTTGTTGCGCTCTACCGGCCCGGGCCGATGGAGAACATCCCGGTCTACAACGCCCGCAAGCATGGCGAGGAGGAGATCGACTCGATCCATCCGAAGATCGACCACCTGCTCGCCGAGACGCAAGGCGTGATCGTCTACCAGGAACAGGTGATGCAGATCGCCCAGGTGCTCTCGGGCTACTCGCTCGGCGAGGCCGACCTGCTCCGCCGCGCGATGGGCAAGAAGATCAAGGAGGAGATGGACAAGCAGCGCGCCCGCTTCGTCGAGGGCGCCGTCGAGCGGGGCGTCGCCAAGGCGCAGGCCAACTTGATCTTCGACCTGCTCGCGAAGTTCGCCAACTACGGCTTCAACAAGTCACACGCCGCCGCCTATGGCCTCGTCTCCTACCAGACCGCCTATCTGAAGGCGCATTACCCGGTCGAGTTCCTCGCCGCGTCGATGACGCTCGACATGTCGAACACCGACAAGATCAACGACTTCCGCCAGGATGCCGGGCGGCTCGGCATCGAGGTGGTGCCGCCGTCGGTGCAGACCTCGTTCCGGCATTTCGAGACGGGCGAAGGGCGCATCTACTACGCGCTTGCCGCGATCAAGGGCGTCGGCGATGCGGCTGTGGAGCACATCGTGGCGGTTCGCGGCGACCGGCCTTTCGGGAGCCTCGAGGACTTCTGCCTGCGCATCGACCCGAAGCTCCTCAATCGCCGCGTGCTCGAAAGCCTGATCTGCGCTGGCGCCTTCGACTGCTTCGGCCAGGACCGCGCGGCGCTGATCGGTGGTATCGACCGGCTGCTCGGCTTCGCCCAGCGCGCCCATGAGAACCGCACGAGCGGCCAGGCCGACATGTTCGGCGCGGGTGCGGCGACGGGGCCGGAGAAGATCGTCTTCCCGCCGGTGACGCCCTGGCTGCCGTCGGAAAAGCTGCACCGCGAGTACCAGGCGCTCGGCTTCTATCTCTCGGCCCATCCGCTCGATGCCTATGCCGAGATGCTCGGCAAGATGCGGGTCCAGACCTACGCCGATTTCGCCGCCGCCGTGAAGCAGGGGGCAACGGCCGGACGCCTCGCCGGAACGGTGACGGGCAAGCAGGAGCGGAAGACGCGCACCGGCAACAAGATGGGCATCGTCACCTTCTCCGATTCATCGGGCCAGTACGAGGCCGTGCTCTTCTCGGAGGCCCTGGCGCAGTATCGCGACCTGCTCGAGCCCGGCAAGTCGCTCGTCGTCACCGTGGGTGCGGAGGAGAGGCCGGAGGGAATCGGGCTGCGGATACAGACCGTGCAGTCGCTCGAGGAGCGGGCGACGAAGATGCAGTCCGCCTTGCGCGTCTATGTGCGCGACAGCGGGCCGCTCGCCGCCATCGCGGCGCATCTCAACGCCAAGGGGGAGGGGCTCGTCTCCTTCGTGCTGATCAAGGAGGACGGCCGCCGGGAGATCGAGGTCGAGCTGCCGGACCGTTATGCGATTTCGCCGCAGATCGCCTCGGCCCTCAAGGCGGCGCCCGGCATCATCGACGTCGAGCTGATCTGACGCCGGCACTCGCCGCTCAGTCGTCCTCGCCGGTCGCAGCCCGGCGCGGGAAGCGGCCGAAGGTGTAGCCGGTCTGCAGGATCTCGCGCCCGAAGCGCGCCTCGATCCGGTCGATCGCGCCTTCCGCCATCGCGCGGCGGGTCGCCTGCCGGTCGATCAGGTCCGGCGGGTCGGCGCGCGCAGCGTCGCTGAGGTCCGAGACGCCGATGCCGAGAAGCCGGAAGCGCGTGCCATCGAGCTCGCGCGTGAGCAGGTCGAGGCCCGTCCGGAAGATCCGGTCGGCAAGCCGCGTCGGACTGTCGAGCCGGCGATTGCGCGTCCTGATCCTGAAATCCCGTGTCTTGAGCTTGAGGACGATCGTCGGGCCGGCGAGCTCGCTGGCTTTTAGGCGCCGCGCGACCTTCTCCGACAGGCGCCGGAGGATCGGGACGAGATCGGCGGCATCGGCGAGGTCGGTGTTGAAGGTCGTCTCGGCGGACACGCTCTTCGCTTCGCGGTCGCTGCTGATCCGCCGCTCGTCCTCGCCCCGTGACAGGCGATAGAGGCGCTGGCCCATGGTGCCGTAGCGGCGCATCAGGTCGCCTTCCTCCATCGTCTGGAGCTGGCCGATCATGCGGATTCCGTCGCGCTCTAGCGTCGCGGCGAAGGCCTGGCCGACGCCCCAGATGGTCGTCACCGGCCGTTCGGCCAGAAAGGCGAGCGCCTCGGCGCGGCCGATCACGGAGAAGCCGCGCGGCTTCTGGAGGTCCGAAGCGACCTTCGCCAGGAAAGGGCAATAGGAGAGGCCGACCGAGACGGTGATGCCGACCTCCCGCTCGACGCGGCTCGCGAACCTGGCGAGCGTCCGGCCCGGCCAGTCGTTGTGCAGCCGCTCCGTTCCGGAAAGATCGAGGAAGGCCTCGTCGATCGAGAGCGGCTGGACGAGCGGCGTCAGTTCCTCCATCAGCGCCCGCACCTGACGGCCGACGCGGACGTATTTCTCCATATCCGGTTTGATGACGATCGCCTCGGGACAGGCTTCGAGCGCCTTGAACATCGGCATCGCCGAGCGCACGCCCTTGATCCGCGCGATGTAGCAGGCGGTCGAGACGACGCCGCGCTTGCCGCCGCCGATGATCACGGGCTTGTCGCGCAGCTCCGGATTGTCGCGCTTCTCAACCGAGGCATAGAAGGCGTCGCAGTCGATATGGGCGATCGCCAGGTCGCGCAGCTCGGGATGACGCGCGAGCCGCGGACTGCCGCAGCGTCGGCAACGCCGGAGTTCGCCGGAGACGGGCGAGAGGCAGTCGCGGCAGAAGCCGGGCACGTCGTCGGAATCGGCGGTCATGGCTGGAACAAAGATTGAACGGCGGCAGATTAGTCCCTATCGTGCCGAGTCTCAACACGAACCGACGGCTGTGGCGCCACTGCCGCTGAGCGGGCGCAGGCGAGGCCGGATGGAAACGTCAGCTCACGGAAGATCGCCTTCGGCGGCTGCCAGCCGGCGTCCCGCGGCTGCGACGGCCTCGGGCGCCGTGCCCGTCGCCTCGCAGAAGGCAAGCAGCGTCGGCTCGTGGCCAGTCAGGAAGGCGACGAGGCCGGGCAGGAAGCCGGGCTCGCGGCTCGCCCGCCGCAGGCCGTCGGCCGTCAGCCCGGAGAGCGAAAGGAAGCGGCCCATCATCTCCGGCTCTCCCGCGAGCCATGTCAGGATCGAGACGGCCAGGCTCTCGTCGTCGATCCGGCTCGTTTCGTCGGCAGGGCGCTTGGGCATCGGGCGGGCTCCATTACGGATTCTTCAACGAAACGAGATTAGGGTGCGCGGAGTTGGCGCGCCACCCCGTTTGCCGGCATCGCCGGCCCGGGCACCCGATTTGCAGGCAGAAGCCATGAGGCAGGGATGAGCATGCCGAAACAGGTTATGATCGTCGAGGACAACGAGCACAACATGACGCTCTTCCGCGACCTCAGCGAGGCGTCCGGCTATCGGACGATCCAGACGCGCAACGGAATGGAGGCGCTGGAGCTCGCGCGCGAGCACCGGCCGGACCTCATCCTCATGGATATCCAGCTTCCCGAGGTCTCCGGCCTCGAAGTGACGAAGTGGCTGAAGGAGGACGACGATCTCCACGCCATTCCCGTCATCGCCGTCACGGCCTTCGCCATGAAAGGCGACGAGGAACGGATTCGACAGGGTGGCTGCGAGGCCTATATCTCGAAGCCGATCTCGGTGCCGAAATTCATCGAGACCATCAAGACCTATCTCGGCGACGCCTGAGACGGACGGGGGGACATCATGACCGCGCGCATTCTCGTCGTCGACGACATCCCGGCGAACGTCAAGCTGCTGGAGGCCCGGCTCGCCGCCGACTACTTCCACGTGCTAACGGCGACGAACGGCCGCGACGCGCTGGCGGTCTGCGCCGAAGAGCAGGTCGACCTGGTGCTTCTCGACATCATGATGCCGGGGATGGACGGCTTCGAGGTCTGCGAGCGGCTGAAGGCGGACCCGAAGACGGCGCACATCCCGGTCGTCATCGTGACCGCCCTCGACGGGCGCGAGGACAAGCTCCGCGGCCTCGCGGCAGGGGCCGACGATTTCCTCACGAAGCCGGTCAACGACCTCCAGCTGATGAGCCGCGTCCGGAGCCTCGTGCGGCTGAAGTCGCTGACGGACGAGCTGCGCGTGCGCGCGGCGACGGCCGAGGCGCTCGGCTTCCAGGATGCCGTCCTTGCCGAGGCGCCGGAGGACGAGCCGCGCGGGCGCGTGCTTCTCGTCGACGGACGGGCGCAGTCGCGCGAGCGGATCGCGGGCTACCTCGAGCCGATCGCCGATGTCGTCTCCGCGGATGATCCCCAGCGCGCGGTCTTCGCCGCGGCGGAAGATCCCTGCGACCTCGTCATCGTCAGCGGCAGCCTGCCGAACTACGATCCGCTGAGGCTTTGCGCGCAGATGCGTTCGCTGGAGCGGACGCGGTTCCTGCCGATCCTGCTGACCGCCGATTCCGGCCATGACGACGTCGACCGCCGGGCACTGGAGATCGGCGTCAACGACTATATCGTCCGGCCGATCGACGCGAACGAGCTGCTCGCCCGGGTGCGCACGCAGATCATGCGCAAGCGCTGCAACGACCGCCTGCGCGACAGCGTCCGCCACACGATGGAGCTCGCCGTGACCGACGCGCTGACGGGGCTGCACAACCGGCACTATCTCGACATGCACCTCGACGTTCTCGTCGAGCGGGCGAGGGCGCGCGGCCGGCCCCTGTCGCTCTGCACGATCGACATCGACAGCTTCAAGCGCATCAACGACACTTACGGCCACGAGGCCGGCGACGACGTGCTCGTCGCGTTCGCGCGGCGGCTTCGCGGCGCGGTCCGTGGCGCCGATCTCGCGTGCCGCTACGGCGGCGAGGAGTTCGTGGTCGTGATGCCCGATACGCCGGCGGAGACGGCCATCAGGATCGCGGAGCGCCTGCGCCTGGCCGTCGAGGCCGAGCCTTTCGCGCTCAGGGCGGCGCGCCGGACGATCCCGGTCACCGCCTCCTTCGGCATCGCCACCCTCGCCGGCCCGTCCGATACGCGGGAGGAGCTGCTTCGCCGCTCCGACCATGCGCTCTACGCGGCGAAGCGGGACGGCCGCAACCGCGTCGTCAGCGCCGCAGCCTAAACCGAAGGTTGATCAGCCGTAACTCGTCCGAATTGGGCCGCTCCGGCATCTGCCGGTAGGTTCCCGCCATGATTTACCATGACGGCGTTTTTCGTTAACAAACCGTTGATTTTTTTGCTGACGTGCGCAGAATAGGCACAGGGTCAAGAGGCGAAGGCTGAATTCCAATCTGACACCCCATGATGCTCAGGTCCGCCGCATCTCCTGGGTCGTGGGGTAGGCCGGTCGGGTTTGGACAATGTGGCCTCCTCGTACCGCAGTCATAAAACCTGACCGGCTCCCAAACGAAAGGCGCCGCCCAAAACCGGGGCGGCGCCTTTCGTGTATCGGAACGGTGCGACGATCTTACTTGATCTTCGCCTCGCGGAACTCGACGTGCTTCTTCGCGATCGGGTCGTACTTGGTCTTGACCATCTTCTCGGTCATCGTCCGGCTGTTCTTCGTCGTGACGTAAAAGAAGCCGGTGTCCGCCGTCGACTGAAGCTTGATCTTGATCGTGGTCGCCTTGGCCATGATGAGGTCCTGTCCTGGAAAGAGTGCCGCCGAGAACGGACGCGCCGACGACGGAAATTGAGCCGGAAACTACAAATCGGCGCCCGAAAGTCAAGGGTCTACGGAGGGTGCGGGCGAGGGCCGCGTCAAACGAGCATGCAATGAATATTTCCGCCGCGGGTGCGGTAGAAGGCCACGGGGCGGCCGAAGGGAAGGCGCGGGTCGTCACGCAGTTCCGAAACGAGGTGGGCGAGCACCAGGCGCGTGATGGACGGCAACGGCATGTGAGCAGCCTCCGACAGCGCCACCCACCGCAGATCGCCGAGTTCCTCCGTATCGGCCAGATCGCCATGGGCGAATCGGGCTTCGTCGGCAAAGCAGGCGAAGAAGCGCGCATCGTAGCGGCGGGGTCGCCCCGGCGGCGTGATCGCGCGCGCGATATAGCGCAGCCTCGAGAGATCGAGATGGCATCCATGGCCGCTCCCGGCGTCTTCCGGAGGGGCGATCCGCAGGCCGGTCTCCTCGAAGGTCTCGCGCAGCGCCGCCACGCCGAGGGCCTGCGCGCGGCGCGGCGAGGCGGACGGCGGCAGGCCGATCTGCAGCTTTTCGCGCACCGCCGGATGGAGAGGAGCGGCAACGGCCGCATGCGAATCGGCGCGATCGCGGCGTCCGCCGGGAAAGACGTAGGCGCCCGGCATGAAGACATGCCTTTGGCTCCGCCGGCCCATTAACACCCGTGGCTCAGGCCCGAAACGATCGAGAATGAGCAGCGAGGCCGCATCCTTCGGGCGCAGCCGCGGCGCGTCCGGACGGGCGGCCTCGGACGGGAGAATCGCCGCCAGCGGCGCCGAAAGCGTCGTCACCTTATGGTTTCGCCGAGCGGCGCCGTCGCCGGGTCGTCCTCGGCGTTGCCGAAACCGTGCATGCGGTTTGCCCACTGCAGGCCGATGACCGCACCCTTGACCGGCTGCAAGAGCAGGACTGCGGCACTTGCCGTGACCGGACCCCAGATCGCGAGATGCTGCCAGCTCGAAAGGTGCCACAGCATCTCGGTCCCCAGCCAACCGCCGACCATCACATGGCCGACGATGACGACGACGAGGTAGGCCGGCAGGTCGTCGGAGCGATGGTGGTGCATCGCCTCGCCGCAGACGGCGCAGTGATCGACCGGCTTCAGGAAGGCGCGGAAGAGGCGGCCTTCGCCGCAATGCGGGCAGCGGTTGCGGAAGCCGCGCTTCAGCGCCTGTCCGAGATCGCGCTCGCCGCCAGACTTGCCTGGCGCGGCCTCGAAGCGCGCGGTCTCGCGGCCCGGCTTATGGACGTCAGCACCGAAATGTTCCATCGGGAATCACCCTTGGTCGATCAAACCCTCACCGGCGCCGCCGCGGCGTTCGCGTGCCCGGCTGCTTGCGGCCGCGCCTCGCGCCGTCGCGTCCGGCCTTGTGGAACGACCGGGCCGCCGTCGGCATGGCGCGGCCCTCGCTCAGCACCTCGAACCGCAATGCGCCCGCCAGCGGCACGGCCTCGACGAGCCGGACCTCGACGGCGTCGCCGAGCCGATAGCCGAGGCCGGTCTTCTCGCCGGTCAGCGCCTGATGGGCTTCGTCGTATATATAGTAGTCGAGGCCGAGCGTTGAAACGGGGACGAAGCCGTCCGCGCCATATTGCGGCAGGCTGACGAAGAGGCCGGCCCTGGTGACGCCGGAGACCCGGCCGTCGAAGGTGGCGCCGATCCGTCCGGCAAGATGGTGCGCCACCAGCCGGTCGACCGTCTCGCGCTCGGCCGCCATGGCGCGGCGCTCGAAGGTCGAGATCTCGGCGGCGATGTCGTCGAGCGCCGCTTCCTCGTCCAGCGTCAGGCCGCCCTCGCCGAGGCCGAGCGAGCCGACGAGGGCGCGATGGACGATCAGGTCGGCGTAGCGGCGGATCGGCGAGGTGAAGTGCGCGTAACGCATCAGGTTCAGGCCGAAATGGCCGATGTTCTGCGGCGCATAGATCGCCTGGCTCTGGGAGCGCAGGACCATCTCGTTGACCATCGTCTCGTAGGGCTTTTCGGACGCGCGGGCGAGGACGCCGTTGAAATGGTTGGCGCGCAGGTTGCCGTGGGCGAGGGGGATGTCGAGCGTCGCTAGAAAGTCGCGCAACGTCTCCTGCTTGGCGAGGGACGGCGCGTCGTGGACCCGGTAGACGAGGGGCTGGCGCTTGTTCTCCAGGGTCTCCGCCGCCGCGACGTTCGCCTGGATCATGAACTCCTCGATCAGGCGGTGCGCGTCGAGGCGCTCCGGCACCACGACCCTGTCGATCGTGCCGTCCTCCTTGAGCAGGATCTTGCGCTCCGGCATGTCGAGTTCGAGCGGCTGGCGCCGGTCGCGCCCGCGCTTGAGGATGGCGTAGGCCTGCCAAAGCGGCTTCAGGACATCATCGAGGATGGCGCCGGCGATCTCGTCCGGCGCGCCGTCGATCGCCGCCTGTGCCTGCTGGTAGGAGAGGCGGGCGGCGCTCCTCATCATGATGCGGTGGAAGGTGTGGCGCGCCTTGCGGCCGTCCTTCGAGAAAACCATGCGCACGGCGAGCGCCGGCCGGTCGACGCCCTGGCGCAGCGAGCAGAGGTCGTTCGAGATGCGCTCGGGCAGCATCGGCACGACGCGATCCGGGAAATAGACCGAGTTGCCGCGCTTCAGGGCCTCGCGGTCGAGGCCGGAGCCCGGCCTGACGTACCAGGAGACGTCGGCGATCGCGACCGTGACGATGATGCCGCCCGGATTGTCGGGCGAGGAGTCCGGCACCGCGTGGACCGCATCGTCGTGATCCTTCGCATCGGGCGGGTCGATCGTCACCAGCGGCAGGCTGCGCCAGTCCTCCCGGTCCTTCATGGTCGCGGGTTTCGCCTGTTCCGCCTCGCGGATGGCGGCGTCGGGGAAGACGTGCGGGATGCCGTGGGCGTGGATCGCGATCATCGAGATCGCTTTCTCGCTCGCGACCGAGCCGATCACCTTCAGCACCCGCGCGCGCTGCAGGCCATAGCGCCCGGCGCGGGAGACGTCGATCTCCACGAGATCGCCGTCCTTCGCCTCGCCGGCGAAATCCGGGTCGACCATGAGCTCGTCGCCGCGCTTCTCGATCGGCATGATCCGGCCGCCGCCGCCGGGCGTCGAGCGGAAGACGCCGAGCGTCGACGTCCGGCCGCGGTCGATGATCTTCATGACGCGCGCGCTGTAGGCGGGGCCGGCCTTGCCGCCGCTCGCAAAGATGCGGGCAAGGACGCGGTCGCCGATGCCGGGCGCCGGGCCGGAGCGCTTGTCGCTCCTTCGGCCGGCAGCGGCGCTCTGGCGGATCGCGACGGCGGGGGCGACGCCGGCCTCCTCCGGCCATTCGGCCGGCCGGGCGATCAGGCCGCCCTCGGAATCGCGCGTCGTGATGTCGAGGATGGTGACCGGCGGCAGGCTGCCGGGGCGGGCGAGCTGCTTGCGGCGGCGCTCGAGCAGGCCTTCCGCCTCGAGGTCGCGAAGCAGCGCCTTGAGCGCCACGCGATCCTCGCCCTTGAGCGCAAACGCCTTGGCGATATCGCGCTTCGTCGCACGGTCCGGATGTTCGGCGACGAAGCGCAGCAGCGCCTCGCGGTCCGGCAGCCCGGCCGCCGGCTTGCCGTCACGCGCGGTCGCTCCGGATGCTGCGGGCTTCCGGTCGTGACGAGGCGTTGCGCGCGGCTCCCTGGCCAAACGTCTAAGTCCCGGATTTCGCCGCCGCCTTCTTCGGCGCGGCGGCCTTGCTGGTCTTCGTCGTCGCCTTTGCCTTCGTCGCCTTCGCCTTGGTGCGGGCGCCGCCCTTCGCCTTGCCCGGGGACTTGCCGGCCTTCTCTGTGACGAGCGCCATGGCCTCCTCCAGAGTCACCGACTGCGGGTCCTTGCCCTTCGGCAGCGTGGCATTGACCGTGCCCCAGTTCACATAGGGTCCGTAGCGGCCGTCGCGAACCGTGACGGCGCCGCCGTCCGGATGCTCTCCGAGCTCCTTCAGCGCCGCCGGGGTGCCCCGGCCGCGCCCGGGACCCTTGGCCTTCTTCTCGGCGATCACGGTCACGGCGCGGTTGAGGCCGACCGAGAAGACGTCCTCGACGCTTTCGAGGTTGGCGTAGGCGCCGTCATGCAGCAGGAACGGACCGTAGCGGCCGATGCCCGCAGAGATCATCTTTCCGGTCTCCGGGTGCTTGCCGACATCGCGGGGCAGCGAGAGGAGCGCGATCGCCTTCTCGTGGTCGATGTCCTCCGGCTTCCAGCCCTTGGGCAGGCTCGCGCGCTTGGCTTCCTTCCCCTCGCCACGCTGGACATAGGGGCCGAAGCGGCCGGTTCGGAGCGTGATCTCCTCGCCCGTGTGCGGATCCTTGCCAAGGCCCTGCGGCTCATTGGAAAGAGCCGCGGCCTCCGCACCGTTCTCGCTGGAGAGCTGACGGGTGTAGTTGCAGTCCGGATAGTTCGAGCAGCCGATGAATGCGCCGAACTTGCCGAGCTTCAGCGAGAGCTGCCCCGTGCCGCAGTTCGGGCAGGTGCGCGGGTCGCTGCCGTCCTCCCGCTTCGGGAAGACGAGCGGCGCCAGTTCCTCGTTCAGCGCGTCGAGCACCTCCGAGACGCGCAGGTCCTTCGTCTCCTCGATATGGGCGAGAAAGTCCTTCCAGAAATCCCGGAGCACGTCCTTCCAGGCGAGATCGCCGGCGGAGATCTTGTCGAGCTTCTCCTCGAGGTCGGCGGTGAAGTCGTATTCGACGTAGCGCTCGAAGAAGCTTTCGAGGAAGGCCGTGACGAGACGGCCTTTCGATTCGGGGATCAGCTTGCGCTTGTCGATCGAGACGTAGTCGCGGTCGCGCAGCGTGGCGAGCGTCGCGGCATAGGTGGAGGGGCGGCCGATGCCGAGTTCCTCCATCTTCTTGATCAGCGAGGCTTCCGAATAGCGCGGCGGCGGCTCCGTGAAATGCTGCGCCGAGAGGATCTTCTCGCGGGCGAGGTCCTCCTTCGCATTGATCTCGGGCAGGCGGCCATCCTCGTCGGCGTCGTCCGGCTGCTCGCCGTCCTCCTTCTGGTCGGTATAGGCCGCGATGAAGCCGTCGAAGCGGACGACGGAGCCGGTCGCGCGGAGGCCGGCGGTCTTGTCGCCGTTCGTCGCGGTGATCTCGACGGTCGTGCGCTCGATCTCGGCCGAGGCCATCTGGCTGCCGATCGCGCGCTTCCAGACGAGGTCGTAGAGGCGCCACTGGTCGGGATCGAGGTAACGCTTCACCTGCTCCGGCGTCCGCATGAAGTCGGTAGGCCGGATCGCCTCGTGCGCCTCCTGGGCGTTCTTCGCCTTCGTCGCGTAGAAGCGGGCCTTCTCGGGCAGGTAGCGCTTGCCGAACTGGTCGGAGATCGCCGCGCGGGCTGCGTCGATCGCCTCCGGCGCCATCTGCACACCATCGGTTCGCATGTAGGTGATGAGGCCGACGGTCTCGCCGCCGATGTCGACACCCTCGTAGAGGCGCTGGGCGACCTGCATGGTGCGCGAGGCGTTGAAGCCGAGCCGCGACGAGGCTGCCTGCTGCAGCGTCGACGTGGTGAAGGGCGGGGCGGGATTGCGCTTCGTCGGCTTCGCCTCGACCGAATCAGTCCGGAAGGTCGCGCCTTCCAGCATCGCCTTCAGCCCCGCCGCCTGCTCGCCATTGCCGATCGACATGCGCTGCAGTCGCTTGCCTTCGGCCGAGACCAGCCGGGCCGTGAAAATATCCTGGCGCGGCGTCTTCAGCTCTGCGGCGATCTGCCAGTATTCCTCGGAGACGAAACGTTCGATCTCCGCTTCGCGATCGCAGACGAGGCGGAGCGCCACCGACTGAACGCGGCCGGCCGAGCGGGCGCCGGGCAGCTTGCGCCACAGCACCGGCGACAGGTTGAAGCCGACGAGATAATCGAGGGCGCGGCGCGCGAGATAGGCGTCGACCAGCGGCGCGTCGATGTCGCGCGGGTTCGCCATCGCATCGAGCACGGCCTTCTTCGTGATCGCGTTGAAGACGACACGCTTGACGGGCTTGTCGCCGAGGGCGCGCTTGCGGCGCAAAACCTCGAGCACATGCCATGAGATCGCCTCGCCCTCGCGGTCGGGGTCGGTCGCGAGGATGAGGCCGTCGGAATTCTTGAGCGCGTCGGCGATGTCCTTCAGCCGCTTGTTCGAGGCCGAATCGACTTCCCACGTCATCTCGAAGTCGTCGTCGGGCTTCACGGAGCCGTCCTTGGCGGGCAGGTCGCGGACGTGGCCGAAGGAGGCCAGGACCTTGTAGCCCGAGCCGAGATACTTGTTGATCGTCTTGGCCTTGGCAGGCGATTCAACTACGACGACGTTCATTACGCTTCCTGGAAATCAGACAAAAACATTGCGGCGCCGGTTGCCCGCGCCGCGCCTCGCCCCTCGCGCTTCCGAAATGGACAGGGATTCGCGTCCGGTCAAGAGCCGGGTATCAATTTGCGGCGGATGCAATCATGGCGCGACAAAATTCCTTGTTGCAATCTAAGATAATAATCCTACCTTGCAGACGGTCAGCCGAACCCTCGCGAGAAGAAGGCGTCTGAATGTCCGCAGCACCGCGCAAGCAGCCCGAAATCCCCCGGAAGACCCTCGAGAACATCGCCTACATCAAGCAGATGCTCGGCCAGCTGCGGGCGGTCGCGGAGGAGGAGGGATGCGACATGCTCTGCTACCTGATCGAGATGGCCTATATCGAGGCCGGCGACATCCAGTCCGGCCATCGCGGCCTGTCACTCCGGGACCGCTAGCGAGACGCGACCGCCCGGATGCCGGTGGAGCCGGCCGGCAAGGTCGAGTTCGAGGAGAACGAGATAGACGGCCGAAGCGGCGAGCCCCGTATGGACGATGATGTCGTCGATTTCGACCGGCGTCGGCCCGAGCGCCGTCACGATCCGCTCGCGCTCCTCCTCGTCCGGAGGCAGGTCGAGCGATGCCGGACGCTCCGGTTCCTCGACGAAGGAATCGGCGGACGGATCGAGCCGGCTCAACGGCGCCAGTGCCTCGATCACATCTTCCGCGGACGTGGTGACGATGGCGCCGTCCTTGAGAAGCGCGTTCGTTCCCTCGGCCCGCGGATCGAGGGGTGAACCGGGGACGGCGAAGACGAGGCGGCCGAAGTCGGCCGCGCGGCGGGCGGAGATCAGCGAGCCGGACCGCCGCGCCGCTTCGATCACGACGAGCCCCAGCGCGCAACCGGCGATCAGCCGGTTGCGCCGTGGGAAATCGCGTGCGCGGGGCTCCCAGCCGAGGGGCATCTCACTGATCGCGAGGCCCGCGCCGGCGCAGATTTCCTCGTAGAGCGGCACGTTCTCGGGCGGGTAGGGGTGGTCGAGCCCGCCCGCCATCGCGGCGATCGTCCCGCGGCCGAGGCTTGCCCGATGAGCCGCCGCGTCGATGCCGCGGGCGAGTCCGGAGGCGACGACGTAGCCGGCCTCCGTGAGATCGCGGGCGATGCGGCCGGCAAACTTACAGCCGGCAACCGAGGCGTTGCGGGCACCGACCATGCCGACAGCCGGACGCAGCGCCGCGCCGCCGTCGCCGCGCATCGCGAGGAGCGGCGGCGCGCCGTCGATGCGCCTCAGCGCCGGCGGATAGCCCGGCTCGCCGATTCCGACGAAGCGGGCGCCGAGGCGGCCGGCCTGCTCGAGCTCGCGCTCGGCGTCGGCAGCGCTTGCAATGCGGACCTGCCGGAGCGCCCCGCCGCGCCGCGACAGGTCGGGCAGCATCTCGAGCGCCGTTTCGGCGGAGCCGAAATGGTTGATGAGGTCGCGGAAGGTCGCCGGCCCGACATTGTCGCTGCGGATCAGCCGCAGCCAGGCGAGCCTCTGGCGGTCGGACAGCGGGATGCCGCCTGCTTCGCGCCCACCTGCGATGGTCACCCCTTGGCTCCGATGCGGCTCTCGGTGCCGGCGATCAGGCGCGCGATGTTCTTGCGGTGCTTGATGTAGCTGATGACGGTCATGATCGCGAAGAGGCCGGCGACGTTGCCGTGGCCGGCGAAGTAGATGACGAGCGTCGTCGCCACCATCGCGATCAGCGCGGCAAGGGAGGAGAAGCGCGTGACGAGGGCGACGCCGATCCAGACGACGGCGAAGACGACGACCATGATCGGCACCAGCCCGATCAACACGCCGATATAGGTCGCGACGCCCTTGCCGCCGCGGAAGCCGAGCCAGACCGGAAAGAGGTGGCCGAGGAAGGCGCCGAGGCCGGCGACGATCGCGAGGTCGAAGCCGAAGGACGCCGCGACGAGGACGGCGACCGTTCCTTTCAAGGCATCGAGGATGAGCGTCGCGGCGGCGAGT
>JBQCEN010000297.1:0-8298 GCA_051960215.1 Pararhizobium sp.
GAGCAGGACTGACCCCGGGCCGCGTCACGCCGCGTGCTTTGCGGCCTTGTCTTGTGCCGCTTTCTCTTTCGCCTCGGCGACAGGATCCTTGCAGCCATAGGGCTTTGCCATGCCGCTTGCGATGGCTGCGGCGGTTGCGGCGGGCATGTCGATGGTCGGGCCGTAGAAGCGTCCGTCGGGATCCGGTTCGGCGTCGACGTAGCCGACGCGGAAGCGCTGTCTCACGGCGGTGACGCGGGGGGGGTACGGGGCATAGACGATGCGGGCTCCGACGGCATTGCCGCGCATTTCCGCGCGGTGGCGGGGAGGTTTTGCGGCCGCGGCGACGACGAGGACGAGGTCGGCGCGCCTGTTCTCGGCCGCCGCCTTGGCCACCCGCAGCGCCGTGCGCACCCGCGCCTGCGGATCGGACAGGGGAAGGGCGATATACTGCCGCAGCCACGTCTCGCCGTCGCCCGAAACGAACGAGACGCTGTCGATCAGCGTGCAGTCGAGTCCGTAGACCGGAGACCCCTTGTTCCCGAGACCGACGCCGCCGAGGAGATAGGCGGCCGCGCCCGACACCGTCGCGAGCAGCATGACACCGCCGAGCGCGAAAACCGCCTTGCGGGGAATCCTGAACCGTCTTTTGCCGCCGCCGTCTGCCATGCCGCTCATCGCCGAGATGACGGGGACCGTAGCCGGCCGCTCTTGCCGAATGCTTAAAGAAGCGACCGCGGATTCCAGCGCCCGGCAGCGGCCTCGAAGACGGCGGCGGCCGCATCGGAGTCGGCATCGGTGACGAGCGCGGCGGCGACGGCGGGCGCAAGCGTAAAGGTCTCGAAGCCGCGACGGGCCAGCGCCTCGAGCTGCTCCCCACCGCGCACGCTTGCGACCAGGACACGCATGCCCGCCGGATCGGCGATGCTCTTCATCGCGTCGAGCCGTGCGTCCGCGTCGAGCCCCGCCTCACGCATCCGCCCGTAATAGGGCGCCACGTAGTCGAGGCCGAGCGCAACCGCGGCTGCGCATTGCCGCGCGGTGTAGCAGGCCGTCAGCGTCACGCGGCAGCCCTCCCCCTTAAGGCGAGCGGCGGCCTGGAAGCCGTCCGACGTCGCAGGAATCTTGACGGTGACGATTCCGGAAAGCGCGGCAAGCGCCTGACCGTTCGCCACGAGCAGCTCCGCCGCGCCACCCCAGCTCTGCACCTGCAGTTCGCCGAGTCCGAGTTCCTCTGCCGCGGTCACGAGCCGCCGCGCCGTCTCGATCGACGAGACGAGGCCGGCCTTTTCGAGAATGGTGGGGTTCGTTGTCGCGCCGTGCAGCCAGCCTTCGGCCTTGAAGCGGCGCCAGGCATCGGTGTCGGCGCTGTCGAGAAAGAATCGCGGCGTCATCGGCGGTCGCTCATCCTGCGGCACCGGCTTGGAATGCTTCGACATCGGTAAGCGACGGTAGGTCGGCGCCGCGGCGCGAGCAGGTGATCGCCGCAGCCGCGATCGCAAAACCGAGGAGGTCGTCGAGATCGGCGTCGCGCGCGGCCTGCGGATCGAGGAGGCCCTTGGCCGCCAGCCGGTGCAGGCCCGCCGCCTGGAACGTATCACCGGCGCCGACCGTGTCGACCACCGTGACGCGCACGCCGGCGGCGCTCGTGCTCCCGCCTGTCGCGGAAAAGCCGAGCGCACCCTCGCCGCCGCGCGTGACGAAGACGAGCGAGGCGCCGCGGGCGATGCAGTCGGCGGCGAAGGTCTCCGGCGCCTGCCGCGGATAGAGGAGCGAGAGGTCCTCGTCGCTCGCCGGTACGAAATGCGCGGCGGCCGAGAAGGCCTTCACCTGCGCCCGCCAGAGGTCGAGGTCAGGCTCGATGCTCGCGCGGATGTTCGGGTCGTAGGAGATGAAGCGCCGGCCGGACTCCCGCCGCACCAGGGCGAGCAGGCTCGAGGCCGTAGGCTCCGTCGCGGTCGAATAGGAGCCGACATGGATGCAACGGATGGCTTCCGGCAGCTCGGCCGGCAGTTCCGCTTTCGTCATCGACCGGTCGGCGGTTTCGCTCGTGTAGAAGGCATAATCGGCCGAGCCGTCCGGCCGGGTGCCGACGATCGCAAGCGTGCTGTTGCGCGTCGACGGGATGAGGAAGTCGGTCGAAACGCCATTGCCCTTGATGAAGGCGGCGATGCGCTGGCCGAAGACATCGGTCGAGTTCTTGGCGAGGTAGCCGACGGCGTTGCCGAGCCGCGCCAGGCCGACGGCAACGTTGAGCGGCGAGCCGCCGACGTGCCCCTCGAGCGCGATGGTGCCGCGCCGGACCTCCGGCATGGCGAACAAGTCGAACAGCGCATCGCCGCAACTCAAGAACATGACGCAGATTTCCCCCTGCCGTTGACGCCCCTGCTCTAGAGCGTTTCCAGGAAAAGTGGAAACCGGTTTTTCCGTTCGGAAACGCGACAGGCCAAAGACATAGATCGTTTTCGCGATTCAGCGAAACGCGGAAACGATCCAGCGAAACCGCCCCCGCTTGACCGGTTCCGCCGCCGAGGCTCCCTCCCCGCCTACTCCGCCGGCGCGCCGGCCGGCGTCGCAGCCCGGTCATTGCTCGCGGCGCGTTCGCGGGCGCGCCGGAAGGCTTCGTCGGATTCGGCGATCAGCGTGTAGAACATCGGCACGACGAAGAGCGTGAAGCAGGTGCCGATCAGGATGCCGGAGAAGATGACGAGGCCCATCGAGTAGCGCGCCGCCGCACCCGCGCCCTGCGCGACGATCAGCGGCACGACGCCGATCGCCATCGCCGCCGTCGTCATCAGGATCGGCCGCAGCCGGACCTTGGCGGACGCGACGATCGCCTCGAACTTCGACAGCCCGTGCTCGGCCCGTTGCTGGTTGGCGAACTCGACGAGCAGGATGCCGTGCTTGGTGATGAGACCGACGAGCGTGATCAGCCCGACGTCGGTGTAGATGTTGAGCGTGCCGAGCCCGATGTTGAGCGGCGTGATGGCGCCGAAGATCGAGAGCGGCACCGACATCATGATGATGAACGGATCGCGGAAGCTCTCGAACTGTGCGGCGAGCACGAGATAGATGACGACGACGGCGAGGATGAAGGCGATCAGGATGGTGTTGCCCTGCTGCACCTCGAGCCGCGACTGGCCGGAATAGTCGATGAAGAAGCCATCCGGCAGCATCGGCCGGGCGATGTCGAGGATCGTCTGCAGCCCGGCGCCGGTCGTCACCCCCGGCAAGGGCAGCGCGCTGATCGTCGCCGAGTTCAGCTGGTTGAACTGCTCCACCGCCGCCGGCGCCGCGTTGGTCGAGATCTTCACGACGGCGGAGAGCGGCACCATGTCGCCGGAGGCCGCCCGCACATAATAGCGGCCGAGATTCTCCGGGTTCGCCCGGTCCTTGTCGTGGACCTGCGTGATGACGTCGTAGCTGTTCGAATCGCGGTCGAACTGCGCGACCTTGCCGCCGCCGACGAGGAGGCTCAGCGTCCGGCCGATGTCGCTGACCGGAACGTTCAGCGCCGCCGCCCGGTCGCGGTCGATCGTCACGGTCACCTGGGGCGCATCGAAGTTCAGCGAGTTCTGGACGATGATGAACTTGCCAGAGGCCTGCGCCTTCTTGCGCACCTGGTCGGCCACCTCGAAGACCGTCGCCGGATCGCCCGTCGTCTGCAGCACGACCGAGATCGGCAGCCCACCGCCGGTGCCGGGCAGCGTCGGTGGCGCGAAGACGAAGGCCTGCACACCCGCGACCTTGGAAAGCTTGCCCTGGATCTCCTGCTGGAGCTTCTTCTGCGGCGGCCTGTCGCCCCAGGGCTTCAGCGCCCAGACATAGAAGGCCGAGGTCGTGTCGCCGCCCATGCCGACGACGGAGAAGCGGGCGCGCACCGCCGGCATGTCGTCCGTGAGCCGGCTGATCTGGTCGACATAGAGCTTGGTGTAATCCGACGTGGCATAGCGCGGCGCGTTGATCACCGAGAACAGCGCGCCCTGGTCCTCTTCCGGCGCGAGTTCGCTCTGCGTGTTGAAGAACATGAAGACGGTGACGCCGAGCAGGCAGATAACGATGAGGAGCGTCACCGGCCGGTACTTGAGCGAGCCGGCGACCAGCCGCTCATAGCGGTTCTCCGTGCGCGTGAAGCTGCGATCGACGATCCGCTGGAAGCGGCTGTGCTCACCGCCGCTCAGGATCCGCGCCGCCATGGTCGGCGTGATCGTCAGGGCGACGAAGCCGGAGATGATGACGGCGCCGGCGAGCGTGAAGGCGAATTCCCGGAAGAGCGCGCCGGTAAGCCCGCCGGTGAAGCCGAGGGGCGCGAACACGGCGGCAAGCGTGATCGTCATCGCAATGACGGGCGTCGCGATCTCGCGCATGCCGACGAAGGCCGCGCGCATCGGCGAGAGCCCCTCCTCGATGTGGCGATGGATGTTCTCCACCACGACGATCGCGTCGTCGACGACGAGGCCGATGGCGAGCACCATCGCCAGCAGCGACAACAGGTTGATGGAATAGCCCATCGTCCAGAGGAAGAAGCAGACGCCGATCAGCGAAAGCGGAATCGTGACGATCGGCATCAGCACCGAGCGGAACGAGCCGAGGAAGAGCAGGATGACGACGACGACGATCGCGACCGCCTCGCCGATCGTCTTGAACACCTCGTGGATCGACGCGCTGATCTGCTCCGTCGCGTCGTAGACCATGGTGATCTTCATGCCCTCCGGCATCGACGCCTGGATGGAGGGCAGTTCCTTGATGACGCCGGCGGCCGTGTTCAGCGGGTTCGCCGCGGGCGTCGGATAGATGCCGATGAAGGTGCCGCGCTTGCCGTTGAAGTTGACGACGGTATCGCGGTCGGCCGCGCCGAGTTCGATGTCGGCGACGTCGCGCAGCCGCACGACCTCCGCCCGATTGGCGCGCAGCGGCAGGGCGCCGAAGGTCTGCGGCGTCTGCAGCGTCGACTTGAGCGTGATCGCCCGCGCCACGTATTCGTTCTGCGTCTCGCCGGGGGCTGCGAGGAAGTTCGAGTTGTTGATCGCCGCCAGCACCTCGGAGGCGGTTACGTCGTGGGCCGCCATGCGCGTCGGGTCGAGCCAGATGCGCATCGAGTACTGCTTCTCGCCGATGATCTCGACCTGCGCCACGCCGCTGATCGTCGACATGCGCGGACTGATGACGCGGTTGAGGTATTCGGTGATCTGCTCCTGCGTCATGTTGGGGTTCTGCACCGCCAGGTACATGATCGCGAACTGCTGGCCCGTGCCCTTGACGATCACCGGGTCCTCGGCCTCGGTCGGAAGCTTGCCGCGGACCTGGTTGACCTTGGAGATCACCTCCGTCAGCGCCGCGTCGGGGTTGGCGCCGAGCTTCATGTGGACCGTCACGACGCTCGCGGAGGTACGGCTCTGCGAAGTCACGTAGTCGATGTTCTCGGTGGTGGCGACCGCCTGTTCGATCGGCGCGGTGATGAAGCCCTGGATCAGGTCGGCGCTCGCCCCGGCATAGGCCGTGGTGATCGTGATCGCCGTCTCCTCGACCTCCGGATACTGCCGGACCGCCAGGTTGAAGATCCCCTGGAAGCCGATCAGCAGGATCAGGAAGGCGACGACCGTCGAGAGGACCGGCCTCTTGATGAAGATGTCGGAGAAGCTCACAGCCGCGCCTCGTCCTCGGTGACGGGCTTCGGCTCCACGCTGTTGTCGACCTTCACCGGCACGCCGCTCGAAAGCCTGTTCTGCCCCGCCGTCACGATCACGTCGCCAGGCTTCACGCCCTTCTCGACCTCGACCATGCCGCCGGAATGCCGGCCGAGCGTGACGAAGACCTGCTTGGCGACGGTCTGGTCGCTCGCCGGCTTCTGGGCATCGCCGGCCGCCGCCGTCTGTGTCGGCGACTTGGGCGCGCCTTCGCTCGCCGTTCCCGCCGCATCGGCCTTCGTCTCGCCGGCGTCACGAACGGCGAAGACGTAGTCGCCGTAGAGGCTGGTCGTCACCGCCGTCTGCGGCAGCGCGACGATTCCCTTTTCCGTCGGCAGCTCGACCTCGACGCGGACGAACTGGCCCGGGCGCAGCTCGAGGCCGGGATTGGCGATCTCGCCGCGCACCGAGACGAGTCGGCTCGATGGGTCGATCTTCGGGTTGATGCCGATGATCGAGCCGGTGAACTTCAGCGCGCCTTCTGTCTGGCCGACCTTGATCGCCTGGCCGAGCTTCAGGTTGCTGAACTCCTGCTCCGGCACGGTGAAGTCGACCCGCATCGTGTCGAGCTGCTGCAGCGTGGCCGCCGCCGTGCCGGCCGTCACGTACTGGCCGAGCTCGATCTTCGGAATGCCGATCGTGCCGGAGAACGGCGCCTTGAGCTGCTTCTGGTCGAGCACGGCCTTGAGCTTCTGGACCGAGGATTCGGCCTGGGTCGCCTGCGCCTGCGCGCTCTCGAGCGCCGACGTCGCGCTGACGCCGCGATTGGCCAGCTGGCGGATTCGGTTGAGGTTGTCCTGCGCGAGGTTCAGCGCCGACTTGGCGGAAGCGAGATCGGCGCGCTCGACCTCGTCGTCGAGCTGGACGAGGACGTCGCCCTTCTTGACGTTCTGGTTCGCCTTGAAGTTGACCTCGGTCACCGTGCCGCTCGTTTCGACGGCGACGTCGACGCCGCGGCGTGCGCCCACCGTGCCGATCGCCGAGATGCCCGGCTGCCAGGTCACCGGCTCGACCTTCACCGTCGAGACCGTGACGGCCGGCTGCTTCATCGTCGCGAAGAACTGCTTGATGGCATGGGCGCGGAAGATATTGAACCCGACGATCCCGCCGCAGACGAGGACGAGGAGAACGATCGCAATGACGAAGCGCTTGATCATGGCGGGTCGCCTCCATGCGATCCGTCGCCGCGGATCGCGCACATAGTTCTGCTGGCAAATCGAATGCGCCGGAACTACTGTACCGTCTGGACGGTATTGTCAATCCGGTGTTCTTGCGGGCCGGTGTGGCGAAAGGATGGATATGAACGAAGAGCGTATGCCGGCGCGCGAGCGCATCCTTTCGGCGGCGGCCGAGGTAGCCAAGGAGCTCGGGCCTGCGCGCCTGTCGCTCGAAGCCGTTGCCGCGCGGGCGGGCGTCTCGAAGGGCGGCCTGCTCTATCATTTCCCCTCGAAGGGGAAGTTGATGGAGGCGCTGGTCGAGCACCACGTCGCCATGCTTTCCCGCACGATCGCCCAGGCCTGCACCGGCGACGGCAACCGCCGCAATTGCCTCGCCCGGGCCTATGTCACCGCCTTCGACGGGGAGTGCGGGGGCGCCAGCCCGCCTTCGACCGGCGTGCTCGCGGCGGTCGCCGAGAACCCGGAGTTCCTCGATCCGATCCGCCGCTTCCAGGACGAGATCGTGAAGCGTTTCCGGACGGAATGCGACGATCCTGTACCCGCGATCACCGCCTTTCTTGCGGTCCAGGGCATCCGCAGCCTCGACCTCTTCGACTGCAACGTGCTGACGGCCGACGAGCGCCGCGCCGTCCTCGAATACCTGAAGACACTCCTCTGACGCCTTCCCCGCCGCACTCACTTGATGAGCGCCGACACCTCTCTGAAGCGCGGATGCTCGGACGACTGCAGCCATTCGAAGACGACCATCTCGCTGGTGACGATGTCGGCGCCGTGACGCGCCATCCGGTCGATCGCGGCAAGCCTGTTGGCATCGCTGCGCGAGCCGATCGCATCGGCGACGACATGGACGCGCCGCTTGCCGTCGAGAAGACCGAGCACGGTCTGCAGCACGCAGACATGGGCCTCGCAACCGACGACGACGAGGTCCGGGCGCCCCCCGGGGACGAGCCGCGCGAAGCCCGCATTGCGCAGCGCGTCGAACTCCCGCTTCTCGAGGATTTCCGCACCGGCGATGCCCGCAGCCTCGACGGTCGGCCCAAGCCCCTTCGGATACTGCTCCGTCGCAAGGAGCGGAATGCCGATGAGGCGGGCGGCCTCCGCGAGGCGCCGTGTCGCCGCAAGCACGCGCTCACCCTCGTGGATCGCCGGCATCAGCCGTTCCTGCTCGTCGATGACGAGAAAGCTGGAGCGGGCGGGGTCGATCGTTCTCATGGTGCGACGGTCTCCTTCACGAGGCGGAGCTTGGCAGCGAGATGCTCTTGCATCAAGCGCCGGGGATCGGCTCCGAATAGGCGGATACGGCCCGTATGGGCAAGAAGGAGCAGGCCGGTCGCATGCGCGAAGACGTCCGCCGTGACCTGCGCCGCCTTCTCCCGCTCGGCGCCGAGGGCGAGCGCGGCCTCGCGGATCGGCATCAGGGCGGCCTGAAGCGCCGCATTCAGCGTCCGGTCTCG
>JBQCEN010000298.1:0-4228 GCA_051960215.1 Pararhizobium sp.
CCCCCCTCTGCCCTGCCGGGCATCTCCCCCGCCAGGGGGGAGATCGGATGGTGGCAAATGCCGCGCCCACCCTTCCCCAACGAGGGGAGGGTCGGCGCGAAGCGCCGGGGTGGGGGTAGCGGTCGGACCGGAGCACGCGGCTCCACCCCCTCCCGCGGCTTCGCCGCGACCTCCCCCATTGAGGGGGAGGTGTGGCGCAACCTGACCGACGTCCTCCTCACGCCGCCGCCCTCCCCCGCAGCCGGCGGTAGACGATCGGCAGCGCGATGACGACGATCAAAAGCAAGCCGATGAAGATCGACATGACGATGCCTGGCACGTTCATCAGGCCGAAGCCGAACGTGACCATGCCCATGATCAGCGCCGCGAGCACCACCCCGACGATCGAGCCGGAGCCGCCGAGGATGTTGATGCCGCCGAGCACCACCATGGTGACGACCTCGAGCTCCCAGCCGAAGGCGATCGAGGGACGCGTCGAGCCGAGGCGCGCCGTCAGGCAGACGCAGGCGACCCCCGACATGACGCCCGTCAGCAGGAACAGGATGAACTTAACGCGCGCGACGCGGATGCCGGAGAAGAGTGCTGCGGTCGGGTTGTTGCCGATCGCATAGACCTGCCGGCCGAAATTCGTCTTGTGCAGCAGGATTCCGAAGAGGACGGCGAAGACGGCGAAGAGCACCAGTTCGAAGGTGAAGACCCACCAGACATAGCCCTGGCCGAAGAAGGCGAGCGCCTTCGGGTAGTCCGTATAGGCCTTGTCGCCGAGGATGATATAGGCGATGCCGCGGAAGAGGCTCATCGTGCCGATGGTGACGACGATCGAAGGCAGGCCGAGCCCGGTGACGAGGAAGCCGTTGAAGGCGCCGCAGGCGAACCCGACCGCAAGCGCGATCACGACCAGTTCCGGCGTCCCGAAGCCCGCCTGCGCCGCAGCCCCCATCGCCGTCGAGGCAAGCGCGATGATCGAGGCGACTGACAGGTCGATCTCGCCGGCGATGATGAGCAGCGCCATGGCGAAGCCGATGAGCGCCCGTTCGGTGAAGTTGTAGGTCGCGTCCGACAGGTTCCACGGGTCGAGGAAATAGGGCGAGGCGAAGGTGTTGATCGCGAAGACCGCGATTGCGACGACGACGAGCAGGCTTTCCCAGCCCTGGAGCATCGCCGTCGTGCGGCTCGTCAGCCGGTCGGGGATGCGGCGCGGCGTCAGCGTCGCGTCGGTCATGATGCCGCCTCCGCTTCCTTGAGAATGATGCGGCCCTTCGAGCGTTCGGCGCGCGCGTTGAAGGCGACGGCGAGGATGATGGCGCTGCCGGAAATCGCCATCTGCCAGAAGGGCGAGATGTTGATCACCGGCAGCGCGTTCTTGACGACGCCGAGGAAGAGCGCGCCGAGCACGACGCCTGCGGTCGTGCCGATGCCGCCGGCAATCGAGATGCCGCCGATGACGCAGGCCGCGACGACGTCGAGCTCGAAGCCGTTGGCGATATCGACATAGGCGACGGCGTAGCGCGACACCCAGAGATAGCCGCAGAGGCCGGCAATCCCGCCGGAGATCGTATAGGCGACGAAGGCCGTCCGGCCGGGATCGATCCCCGCATAGACGGCAGCGTTCGGATTGCCGCCGACGGCATAGAAGGCGCGGCCGAGGGCCGTCCGCGTCAGCACGACCGCCATCACCACGATGACGAGGATCGACAGCCACGAGAGCACCGGCAGGCCAAGAAGCTCGTCGCGCGGGAAGGCCTTGAACGGCTCGCTCATCTGGTGGGCGTTGACCCACGCGCCGCCGGCGATGACGAAGATCAGGCCGCGATAGATGGTGAGCGTGCCGAGCGTCACGACGATCGGCGGGATCTGGAGCTTCCAGACGAGCAGCCCGTTGATCGCGCCGAGCACGAGGCCGATCGCGATCGCCAGCGCCACGATCCCGACGATCGGAACGCCCGGCATGGCGGCATTCAGCATCGCCACGATCATGCCGGTCAGCGCCAGGTTGGCCGCGACGGAAAGGTCGATGCCGCGCGTCAGGATCACCACCGTCTCTGCGAAGGCGAGCATGATCAGGATCGCCGTGTCGTTATAGACATTGGCGAGGTTCGCGGGCGTGACGAAGGACGAATAGCGCGTCGAGATCGCGAGCGAGAGCACGACGATGGCGCCGGCGAGGATCAGGTCACGCGATCGAAGGAGCCGGGAGTGCATCAGGCGCCCTCCTCGATGGCCGCCGCCGCGCGCACGAGCTTCTCGGCGGAAAGCGCGGCGCGGTCGAAGGTGGCGACGATCCGGCCCTCGCGCATGACGACGACGCGGTCCGACATGCCCATGATCTCCGGAATCTCCGAGGAGACCATGATGATCGACAGCCCTTGAGCGACGAGCTCGCTCATGAAGGCGTGGACCGCGGCCTTGGAGCCGATGTCGATGCCCTTCGTCGGCTCGTCGAGGATGATGATCTTCGGCTTCGTCACCAGCCACTTGGCGATCACCACCTTCTGCTGGTTGCCGCCCGAAAGGTTGCCGACCGGCTGGTCGAGGCTTGCGGCGCGGAGGTCCAGCCGCTCCGTATATTCGCGCGCCAGCTTGAACTCCTCGGCGAGCCGCAGGAAGCCCTTGCGCGAGGTGCGCGTCAGCGACGGCAGCGTCACGTTCTGGAAGATCGGCAGCGGCCCGACGGCGCCCTGCCGCCCGCGCTCCTCGGGCACGTAGACGATGCCCTTCTCGATCGCCTCGGCCGGCGAACGGATGACGGCGACCTCGCCGTCGATGCGAATCGCGCCCTTCGACGGCTTCGTGATGCCGAAGAGCGCCTGCATGAACTCGCTGCGGCCCGCGCCGACGAGGCCGTAGAAGCCAAGGATTTCGCCACGGCGGAGCTCGAAGCCGATATCGGCGAATTCCGTCGGATGCGAATAGCCGGCGACCGTCAGCACCGGCGCGCCGATCGCCGGCTCGCGCTTCGGGAAGATCTGATCGACCGAGCGCCCGACCATCAGTTGCACGAGCGCGTTGGCGTCCGTCTCCGCGATCAGCCCTTCGGCGACCATCTGGCCATCCCGGAAGACCGTGTAGCGGTCGGCGATGCGGAAGATCTCATCGAATTTGTGGCTGATGAAGAGGATTGCCTTGCCGTCGGCCTTCAGCGTCTCGACAAGGTCGTAGAGCTCCTCGATTTCCTTCTGCGAGAGGGCGGCGGTCGGCTCGTCCATGACGACGACCTGCGCCTCCGTCGAAAGCGCCCGTGCGACGGCGACGAGGTGGCGGCTGGCGATGCCGAGGTCCTTGAGAGGGATGCGCGGATCGATCCGCGCGCCGATGCCGGTCAGGATGGCGCGCGCGTCCGCCTCGAGCCGCTTCCAGTCGATGAGGCCGAAGCGGCCGCGCGGCGTATGGCCGAGGAAGATGTTCTCCGCGACCGACAGCTCGTCGAAGAGCACGGTTTCCTGGTGAATGGCGGTGACGCCGGCGCGAGCCGCATCATGCGGCGTCGCGAATCTGACGGGCGTGCCGCCGATATGGATGATGCCGCCGTCCGGCTGATAGATGCCGGTCAGGATCTTGACGAGCGTCGACTTGCCGGCGCCGTTCTCGCCGATCAGCGCCGTCACCTCGCCCGGATAAAGCGACAGCGCCACCTCCGAGAGCGCCTTGACGCCCGGGAACGCCTTGGAGATGTCCTCGAGCACCAGGAGCTGGCTGGTCATTTGGCCGGCTCGCCGACTGGCTGGGCGACCCCGGCCTTGCGGCGCCCTTCGCGCTGGTCGTCAGTGCAGCGCGCGATGTAGGCGCCATAGTCGAGCAGCCCCATCTCACGCACCACCTCGTCGAGCGAGAGGGTCGGGTCACGCCGCTCGATCGAGAACATGTGCTCCTCGCCAAACACCTCCACCCGCAGCCCGTCGCCATAGCGGGTCTGGGTGGCGACGATCTTTTCGGCCTGCCCGTCGGTATGGAACCAGCGCTTGTCGAGGTCGATGTCGGCGATGGCGAGCCGGCCCCACCGGCTGGTGGTCGTCAGCACCCGGCCGCTGCGGTCGATGATCCTGGCCGTATAGGATTGCACCGAGGTGACCACCGTCATTTCGTGCATCCAGGCATAGGCCTGCAGCGGAAAGCCGCCCTCGTCGGCCGAGATCCAGCACACGATCTCGGCCCCGCCCGCCTTCATGTCGGCCCAGAGCGCCCGCCAGTTGAGGTCGAAGCAGATGGCGAGACCGATGCGGCTAATGTC
>JBQCEN010000299.1:0-2028 GCA_051960215.1 Pararhizobium sp.
CCGGCATCGTCGCTTCGATCGTCAAGTAAGACGATCGAAAGCGCGGGCGGCATGAAGACGGTAAAGGGCGCAGGGGCGCTTGGCCGTAGCGCCGCTCGCGAGACGTAGATTTGAGTTCCGAGACGCGCTGCGAGCATTCGCGGCGCGTCCTGCGTTATGGTTCCCGGCGCTGCTGTCGGCGTGTGTTCCTCAACTTTTGAACGAGGCAGGATGCGGTTCGTCTTCATCATCGCCGAACTCAGCCGCAACGGCCCGTCCGGCAGCCGCCTGAGGCTGGCACAGGCGCTTGGCGCCCGGGGGCATGACGCGCGCATCCTGACCTTCTCCAACGTCTTCGAGCGCGAAATTCCCCCGGGCGTGCGGGTGGAGACGGTCGACAGCCCGGTCGCCCGCTTCCCGAAGTCCCATTTCGAACGGCTGCGGCTGGCGCGCTCGCTTCGCCGCTGGCTTGCCGCCGAGATCGAGAAGGCGCCGCCGGATTTTGTCTCCTCGTCCCTGACGAGCACGGATCGCATCGTCCGCCTCGCCGGGGCGCGGAACGTGCGGCACTGGATCCACATCGCGACGTCGAACCTGATAGACACGCCGGTGAGCGCGCGCCAGCGTGAGCGGCGCCGCCGTCGCTTTCGTCAGATCTACGGCGGCGCGCGCGTCATCGGCGTTTCGCGCGGCGTGCTGGACGATCTTTATGCGGTCGGCATCAAGCCGGCGGAAGCCGATATCGTCTACAACGCCTACGACTTAGACCGCATCCGGAAACTGGCGGCGGAGCGCCCGGACGATCTGCCCGAGGGACGCATCCTCGTGCATGCCGCTCGCTTTTCGCCCGCCAAGCGCTACGACCTGCTTCTCCAGGCCTTCGCGCGGACCCGCGACTGCCGGCTCGTGCTGCTGACCGACGATAGCCCCGAACTGCACGCGATGATCGACCGCTTCGGCGTTCGGGACCGCACGATCGTCGCCGGGTTCCGCGAAAACCCGTTTCCGTTCATGGCCCATGCCAAGGCGATGATCCTGAGCTCCGACGTGGAAGGCTTTCCGAACGTGCTCGTGGAAAGCCTCGTCTGCGGAACGCCCGTCGTTTCGACCGATTGCAACGCCGGACCGTCGGAAGTGCTGACGGGGGACTACCGGCGGTGGCTGTCGCCGGTCGGCGATCTCGACGCGCTGTCCGCGAACCTCAATGCTGTGCTGGACGAGCCTTACCAGATCGAGCCGTGGCTCTACGAGCGCTTCTCGATCGACAAGGCGCTCGACCAGCTCGAGGCGATCGCCGAGCGGGGTCCGCGGCCAGACCTCGGCCGCGCGCTCTACCTGGAATAGGGAAGGCGGCCACAGGCCGCGACGGCCTAGATGCGCTTGTAGCCGAGGCCGGTCCAGCGGCGGAACTGCCTGACTATCGACTGATCGTCGCCGCCGGCGACGCTGCGGGCGCCCAGCTCCTTCCACGTCTCCAGCAGCGGCACGAGGATGTCGCGGTCGTCGAAATGCGTGAAGGCGCGTTCGCGGGAGACGCGGTCGGCCTTCGCCCAGTGGTCGTCGCTCCAGCCTTCCGTCCCCCGGATCAGGGCGACCGCCTCGTCCTCGTCGCGATAGAGGCGGCCGGCGTCGCCGACATAGTCGGCCGCGCCGAAGACGTCGCGGGCGACGATGGTGCAGCCGGCGGCCATGGCCTCGGCGATCGAGACCGGCATGCCGAAGGAGACCTCGGGATCATAGGTGTGGACGTAGATGCCGGCCTCGCTGAGATACGCCGCTACCTCCTGATAGGAGATGTCGTGGATGAGCTCGACCGGACTGCCGAGCTCCTTGTTGAACTGCTCGATCTCGTAGAAGTGCGCGCTCGGACCCAGGCTGCAGACGATCAGCACCGAACGGTAGTCGGGCAGCTTCTTGGCGATACGGATGAAGGTGGCGAGGTCCTTCGGCCGCTTGAAGGCGGCCGTGCGGAAGATAATCTTTCGGTTCATATCGACCTTCGGCGCCACCCAATCTTGATGGAAGCATCCGACCAACGGCAGGATCTTC
>JBQCEN010000300.1:0-11296 GCA_051960215.1 Pararhizobium sp.
GCACCGTGCACATGACGAGATAGATCAGCGCCGCCTCGATATAGAGGATCAACGGCTCGTAGGTGGTGGCGACGATCCGCTGCGCGGCCTGGAAGAGCTCCGGCACGGTGATCGCGGCGGCAAGCGAGGTATCCTTGACGAGCGAGATGAACGAGTTCGAAAGCGGCGGCACGGCGACGCGGGCGGCCTGCGGCACGATCGTCCGGCGCATCGCCTGCGACCAGGTCATGCCGATGGAATAGGAAGCCTCCCACTGGCCCTTCGGCACCGAGGCGAGCACCGCCCTGAGGATCTCCGACGTATAGGCGCCGACATTCAGCGTGAAGCCGATGAGGCCGGCGGTGAAGGCGTCGAGCACGACGCCGACGTTCGGCAGCCCATAGAAGATGACGAAGAGCTGCACGAGCAGCGGCGTGCCCCGGAAGATCCACACGTAGAAGCGCACGAGGAGCACGAGCGGCTTCGGCCCGAAGAGCCGGATGACCGCCACCACGAGCCCGAGGACGAGCCCGAGGAAGAAGGAGATCAGCGTCAGCGGGATCGTGAAGACGAGCCCGGCCCAGAGCAGCGGGCCGAGCGAATCGATCATCAGTTGCAGCCAATGGGGCACGAACGGCTCCTGTTATATGCGAAAGGCAGGACCGCCGCGCTGGACGGTCCTGCCTCGATCCCTCGAGCGGCGAAACCGCTACTTCGAGACGTCCTCGCCGAAGTACTTCTTCGAGATCTTGAGATAGGTTCCGTCGGACTTCATGCCCTCGATCGCCTTGTTGACGGCGTCGAGCAGCTTCGGCTCGCCCTTGCTCATGATGACGGCGGAGTAGCTTGCATCCGGCTTCTTCGCCGCGACCTTCACCGGCGCGTTCGGCTTGTGCTTCTTGAAGTCGAGGAAGGAGAGGCTGTCGTTGATCGTCGCGTCGGCGCGATGGTCGATGACGAGCTGGATCGACTGGTCGAAGCCGGTGGTGCCGACGAGTTCGGCGCCGGCGTCCTTGGCCATCTGGCCGTAATTGCTGGTCAGCGTCTGCGCCGACTTCTTGCCCTTGAGGTCGTCGAAGCCCTTGATGGAGTCGTCGTCGCTGCGCACGATCAGGGCGGCCTTGGACGCGATATAGGGTTCCGAGAAGGCGTATTTCTTCTTGCGCTCCGGCGTGATGCCGACTTCGTTGATGACGACGTCGTAACGGTCGGCGTCCAGCCCGGCGATCAGCCCGTCCCACTGGCCTTCGAGGAACTTCGCGTCGACGCCGATGCGCTTGGCGATCTCGCGGGCGATATCCACGTCGAAGCCGGTCAGCTTGCCGGATTGGTCGTGATAGGTGAAGGGCGGATAGGTGCCTTCCGTGCCGATCCTGAGCGCGCCCGAGGACTTGACCGCCTCGAGGTCCGCCGCGTTCGCGGCGACACCGAGCGCCGCCTGGAGGGCGACCGCGGCAACGAGGGCTTTCCACATTTTCATTTTCTTTCCTCTCTCCATGACAGGCGGCATTGGCCCGTGCGGTCGCAAAATGCCACCGCGGCTCCTCCCTGCACAGGCCGCGACCGGCGTCGCAGCCATGCCCCTGGGCAAACGGCTTCCATGAGAAGCGCTTGCCGGAGAAATGGTTTCTTCCGCCGGGGCTGCCGCGTCAAGAGCTTAAGAGGACGCGCCGCCGGCAGCGTCGGCCGCTCACACGGCCGCGGGCTTGCCTGCCACACGGCGGAGCGCCCGCCCCGCCTCCTGCAGGATCAGGAACGCCTCATAGCCGCGCTGGTGCCGTTCGGCGATCGCGCCGCCGGCCGGCTCGAACACCCGATCGAAGGCGGACATGGCGCGCATGGCTTCCGTAAGACCGCCTCCGCCGCGGGCCGCCGCGACGCCCAGCATGGCGGCGCCGAGCAGCACCGGCTCCTCCGTCCGGGCGACGGCCACCGGCCGGTTCGCCGTATCGGCGAGCACCTGGCGCACGAAAGGGCTGCGCGCCGCGCCGCCGCTCGCGACGATCGTGTCGATCGCGATGCCCTTCGCCGAGAGCGCCTCGATCAGTTGCCGGAGGCCGTATCCGATGCCGCAGAGCCCGGCGACATAGAGGGCGACCAGGTCGCTCAGGCCGGTGCCGAGGCCGAGACCCGCGATCAGCGCCCGCGCATCCGGATCGGCAAGCGGCGAGCGGTTGCCGAGGAATTCCGGCACGACGTGGACGCCGCCCGTAAGCTCGATCGCCTTGCGCGGATCGCCGCAGGCGGCCGTCGCGGCCCGGTCGAGCCACTCGACGAGCGACCGGCCCTCGGCAACGGCCTTCTCTCGGGCGACCGGCGCGGCCGGATGCAGCGTCACGAGATGGTCTATGGCGGCCCCCGCTGCCGACTGTCCGCCTTCCGTCAGCCAGAGCCCGGGCACCATCGCCGACTGGTATGGTCCCCAGACGCCATCGACGAAGACCGGGCCAGCGCTCGAAGCCATCGAGCAGGCCGACGTGCCGAAGATATAGGCGAGCCTGCGCTCGATCGCCGCCGGCTCACCGCCGATCGAGCCGCCGAGCGTGCCGATGCCGCCGGCATGGGCGTCGATCAGCCCGGCGCCGACGGCCGTTCCCGCGGCCAAACCGAGATCGGCGGCGGCAGCCTCCGTGAGGCCCCGCCCGAGCGGCGTGCCGGGATCGACGACCTCGCGGCCGATCCGGGCGAAGCTCTCCTCGGCGAGCGCACCGAGGCCGATCGCGCGGAAATAGCTCGGATCGAACCGGCCTTCATGGGCGAGGTAGGTCCATTTGCATGTCAGCGTGCAGACGGAGCGCGCGAGGCTTCCCGTCGCCCGCCAGGTCAGATAGTCGGCGAGGTCGAAGAAATGGCCGGCGCGGGCGAAGGAATCCGGCCTGTTCCGCTTCAGCCACAAGAGCTTCGGCGTCTCCATCTCCGGCGAGATGCGTCCGCCGACATAGCGCAGCACCGGATGGCCGAGCGCGTTGATCTCGGCGGCCTCGCCGCTCGCGCGATGGTCCATCCAGACGATGATGTTGCGCTCGGGATCGCCGGACGGGCCGACGGCGACCGGCGATCCGTCGGCCTCGACGGCGACCAGCGAGCAGGTCGCGTCGAAGCCGATACCGGCGACGGCGTCGACCGCGATACCCGCCTCCGCGACCGCCTCGCGCACGCTCTCCGACACGGCCTGCCAGATCTGGGCGCTCGACTGCTCGACGATGCTTCCCGGCTCCTGCCAGAGCGTGATCGGCCGCTTGGCCGCACCGCGAAGCCCGCCTTCGGCGTCGAAGACGCCGGCGCGCGCGCTCCCCGTGCCGACGTCGACGCCGACGAAGAACTCTTCGCTCAAGGCGCTCTCCCTGTCCGGGCCGCTATTCGGCCGCTGCCTTCATCGACGGCTTGAGCAGCACCTTGACCGCATCCGGCCGCGCCGAGACCTCCAGCGCATGGTCCCACTCCTCGATTGCGAAGTCATGCGTGACGATGCCCTTGGACGTGACCTTGCCGCGGTGCAGGAGATCGATCGCGATCGGGTAGCAATAGGGGCCGAGATGCGAGCCGCGCACGTCGAGTTCCTTGCGGTCGCCGATGATCGACCAGTCCGCCGACGTCTCGTGGCCGAAGACGGAGAACTCGACGAAGCGGCCGAGCTTGCGGATCATCTGCAGGCCCTGCGTCACGCCGGCGGGCACGCCGGTCGCCTCGATATAGACGTCGCAGCCGTAGCCGTCCGTCATCTGCTTCACGGCAGCAATCGCGTCCGTTTCCTTGGGGTTGAGCACGACATCGGCACCGTAGCGCTTGGCGAGCTCGAGCCGCTCGTTGACCGGGTCGACGACGACGAGCTTCTTCGGCGTCTTCAGCGCCGCGACCTGCACCATCATCAGGCCGAGCGGCCCGGCGCCGGCGATGACGACGACATCGTCGAGCTGGATATCGGCGCGGTTGACGGTGTGGATCGCGCAGGCGAGCGGCTCGATGATCGCCGCATCCTCGAGCGGCATGTCGGACGGGATCTTGTGGACGAGCGCATTGGCCGGAAAGCGCATGTATTCGGCCATGCCGCCGTCGGCCACCTCGCGCTGGAAGCCGAAGATGTCGTGCTTCTCGCACATCCAGTAGCTGCCCGAGCGGCAGTAGCGGCACTTGCCGCAGGGCACGATCTGCTCGGCGATCACCATGTCGCCCTTGGCGACGCCGAAGTGTTCGGCAGCCCCCTCGCCCATTTCCTCGACATAGCCGAAGAACTCATGGCCGGCGACGACCGGCGCCTTCACCCAGGGATCGTTCCAGAACATGCCGGCGCCGGACCAGCATTTGCGGTCGGAGGCGCAGATGCCGCAGGCGCCGATGCGGATCAGCAGTTCCTTCGGCCCCGGCTCCGGCCGGTCGATGTGCTCGACGCGGTAGTCCTTCGGGCCATGGCAGACGATGGCGGTCATTTTGCGGTTCGTGCTCATGATGTCCTCTTGGCGGGCCCGGCCGGCCGGACGCATCGGCGCCCGGCGGTCGCGGCCGTTGGAAGCGGCGGGCGGGAGGAGCCCGCCGCGGTTGAACGAAAGCTTGGCTGACCGGCGCGCCGGTCGACGCAATAAGGCGCGGCCATGGGCGACGCGCGACCGGCGCGAGAGCGAGTCGACGATCACGGCGATGGCGAGCACGGCGCCGGTGATCATGTATCGAAGCGACGACGACAGATCGAGGAGCGTCAGGCCGCTTGCGATCGACTGGATCACGATGATGCCGAGGAGCGCGGAATAGGCGCTGCCGCGGCCGCCGAAGAGGCTGGTGCCGCCGATGACCGCCGCCGCGATCGCGTTGAGGTTGACGTCGCCGGTGCCGGCCTGCTGGCTGGCGGAGGCCAGCCGCGCCGCGCCGAGCACGCCGCCGAGGGCTGCAAGCGTCGAGCAGAGCACGAAGGCGCTGGTGAAGACGGCCCGGACATTGATGCCGGAACGGCGTGCCGCTTCCGGGTTGCCGCCGACCGCCGTCATCGAGCGGCCCCACTTCGTCCGCGTCAGCGCGTAGTTCATCGCGACGACGAGGCCGGCGAAGAGGCCGAACATCCACGGCACGCCACGCGACTGGTTGAGATAGTAGACGATGAACTCCAGCGCGACGACGATCGCGATTGCCTTGGCGAGCAGGCCCGCGAGCGATTGCGACGAGAGCCCCGACTGCCGTCGCCTCTCCGCCGTCCGGTAGCCGGCGACGAAGACGACGATGCCGGCGAGCGCGGCGAGGCCGTAGGCGACGGCATGCGGCATCACCAGCAGCTGGCCGAAGTTCACGAGGCCGGAGCCGTAGGGCAGGTTGATCGAGCCGGTGTCGCCGAGCGTGTAGAGTTGCAGCCCGAGGAAGGCGAGGAGGCCGGCGAGCGTCGAGACGAAGCTCGGCATCCCGAGCCGGTTGAAGAGCAGGGCATAGACCCAGCCGATCAGCGCGCCGACGACAAGCGCCGCCAGGATGGCGAGGCCCACCGGCCAGCCCGCGTTGACCCACAGCATGCCGACCATCGCCGAGGCGAAGCCGCTGACGGAGCCGACCGACAGGTCGATCTGCGCCACCATCAGCACGCAGACGATGCCGAGCGAGATGACGCCGACGGTGGAGCAGTCGAAGAGCAGGTTGGCGAGGTTGTTGCTCGACAGGACAACCGGGTTCAGCGCCTCGAACACGGTCCAGATGATGACCAGGCCGACGACGACCGGCAGCGAGCCGAGGTCGCCTGAACGGATCCGGTCGATGAAGGCGCCGACCGCGCCGCTGAGGCCCGTCGCGTGCTTGACGCGCTCGTCGCTGCGGTCGAGCAGCGGCACGGCCGGCACGTCGTCCCCGATGTTGCTCGTCATGGACGTCCCTCCTCGGCCTCTTCCAGATGCGCCCGGCGCGATGCGCGGCGCGAGACGGAGTTGTTGGCGGCACCGGTGATGGCGCTCACGAGTTCCTGGTTGGAGGCGTCGGGCGTGAAGACGCCGTTGTTGCGGCCGAGGCGAAGCACGACGATCCGGTCGGCGACGGCGCGCACGTCCTCCATGTTGTGGCTGATCATGATGACGGCGAGGCCCCGGTCGCGCACGCGCTCGATGAGGTCGAGGACCTCGGCCGTCTGGGCGACGCCGAGAGCCGCCGTCGGCTCGTCGAGCATGATGAGCTTCGGCTCGAGCAGCAGCGAGCGGGCGATCGCCACCGTCTGGCGCTGGCCGCCGGAGAGCGAGGCGATCGGCTCGCGCACGCTCGGGATGCGCGCCGAGAGCTCGTTGAGCAGCGTCCAGGCCTTGAGTTCCATCCCGACCTCGTCGAGGCGAAGCGGGTTCTTCTCCTGGCCGAGGAAGATATTGGCGACGACGTCGAGGTTCTCGCAGAGCGCGAGGTCCTGGAAGACGGTCGCGATACCGAGGTCGAGCGCGGCGCTCGGGTCGGCAAGCTTCACCGGCTTGCCCGCAAAGCGGATCTCGCCGGCGCTCTGCTGGTGCACGCCGGCGAGGATCTTGACCAGCGTCGACTTGCCGGCGCCGTTGTCGCCGACGAGCGCCACCACCTCGCCCGCATGGACGTCGAGCTCGATGTCGGTCAGCGCAGAGACCGCGCCGAAGTTCTTGGAGATGCCGCGCAGGCTGAGAACGGGCTCGCCGCGCTCCGCCGGTCTGTGTGCTGTGTCTGTCATGCTCTCGAAGCCTTCTGAAAGAGCGCCAGTCGAGGACGAAGACGCGGACGAAAGAGTGGCCCGGCCGCATGCGCAGCCGGGCGAAGGGGCCTTACCTTACTGGCCGATGCCGAGCTTCTTGCAGCCCTCGGCATAGCGGCCGGTGCAGAGCGTCTCGGCCGATTCGATCGGCTGGCCGTTGATCTGCTTGTCGACGATCTCCGCCTTCAGGTTCTTCGCCGTCACGAGCGTCGGCGTGAAGAGCTTGGTCGGCGTGCCGAAGAGCGTCGTGTCGGCCTTCGGCTTCTCGCCCTTGAGCAGCGCGACGGCGACGTCGGCCGCGGCCGCCGCGACGATCTCGCTCGGCTTGGAGATCGTGTTGTACTGGTCGCCGGCAATGATCAGCTGAAGGCCCGCGATCGTCGCGTCGTTGCCGGTCACCGGCGGCACCGGATCGACGCCGGCCGCCTTGAAGGCCGCGATCGCGCCGCCCGCCGTGCCGTCATTGGCCGCGACGACGCCGACGATCTTCTTGCCGAAGCGGGTGATCTGGCCGCTCGCCCACTGCTGCGCCTTCGGCGGCGCCCATTCCGGCGTGTCGTATTCGGCAAGCGTCTTGTACTGGCCCGTCGCAAGCCCTTCGTGGATGCCCTTCTTGATGAGGCCGGCGGCCGCGTCCGTCGGCGAGCCGTTGATCTCGAGCACGCCGACGCCGTCGGTCGAGACGTTCGTCTCCTTCAGGTGATCGACGAGCGACTTGGCGATCATCTTGCCGATCGTCTCGTTGTCGAAGGAGACGTAGTAGTCGGCAGCCGCCGACGGGATCGGCCGGTCATAGGCGATGACCTTGATGCCCTGGCTCTGCGCCAGCTTGACGAGCGAGGCGGCAGCCGTCGAATCGACCGGGTCGATGACGATCGCCTTGGCGCCCTGCGAGATCACCGAGTTGAACTGCTGCTGCTGGCGCGAGGCGTCGGCATCGGCGTTCTGGTAGAGCACGGTGCAGCTCGGGCAGAGCTTCTTCATCTCGGCGACGAAGCCCGGATGGTCGTGCTGCTCGTAGCGCGTCGACGCCTGATCGGGCATCAGGAACGCGACCGTGGCGTTCGAGACGTCGGCGGCGAAGGCGGCGGTGCCGCTCAACAGGCAGGCCGCGAGCGCAACTGCGGCGCTGGTCTTCCATGAAGCTCGTTTCATTCGATTTTCTCCCATGATGCTGAGATGTTCAAAAGCGGCGGCCGCTCTCGACCGCGCACAGGTTCCCCGTCGCGCGCCGGCTGTCCGGTGCGCGTGCTGTCTTCCGTCGATGTCTCTTCTCCTCCCTTCCTTCGTCTATGCGGCGGCAGCCGCGATGTTCTCCTCCAGGAGCGCCCGGAATCGCGAGGGCGGCATGCCCTTCTGCGCCAGGAACTGTCGGTTGAAGTTCGACAGGTTGTTGAAGCCGACCTCGAAGCAGATCTCGGTGATCGGCGTCGTCACGTCGCTCATCAGCAACTGGCAAGCGAGGTTGATCCTCAGCCGGTTGACATACTGGACGAGCGGAAATCCGGTATGGCGGCGGAAGGAGCGCGAGAAGGCGCTCGGCGTCATGCCGGCGATCTCCGCCAGGTCCGCTTCCGTGAACGGCTCGGTCAGGTGCGCGCGGATATAGGCGAGCGCCTTGTTGGTCGAGACGGACATGTAGCCGGAGGGGTCGGGCAGGTAGCTGGAGCTCGCGAGCAGCCGTCGGCCGGAGGAGCGCGACAGCGTGTCGATCAGCGCCATGAAGAGCGCGATGCGCCGCGCGCCCTGCGCCTCGAGGAGCTCGATCAGGATCGGCCCCGCCGTCCTGACGGTCTCGCGCGGGAAGAGCACGCCATGCCGGCTTTCGGCGAGGACCATCTCGAAGGGCGCGAGTTCGGGCAGCACGCCGATCGTATCGTCGATGAAGCGCTCCGCGAACTGCAGGACGACGCAACGCCGCTTGATCTCGCGCCCGTCCTCGACCTTGCTCACCCAGTTGTGCGGCAGGTTCGGGCCCGTCATGACCATGTTGCCCGGCTCGAACTCGCCGATGAAATCGCCGACGAAGTAGCGTCCGGAGGTCTCCGTCACGAGGTGGATCTCGTATTCGGGATGAAAGTGCCAGCGCACCGTGTGGTACGGGTAGCCATGGTCCCAGATCTTGAAGGATTCGCCTTGTCGGATCTGGACGACTTCGAGATCGGGCTCCACGTCTTCCTCCCACGGCCAGCGTCTTCGCCACGGCCGGACGTCAGGACCTGCGGCACTCCTCTGCCGCGCCGGCCTCTACCGGCGACCGACGCCGAAAAAGGCCGCAACTGATCAAGTATCCCGAGAGTACCGGCGGCGGCCGGTGATCGCCACCAAATTTCCCGATCGCGGCCGATACTTTTTTTGCCGAACCTTCGACGGCAGGCTGTCGCTCCGGAAAGTCGCGCCACGGCGATCCGCTTCGGTTCGTCAACGTGCCCCTGTCTTCAAGCTCCCTCTTGACAAAGCGGGCCCGGGCGTTAGCGTGCGTCGACTGACATCGGCCTGAACAAGGCCTCCAGGCATTCGCGCCCCGTGATCGTCCGGCCCTTCCGAGGGCTCAGGCGGCCGGGGCGTTTTCCGTTCGGGAACCGCGGGCGCATGAAGAGACGCGTGGAGATCGGGTTGCTCTACTCCCGCAGCGGCACCTATGCGCTGCTGTCGGAGAGCTGCCGCGCCGGCGCGCTCCAGGCGATCGCGGAGGTCAATGCCGCGCCGGCCGGAGTGGTCGAGATCGTCCCGGTCGAGCGCGACCCCGGCGGCAACATCGACCGCTACGCACCGCTCGCCGACGACATCCTGCGCAATACCGGCGCGCGCCATGTCGTCGGCTGCATCACCTCGTGGAGCCGCAAGGAGGTGATCCCGGTGCTGGAGCGGCTCGGCGGAACGCTTTGGTACGCCGCACCCTACGAGGGTTTCGAGGCGAGCGAGAACGTCGTCTACATGCACGCCTGCCCGAACCAGCATATCCTCCCCCTCCTCGTCCACGTCATCCCGCGCTTCGGCGCGCGCGCCTTCCTCGTCGGCTCCAACTACATCTGGGGCTGGGAGACGAACCGCATCGCCCGCGACCTGATCGGCGACACCGGCGGCACCGTGCTCGGCGAGCGCTACCTGCCGCTCGGCGACGAGGACGTCGCCCGGCTGATCGAGGAGATCCGGGCCCAGCGGCCGAACTTCATCCTCAACAACTTCGTCGGCGCCACCTCCTACGCCTTCTTCCGCGCCTATGCGGCGCTTGGCGAGGAGGACGAGTGGTTCCGGCCCGAGACCTGCCCGCTCATCAGTTGCAACTTGACGGAAGCCGAGCTTGCGGCGATCGGACCGGCGGGAGACGGCCATCTCTCCGCCGGCCCCTTCTTCGACGACGACGCAAGCCGCCCGGCAAACGCACTGCGGTCCTCCTTCATGATGTCCGCCTATAGCGCCATCCTGATCCTCGCCGATCTCCTCGCCGGCGAAACCGGCAACCTGCCCGATTTCGACGGCCGCCGGTTCGAAACGCCCCTCGGCCGGATTGCGATCGACGCGCGGACGCGCCACAGCCGCCTGCCGGTGAAGATCGCCGAGATCGCGGCCGGCCGCTTCCGGGTGGTCGAGGAACTGGGCGACGAGGTCGCGCCCGATCCCTATCTCTCGCGCTATGACCCCTACACGGCCTTCGGCCGGGCGGGCCTGAGGGTGGTGTCATGAGAGGCCGGCGCATCCCCAATCTCGGCGGCGCCACCGCCATCGTCCTGCACCGGCCGCACGAGGTGGTCGAGGCACTGGTGCGGCAGTTGCACGCGATCGGACTGCGCTCCGAGCAATGCTGGCCGGACCTGCCGCCGAGCGCGGTGGCGGCCGATTTCCTCTTCTTCGACGCAGACATGGGCTTCGACGCGCAGTTCCCCTGGGAGGCCGGCAAGGCGCCGCTGCCGACGATCGCGCTGATCGGCTCGGAGGCACCGGGGCGGATCGAATGGGCGCTGTCGCGCGCCGCAAACGCCCAGTTGCTCAAACCGATCGGCAGCGCCGGCGTCTATTCGTCGCTGCTGATCGCGCGCCAGACCTTCGAGCGCAACCGCGCGCTCGAGGCCGAGGTCGGGGCGCTGCGGCAGCGCATTTCCGAACGCCAGACGATCGTGCGGGCGGTCGCCGTGCTGAGCGCCGAGGACGGCGACCAGGAGCGTGGCTTCGCGGCACTGCGAGCGCTTGCGATGGATTGGCAGATGACGATGGAGGAGGCGGCCGGCCACGTCCTCTCCTTGAGACCGACGGGGATGACAAATGAGCGAACCGGCAGCCGGTGACGCGGCGATCGCCGCCGTCGCCAAGCCGACACCGACACCGGCGGGCGTCCTGCGCCGGCTCGTCTCGCGGCCGCTCGCCGTCCTCGGGCTGGTGATCATCCTGATCGTCGTCGGCGGCGCCATCTTCGCGCCCTACCTCACGGCCTATGGCCCCGACGACCAGCTGTTCGAGGGCCTGACGCTCGAGGGGGCGCCGCTGCCGCCGAACCACGCCTTCCTGCTCGGCACCGACCTCCTCGGCCGGGACCTTCTGACGCGCATCCTCTACGGCGCGCGCACCTCGCTCATCATCGGTATCGTCGCCAACGGCATTGCGCTGCTGATCGGCACGCTGGTCGGCGTAGTCGCCGGCTATTAC
>JBQCEN010000301.1:0-6132 GCA_051960215.1 Pararhizobium sp.
GACGGCCGACCAGGTCCCAGACCTGCCAACCCTCCGGAGTTTCCGGACGGTTCAGCCGCGCCGGGCAGTCCGGGCAGGCTTGCTCGCGGCCCTCGTAGGGTGCGCAGGCTTGGCAGTATCGCTCGCCCCCGCCGAAGGACCATTCGGCAAGAGCGCGGAGCCGTTTTTTTCCTGTTCCAGCAGCAGGCCCTTGGAGACGTAGGTCAGCTGGAACGCCTCGAAGATCGGCCAGACATCGAGCAGCGCGTCGATGCCCTCGGGGCTGGGCTCGATGGGGTTGCCGTCGGCGTCGCCGATACCCTCCCAGGCGAGCACCGCTCGCCGCGCCAGCGCTTTGGCGAAGGCGACGGCACGCTCCTCGTCGGAGGCTTCTTCCGAAACCGCCTCAATGACCGGATCGCTGCGTGTCGCCACCATCAGCGCGGTGGTCAGCGGGCGCAGCTGCACCCGCGCTCCGGGCGCCAGATCATGCCAGCGCGGCTCGTTCGTCAGGTCGAGCGTCAGCATCAGTATTCCTCGATGTCGTTGATCAGCGTAGCGGTGCACATCCGGCCGACCACACTGTCGCGGGCGGCCTGCCAGTCGAAAGTGGCCTGCACGCCCTGCGGTCCCGAGATCTCGATCCGGGGGCGCGGCAGGTAGACGGCGTGCACGGTAAAGGTGAAGCTTTCACCAGAGGGCAGCGCATAGGCGAATTCCAACTCGCAGTCCTCGCCATTGATGGCTTGCGTCACCAGCGTCTGGTCGGCAAAGCGGACCTCGATGGAGCCCGTCAGTGCCGCGATGGACGGGTCCGCGCCGTCGATGCGGCCGTCCGCCCGGATCGTCTCGATCCGGTCGAGGTTGTTCGCGTAGGTGATGTCCGCCGAGACGACGTTGCCAAGGGCGGAGCCGTTCCTGGTGATCGCACCGTTGAAATGGCCGAATCGCTTCAGCTCAAGCGCAGCAGGCGTTCCGGCGCTGGTGGTCGAGCCCACCGTCTCGCCCTGCGCCACCAGCCGCGCGGTCGCGGTCAACAGGCCGGACCGCTGCATCTGCCAGGTGATCTGGTCGAGCACGCAGCCAGAATACATCGCATAGCGCGGCACCTCCGGCATGCCGGTCTCGATCGACATGCTGGGCAGCGTCCAGGACCCGGACTGGAACTCGTGGCTGTACGGCGCTTCCGCGCCCGTGGTTGTGGGTGTCCCGAAGGCCGCCTTCAGCCAGAAGCCGAAGGCCTCGGCGTCAAGTGGCACGACGACATCGCCATCGGCCGTCACCGCGTCCTTGATCGGCGCCAGCGGATCGCGACCGTAGCCCAGAAGCTCAGAGTTCAGCAGCGGCTGCTCCGCACCAAGCGAGGTGCTGGCGAAGGGCATCTTCGTGAAGCCGCTCGCGGGCGGCGTTCCATAGGTCGTTTCGAACGCAATCGCCATCAGCGCCCGCGCCCCCTGGGCTCGTGCCATGTTCGTCTCCTCGAGTTGTCGGGATCAGCCGAGCGGATCGGCCGTGGAATAGTGCAGCACCACCGGGATGACGGCGGCCTTCAGACTGGCCGCGCCCTCGACGGGCAAGTCAACGGGACGTGGGGCCTCGGCCTCAACCCAGTCGCAAAGCCCTCCCAGCGTGCGGTCGGCGGCAAGTGCTGCGCCGATGCTGGCCGTCAGCGCGTCGAAGGCGGCGTCACGCGCCGCACCTTGGACCACCGTCTCGATCTCGGCTCGGTGCTGGTAGTGATATCGCAGGGGTGACAGCGTGACGTCCGGCTCCCCCGGCTCGCCATCGCGCAGGATCAGCAGGCCCTCGGCCGGAACGCGCTCCGGAAGCACGTCGCCGCGCAGGGCGGTGGCGGACAGCGCCGAGAGCCGCGAGTGCAGCGCGGCGAGGACGGTTTCGCGTGGGGTGGGCATGGCGACCACAAAACTGAGGTTGATCGGAATACCGATCTTTGTTCCGGTCTGAACCGAAGCCTTCCGGTTCCACCGTCAGGCGGGAATTGCGCCCACCTTCTTCGCTCTTTCAACGAGTGCAGCATATTTCACGCCGTTCCCGGATGGAAAATGCATGCACCACGCCGCCAAAAACTGCTTCTCTCGGTCGAGGTCCTTGGCCTTGCTGAGAAGCACGGCCACACGCATCGGATAGTGAGGTGCCGGCGTCTCGCCGATTTCGAGATAGCGCTTGAACGCGTCCGAAACCGTGCTGCATTGCCATGCGAGATCCTGATCAGCCTCCTGCATGAAAGCTCGAAAGGATTCCTCGTCCTGGCTCAGGAACTCCGACGCTCCGGATGCCTGACCGTAAGTGGTTCCGCCTTCGAGCATCTTCGCGGTGGCATCACGCATCGCGCGACTGTATCGCCTTTCCACCTCACTCGGATCCACTACGGGGGTTTCGGCGAACAGTCGGATCAGATCATCGACTTTCCGAGAAAGCTCGGTCGATAACTGACTGTCCGACACCGGCGTTCTTTTTGGCGGTCGCTTCGCCTGTTTGATTTCAATCCTCGCTGCGACTTCTTCGGCGAGCCTTGCGAGCGCGGGTTTCTGTCGCTCAGCCAGAGAGATGAGGTTCGCTGAAACACCGGCGTTCCGGTATTCTGCGATCTGCCAATCCAGTTGCTTCAGATGACTCGCGATCTTGGCCTCGGGCTTTCGGAGGGCCGTGATGCCGAGATCTTTGTTCTCCGCGAGAAATCTCTGCAGCTCCTCGATCGTAAGCGAGCGTTCTTGAATGTGCGCTTCCCAGCGCTGCCGACGATCCTCAGTGGCGGAGGCGGAAAGGGACTGGTGGCGAGATGATTCGCCTCGGAAGTGGGCCAGCGCTTCTTCTTGCGCCTCCCTTTCGGTAGCGTACGCGTCGGAGAAGTGTGGGTCTTCCCGATCGCCGACGTCCGCAATGCAGTATTTCCATCCGCGGTCCTGCTGAAAGACCGTTATGCGCGTCGAACCCTCGACCAACGTCGGGTTGCCGTTCTCTGAGACCGTCCACCGATTGGCAGAGCTCGGCGACTGAGCCGAACTCGATCTCTCTCGTCCGAACAACCACTTGAAAAACGCCATCTTCAGCCTCCTGAGCGTCATCCTCCTGCATGACTTTGCGTGAGGCAAGTGCGCAACCGCCACCTCTCTATTTGCGGATCCTTCCCTCTATCCAGTTCCCCACGATCAGCCCCGGCACGCTGTCCAACGCCCGGTCTGCATCTCGTGCGAGGTCCAGCCGCTTCGGCAGTTTGACCTGCGGCACCAGCAGGAAGATCGGCGCGGTGACCTTGCCGCGGCCGGTCTTCGACCGCGACATCACCGCCTGGCCTTTCGTGTTGAGCCGCCCCTCGGCGACCAGCAGGCTCGGGCCCGTCCGGCGATAGACGAAGCGCAGGCGGAGGCCACGGCGGCGCTCCCATTCGCCGGGGGTGATGCGGCCACCGCGCAGGGATTTGCCAGCAGCTGGCAGCGGGATCGCCAGCCAGAACCCGTCTTTCGAGCGGATCAGCGGGCCGGTGTCATGCGCGCCGACGATGACCGGCGCTTTCGACCAGACCAGCGCCGCCGCGTCGAGGCTCTCGCCCGACCTCGGGAAATTCTGGCTCCGGATCGAGTTGGCCAGCCGGGGCCCGAGCCCCGCGCCGGTGATCTGCAAACGCCAGGCGGTCTTCAACCCAGTTCCGGCCTCGCGCATGGCGGCTGTCACCGCGCGTTCGCCCGCCGCCACCTCCGCCGCCATCATCGCGACGATGTCTGGATCGATGTCGAGCTTCAGTTTCACGCGGGCCTCAGATCCACGGTCCAGACCAGCCGCTCGCGGTCGCGAACCGGCTCTCCCTGGATGAGGAAGGCGTCGCCGTCGATCTCGATCCTGTCGCCGGGGCGCGGGTTCGCCACCTCGGCGACACGCAGGTCGATCCGGGTGGTCTCGGACCAGAGCCGGGCATCGCCGAAGTCGGTGACCGCATCGGCACGCCGGGCGACGACGCGCACCAGCACGGGCGCGCCGCCGTCGGCGATGTAGGCCGCGTCCCGACCGACGTTCGGATCGGCGAAGAGCGAGCCCACGGCGGCGGCGAAGGCGCTCATCAGAACGTCGCGTTCAGGCGGACCCGGCCGATGGTGTCACCTGCGCCGCTCGCCACCGCCTCGACAGCCACGCCGATGAGGGTGTTGTCGGTCGCGACCGTGGTGCAGCGCTTGTTGGTGTCGTCCCAATAGACCTTGGCGCCGACCGTCCATGCCTGGGAGCCGACCTTGTTGATGTCGAACACGCCGACGAGCGCGGTCTCGACGCTCTCGCCTAGGGCGGCGTCCCCGGCGGCGATGCCGAAGATGGAGCCGACGAGCAGGCCGTCGCCGGAGACGACGGCATGGGGCGCGGTCAGGGTGATTGTGTTGCCGGGCTGGACGTAGGTTTTCATGATGGGGATCCTCGTGGAAAGACGAAGGGCGGCCCGTCTGGACCGCCCTTGTGTCAGGGTTCAGGAAGGTGTGCGGCTTACGCGCCCGGGTTCTTGTAGAGGCCGCGCCAGTCGATGGCCTTGGCGCCGAAGTCGAGGCGGCACTTGATCTCGACGCCGTCGACATCGAAGCCGTTGCGGGTCTCGATGTAGGCGCCCTGCTGACCCTCGAGATAGGCGTACTCGATGGTGTCGATCTGGTTCGGGCTCGCGGCCAGATACCAGGCGGTCTCGCTGGCGGCGTCGAGCCGGGGCTCGCTGATCGGCGCGAGGGTGCGGATCGACTGCGGCACCACGCTGGACGTCGCGGCGGGCACCAGGTTCTGGGCCACCAGCTGTTCGGCCTTCAGCTCCAGCGACGCGGGCACGATCAGGAAGGCGGGGCGGACGTTCAGCACCGTCTTCTTGTCGAGGCCGGTCTGCTTGGCCATCGCCGCGCGCGCCTCGCCCACGCTGCCGACATCGAGCGCCGCGCCAGTGCCCGCAAGGTTCTTGTGGGTGGTGTGGAACAGCGCGTTGCCATCGGCCATCGCCGGGTTCGAAGTGATGATCCCCCAGACCACATCCGACTCCAGCTGCGCGATGGAGTTGCCGTACATCGCCGGGATCCGGGTGAAGGCGTCGAGATCGTCGTTGATCAGCGTCTGGCGGGTGATCGCGACCACCCGGCCATAGGTCTTGACCTTGTAGCTCTCCTTGCTCTCGCCGAGCGTGCCGCGCTTGAACTCGCCGCTTTCGCCGACCTCGAGCAACTGCGGCGCTTCGCCAAGCTGGACGCGGTGCATCGCCTTGAAGTCGGTGGCGAGGACCTGGCGGCAGAACAGCATGAAGGTGCGGGGATAGGCCTCGTAAGCCTGCCGGAGGGTCTTGTTGGTGACCGCCGACAGGATCTCGGGGAAGTCCGAGGTCGAGTGCAGCGCCCGGGTCGCCACCTCGTCGCGCGACAGACCCCGGGCGTTCACGCCTGCGTTGCCGAGGCTCTCGCGGGCGAGTTCCAGCAGGGTCATGCCGCGGTACTGGCGCGCGGCGTCCTCCAGCTGGAACAGAGTGGGGCTGTAGCGGTGCAGCAGCGCGTTCGCCACCGCATCGCGGCGGGTGATGTGTTCGTCCCGGCCGCCGAGCGGGACGGAGACGTGCGGGAAGGTCCGGGTCTCGTCCGACTTGGCAGCGACCTGGTCGAGGATCAGGCGGCGGGACTCGTCGACGCTGACGCCCCGTTTCACCAGATCCTCGGCGAAGCCACGCTCGAGGTTCAGGCGGCCCGCCAGATCGTAGATGGTGGAGACGCGGTCGCGCTCGGCCTCGCGGGCGCGGGTGGCGACGGCTTCGGTGTCGGGCGCAGGCGTTGCCTGCGTCTTCGGCTGGTTGCGCGTCTCACTGGCGGCGACCTTCGGGTCGGGCGCAGCCGCATTCGGCTCGGTCATGGGGGTGTCCTCGGTTTCGACCGGCTCGGTCGGCTGGGTGGTGGCGGGGGTTGCGGCGTCGCTCGCCGGGGTCTGGGTCTTGTCCGTCATCGGGATCGGTCCTTTCGTGGTGGAAGGGGCGTCCCGGCGGTGAAGGACGCAGTCGTGAAGGGGATGCTGAGCTCGGAAGCCCGCGGCGGGATCGGCACCGACCGCGACGGCGGAGACCTCGAAAGGCGTCCAGTCCACCGCGCGCCAGAGCTCGCGCGCGGCCTCTGGTTTCGAGACCTCGAAGCGGTG
>JBQCEN010000302.1:0-2544 GCA_051960215.1 Pararhizobium sp.
CGTCCTCGGCGATCGTCTTCAGCCGCGCGTAGTTCTCCTTCGACTGCGCGATGCCCTTCTCGGTCAGCTCGCGGTAGCTGTCGGTGACCTTGGCGGGATCGAAGGTCGGGAAAGCAAAGACATCGGCGGTTTCGGTCTTCCTGGTAGCCATTTGCATGCACTCCTTGCCGTGGCCCTCTCTGAGGCGCCGTGTTAGCGATAGCGGGCATATAATACGGCTCATTGTGCATTGCAATAATTTTGTGCGACGCACCATCGTCCGTTAACCTTTCTGCGCGGTCGGCGGGGATTCGCCGGGCGCTTTGCTGGACCGTCCTCAGGGCTGAAGCTATTAATGATTGGTTAAAGGGGGAGGAAAGCCGCCGGGCGGAGGCGTGGCGGCGCCTCGGATCATCAGGGTTGCCCATGCCGGCCGGTCAGTACCCATTCATCGACATCGCGGTGCATGACCGCATCCGCGGGCGGCTCGCGGCCGGGGAAGCGCTGGCGCTCTTCTCGGAGGATTTCAGCTCCGTCCTCTGGGCGAACGGCGGAGGCGCGCGGCTCTTCGGCTTCTCGACCATCTACGAGTTCATGGACGAGGGCGCGGTCACGGAGCCGACGACGCTGCGCCAGATGAAGGCGGCGGCTGGCCGCGCGCTCGCAAGCGACCAGGAACGGCCGTTGCTGCTCAGGCTCGGCGGCGGCGTCCGCACGGCCCCGGTGAGCGCGCGGCTGAGCGCGCTCGTGCTGGCCGGCGGCGAGCACGGCCTGCTTCTCTCCGCCAGCGACGGCGAACCGGCCGAAGCGCCGTCCGAGCGCGCGAAGCATATCATCGACGGCTTCGCAGGCACCGATACGCTCGTGTCCGTGGTGGACGGCGACGGCGCCGTGCGTGCCGCTTCCGTGGGCATGGCGGCACGCGCCGTCGATGCCGAGGTCCGCCGGTCGCTCGCTGCCGCCGTCGCGCCCGGCCGCGAGCGCCGCGCCCAGCGGCTGCTCGGGGAAAGCGGGCCCGGCCGCCGGACCGCCGTCGCGATCGGCCGGCTCGCCGACGCGCCGGCGATGCATCTCCTCTTCGCAGTGGAGACGGAAACCGAGGCGGTTTCTCCCGCACCAGCGGCGTCCACGGCCTCACCAACGGCGGAAGAGGAAGAGACGGCCGCCTCCCTTCCGGCGACGGTTGCCGGGCCGCCGGATTCCGCTAAAGAGGAACCGGGCGCGGCCTCGGACGTCCCGGCCGCGTCGCCTGCCGTCGGCCCGGAACCGGCTGCGGCGTCGGAGCCGACCGCCGGGCCGCTCGAAGATGGAGCACCGCAGCCATCGGCGGGGCCCGCCTTCGTCTTCGATCCGACAGCGCGGCCGGTCCGCTTCGTATGGAAGATGGATTCCGGCGACCGCTTCAGCGAAATCTCCGAAGACTTCGCGCAAACCGTCGGGCCGAACGCAGCCGACGTCATCGGGCGGACCTTCGAGGAGGTCGCGCGCGTCTTTGCGCTCGATCCGGGTGGCATCATCGCCGACCTCTTGAGGCGGCGTGACACCTGGTCGGGCAAGACGGTGCTGTGGCCGATCCAGGGGACGCGGCTGCGCGTGCCGGTCGATCTCGCGGCACTTCCGACCTATACGCGCGAGCGGGCGTTCGACGGCTTCCGCGGCTTCGGCGTCATCCGGGCCGGCGAGGCCGTCGCCGATGGCGAAGCGATCGGCGAGGCGCTCGTTGCCGCCGCGCATGCCGCTCCGCCCGAACGAGGTTCGCCCGAGCCGGAGCCGATCGCGCCAGCTGCCGCCGACGAGGCTGCCGAACCGGGCATGGCGGACGTAACGGACGCGGCCGCCGATCCCTTCCAGGGCGAGGTGCCGGCGCTGAAGATCGTCCCGGACGAGGAGGACGACGCGTCCGACAAGGTCGTGCGCCTCGAACGACACCGGCAGCGCGGCCGCGAGGGCCTGTCGAACGGCGAGCAGGCCGCTTTCCGCGAGATCGGCAAGCGCCTTTCGAGCGTCTTCGGCCGGCGCGCCTCCGACGAAACCGAACCATCGGCCGCAGATTCGGCCGACACGGCCGCACCCGAGGCTCCTTCATCGGCGCCCAGGAGCGAACCCACGCAGACGGCAGCGCCGGAGGCCGTCACGAACGAAACCGATCGACCGCGCCGCGACAATGGCGATGAACCGCCCGCGCCGACGGCATCGGAGCGGCCCCTGCCCTCGGCCTTCGCGCAGCCGGCGGCGCGGCGGGCAACGCTGGACGAGGCGCTTGCCGACGCGCTGCCCGTCGCCCTGCTCGTGCACACGGCCGACCGGCTCATCCACGCGAACCCGGATTTCCTGACGCTCACCGGCTATGGGAGCCTCGCGGCGCTCGGCGAGGCCGGCGGCCTTTCCGCTCTCTTCGCCGCCCCCGACGCGAGCGACGCCGACGCGGCGACGGTGCTTCCCGGGACCATGGCGCTGATCATGGCCGACGGGCGCGAGCGCCAGGTGCATGCGCGGCTGCAATCGATCGGCTGGCGCGACGGCCGCGCGCTGATGCTGTCGCTGGCGCCGGCGCAGCCGGTCGCC
>JBQCEN010000303.1:0-5240 GCA_051960215.1 Pararhizobium sp.
CGAGCGGGTTGGGGATGATTATGGCTATCCTGGCGGACGATATGGTAGGCGCGATGAGGATGGTAGATTTCTCCTCCCGCTCCTTGGGCGTGGATGTGTAGGCGTTACGGCGATGGCGAAGATTGCGAAGCGAATCCAGAAGGTGCGCGAGGGGATCGACCCCGCGAAGCTCTACGCGCTCAACGAGGCCGTCAGCCTGATCAAGGCGCGCGCCGCCGCGAAGTTCGACGAGACGATCGAGGTCGCGATGAACCTCGGCGTCGATCCGCGCCATGCGGACCAGATGGTGCGCGGCGTCGTCAACCTGCCGAATGGCACGGGCCGCAACGTGCGCGTTGCCGTCTTTGCGCGCGACGCGAAGGCGGAAGAGGCGCGTGCGGCGGGAGCCGACATCGTCGGCGCGGAAGACCTCGTCGAGACCGTCCAGAACGGCACGATCGAGTTCGACCGCTGCATCGCGACGCCCGACATGATGCCGCTTGTCGGCCGCCTCGGCAAGGTGCTCGGTCCGCGCGGCATGATGCCGAACCCGAAGGTCGGCACGGTCACGATGGACGTCGCCGGCGCCGTCAAGGCGTCGAAGGGCGGCGCGGTCGAGTTCCGCGTCGAGAAGGCCGGCATCGTCCACGCCGGCGTCGGCAAGGCCTCCTTCGATCCGAAGGCGATCGAGGAGAACATCCGCGCCTTCGCCGATGCGGTGATCAAGGCCAAGCCGTCGGGCGCCAAGGGCAACTACGTCAAGCGCGTGGCGATCTCCTCGACCATGGGTCCGGGCGTCAAGATCGATCCGGCGACGCTGAGCGTCGCGTAAGACGAAGCTTCAAGCGATCGGCCGGAACGGCTGATCGGAACTGATTTCGGGCCTTCGGGCCAGAAATTCCCGGGACCGCAAGTCTCGGGATTTCCTGTCCGAGACTGCAGGTGGTTCGCCTTAATCACTTTAGCCTGCACGAGACGGGTGAGACCCGGATTTCGCCGCGATAGCGGCCTGTTCGGTTCGAACCTTGCTTGCCTTGTGCCGCATCCGGGATCGTCCGGGGCGAGCGCGAGGGGACAGGATCCTCGAGCGTCGCTCCGCGGATCGCGAATGATCCCCCGAGCGGCAAAGGCAAACCGGCAGGTTCTGCTTGGCTCGTCCAAGCGGGTCCTGCCAACTGGAGACAGGCAGTGGAAAGAGCGGAAAAGCGCGAATTCGTCACGGAGATGAACACGGTGTTCAAGAACACCGGGTCCATCGTCGTGGCCCACTACACCGGTCTGACGGTAGCGCAGATGAACGACCTGAGGTCGAAGATGCGCGGCGCCGGCGGCACGGTCAAGGTCGCGAAGAACCGCCTTGCCAAGATCGCTCTTCAGGGCACGGAGTCGGAGGGGATTTCGCACCTCTTCGAAGGCCAGACGCTCGTCGCCTACAGCGACGATCCGGTGACCGCTCCGAAAGTCGCCGTCGAGTTCGCCAAGACCAATGACAAGCTCATTGTTCTGGGCGGCGCGATGGGGACGACCAATCTCGATGCCGAAGGTGTCAAGGCGCTTGCGTCCCTGCCTTCGCTCGACGAGCTGCGTGCGAAGCTGGTGGGCATGATCTCGACCCCGGCTACCCGCATCGCACAGGTCGTCAATGCGCCGGCGGGCCAGCTCGCCCGCGTCTTCGGCGCTTATGCCAGGAAGGACGAAGCCGCATAAGGCGGATCTTCGCTGAACCGAAACCAGTTCGAACCGAACCAAAGGAACTTTGAAATGGCTGATCTCTCCAAGATCGTTGAAGACCTCTCGAACCTGACCGTCCTGGAGGCCGCCGAGCTCTCCAAGATGCTCGAAGAGAAGTGGGGCGTCTCCGCCGCTGCTCCGGTCGCCGTCGCGGCTGGCGGTGGCGCGGCCGCTCCGGCGGAAGCCGCCGAGGAGAAGACGGAGTTCGACGTGGTGCTGATGGAAGCCGGCGCCAACAAGATCAACGTCATCAAGGAAGTCCGTGCCATCACGGGCCTTGGCCTCAAGGAAGCCAAGGACCTCGTCGAGGGCGCGCCGAAGCCGGTCAAGGAGGCTATCTCCAAGGCCGAGGCCGAGGACATCAAGAAGAAGCTGGAAGGCGCAGGCGCCAAGGTCGACCTCAAGTAAGGTCGTGCTTTCCGGGAGGCGGGCTTCGCGTCCGTCTCCCGGTTCCAAGTCTTTCCGCTGGAACGCATTACCCAAGGGCCGGAAACGGCCCTTGGGTAATGGGTTCTCGAAAGACCCCGTTACTGACGGTCCCGAATGGCCAGCGCGACCGTCCGTTGCAGGCCGAGTGCAAGATGACAAGGAGCGACGATGGCTCAGACCCTTTCCTTTAATGGTCGCAGGCGCGTACGCAAGTTTTTTGGCAAGATCCCCGAAGTCGCCGAGATGCCGAACCTCATCGAGGTTCAGAAGGCGTCCTACGACCAGTTCCTCATGGTCGAGGAGCCGGCCGGCGGGCGGCCGGACGAGGGGCTGCAGGCGGTCTTCAAGTCCGTTTTCCCGATCCAGGATTTCTCCGGCGCTTCCATGCTGGAATTCGTGTCCTACGAGTTCGAGCAGCCGAAGTTCGACGTCGAGGAATGCCGCCAGCGCGACCTGACCTACGCGGCGCCACTCAAGGTGACGCTGCGTCTCATCGTGTTCGACATCGACGAGGACACCGGCGCCAAGTCGATCAAGGACATCAAGGAGCAGTCCGTCTACATGGGCGACATGCCGCTCATGACGAACAACGGCACCTTCATCGTCAACGGCACCGAGCGCGTGATCGTCTCGCAGATGCACCGGTCGCCGGGCGTCTTCTTCGACCACGACAAGGGCAAGAGCCATTCCTCGGGCAAGCTGCTCTTCGCCGCGCGCGTCATCCCCTATCGCGGCTCCTGGCTCGACATCGAGTTCGACGCGAAGGACATCGTGCATGCGCGCATCGACCGCCGGCGCAAGATCCCGGTGACGTCGCTGCTCATGGCGCTCGGCATGGACGGCGAGGAGATCCTCGAGACGTTCTACACGAAGTCCGTCTACCAGCGTGACGGCGAGGGCTGGCGCATCCCGTTCCATCCGCAGGTGTGGAAGGGCGCGAAGGCGCTCACCGACCTCGTGGACGCGGATACGGGCGAGGTCGTCGTCGAGGTCGGCAAGAAGCTGACGCCGCGGCTCATCCGGCAGCTGACGGACAAGGGCCTGAAGGCGCTCAAGGCGACGAACGATGACCTCTACGGCAACTACCTCGCCGAGGACATCGTCAATCCGGAGACCGGCGAGATCTTCCTCGAGGCCGGCGACGAGATCGACGAGAAGACGCTTCCCGTCCTGCTCGAGAGCGGCTTCGACGAGATTCCGATCCTCGACATCGACCACGTCAATGTCGGCGCCTATATCCGCAACACGCTTGCCGCCGACAAGAACGAGAGCCGGCAGGACGCGCTGTTCGACATCTACCGCGTCATGCGCCCCGGCGAGCCGCCCACGATGGAGACGGCCGATGCGATGTTCAACTCGCTGTTCTTCGACGCCGAGCGCTACGACCTCTCGGCCGTCGGCCGCGTCAAGATGAACATGCGTCTCGACCTCGACTGCCCGGACACGGTCCGCGTGCTGCGCAAGGAGGACATCCTTGCGGTCGTCAAGACGCTGGTCGAGCTCAGGGACGGCAAGGGCGAGATCGACGACATCGACAACCTCGGCAACCGGCGCGTCCGCTCGGTCGGCGAGTTGATGGAGAACCAGTACCGCCTGGGCCTGCTGCGCATGGAGCGCGCGATCAAGGAGCGCATGTCGTCGATCGAGATCGACACGGTCATGCCGCAGGATCTGATCAACGCAAAGCCGGCGGCCGCGGCGGTCCGCGAGTTCTTCGGGTCGAGCCAGCTCTCGCAGTTCATGGACCAGGTGAACCCGCTGTCGGAAATCACGCACAAGCGGCGCCTTTCGGCGCTTGGCCCCGGCGGTCTTACCCGCGAGAGGGCCGGCTTCGAGGTGCGCGACGTGCATCCGACGCATTACGGCCGCATCTGCCCGATCGAGACGCCGGAAGGCCCGAACATCGGCCTGATCAACTCGCTGGCGACCTTTGCGCGCGTCAACAAGTACGGCTTCATCGAGAGCCCGTACCGGCGCGTGGTCGACGGCAAGGTGACGAAGGAGGTCGTCTATCTCTCCGCCATGGAGGAGGCGAAGTACCACGTCGCGCAGGCCAACGTTCAGCTCAACGACGACAACTCCTTCACGGAAGAGTTCGTCGTCTGCCGCCACAACGGCGACGTGATGCTGGCGCCGCGTGACCAGATCGACCTCATGGACGTGTCGCCGAAGCAGCTCGTTTCGGTCGCGGCCGCGCTCATCCCGTTCCTCGAGAACGACGACGCGAACCGCGCGCTCATGGGCTCGAACATGCAGCGTCAGGCCGTGCCGCTGGTGCGTGCCGAGGCGCCGTTCGTCGGCACCGGCATGGAGCCGGTCGTGGCGCGCGATGCGGGTGCCGCGATCGCGGCACGGCGGACGGGCGTCGTCGACCAGGTCGACGCGACCCGTATCGTCATCCGCGCGACGGAAGAGAACGACCCGTCGAAGTCCGGCGTCGACATCTACCGGCTGATGAAGTTCCAGCGCTCGAACCAGAACACCTGCGTCAACCAGCGTCCGCTGGTCACCGTGGGCGACCGGATCGAGAAGGGCGACATCATCGCCGACGGTCCGTCGACGGATCTCGGCGACCTCGCCCTCGGCCGCAACGCGCTCGTCGCGTTCATGCCGTGGAACGGCTACAACTACGAGGACTCCATCCTGCTCTCCGAGCGGATCGTGCGCGACGACGTGTTCACGTCCATCCACATCGACGAGTTCGAGGTGATGGCGCGCGACACGAAGCTCGGGCCCGAGGAGATCACGCGCGACATCCCGAACGTTTCGGAAGAGGCGCTGAAGAACCTCGACGAGGCGGGCATCGTCTATATCGGCGCGGAAGTGCAGCCGGGAGACATCCTGGTCGGCAAGATCACGCCGAAGGGCGAGAGCCCGATGACGCCGGAGGAGAAGCTTCTTCGGGCCATCTTCGGCGAGAAGGCCTCCGACGTGCGCGACACGTCGATGCGCATGCCGCCCGGAACCTTCGGCACGGTCGTCGAGGTGCGCGTCTTCAACCGCCACGGCGTGGAGAAGGACGAGCGCGCCATGGCGATCGAGCGCGAGGAGATCGAGCGTCTCGCCAAGGACCGCGACGACGAGCAGGCGATCCTCGACCG
>JBQCEN010000304.1:0-3590 GCA_051960215.1 Pararhizobium sp.
TCGCGACACGATCACGCACGGGTTGAACACGATCCTGTCGGAGATCGAAGCCGGCACCTTCGCCTTCTCCCGCCGGCTCGAGGACATCCACATGAACATCGAGGCCCGGCTCGCCGACCTGATCGGTCCCGCGGCGGGCCGCCTCCACACCGCCCGTTCGCGCAACGACCAGGTCGCGGTCGACTTCCGCCTCTGGGTGAAGAAGGAGCTGGAACGCACGCGCGAGGCGCTGACGCGCCTCATCGCCGCCTTCCTCGCCCGCGCCGAGGAGCATTCCGATACGGTGATGCCGGGCTTCACGCACCTGCAGACGGCCCAGCCTGTCACCTTCGGCCACCATTGCATGGCCTATGTCGAGATGTTCGGCCGCGACCGCTCGCGCGTCGCCGACTGCATCGCCCGGATGAACGAATCGCCGCTCGGCGCGGCCGCGCTCGCCGGCACCGGCTTTCCGATCGACCGGCACATGACGGCCGAAGCCCTCGGCTTCCGCGAGCCGACCCGCAACTCGATCGATTCCGTTTCCGACCGCGACTTCGCGCTGGAATACCTGTCGACCGCGGCGATCTGTGCGACGCACCTGTCGCGGCTTGCCGAGGAGATCGTCATCTGGTCGACCCCGCAATTCGGCTTCGTGCGACTTTCCGACGCCTTCTCGACCGGCTCCTCGATCATGCCGCAGAAGAAGAACCCGGACGCCGCCGAGCTGGTGCGCGCCAAGACTGGCCGTATCAACGGCTCGCTGATCGCGCTTCTGACGATCATGAAGGGCCTGCCGCTCGCCTATTCGAAGGACATGCAGGAAGACAAGGAGCAGGTCTTCGATGCTGCCGAGAGCCTCGACCTCGCGCTTGCCGCGATGACCGGCATGGTGCGCGACCTGACGGTGAATGCGGAGGCCATGCGACGGGCCGCCGGCTCCGGCTACGCGACGGCCACCGACCTCGCCGACTGGCTGGTGCGCGAGGCGAACCTCCCCTTCCGCGAAGCCCATCACGTCACCGGCAGCGCCGTTGCGCTCGCCGAGAACAGAGGCTGCGGCCTCGCCGAGCTGCCGCTCGATGATCTCCGGGCCATCAACCCGGCGATCACCGACAAGGTGTTCGACGTCCTGACCGTCGACGCCTCCGTCGCCAGCCGCCAAAGCTTCGGCGGCACCGCGCCAGCCGAGGTCCGCCGCCAGATCGCCTGGTGGAAGGCGCGGCTCTGAGGCGTTTTCCGTCCCTCCGTCACCAACAGCGTTTGTCTGCTCGCTATACGCCACCACCAGCGTCATTCCTGTGCTTGTCACAGGAATCCATACCGTTCCGCTATCCAAACGGGGATGAGGCCGTGGCGTCCCGGTGTCGTGAGCGGAGGGGAATAGATTCCTGTGACAAGCACAGGAATGACGGATGAAAAGTCCAACCGTGCTCCAAACGGCAATGCCGTTGTGTCTCACTTGCTTTCCCGTAAACTCATCGCCATGGGCCGCAAGGGTTATGTTTATATTCTCGCATCGCGAAAGAGCGGGACGCTCTACATCGGTGTGACGAGCGATCTGGCACGGCGAATCGAGGAACATAGAAGCGGCGAAGGCTCCAGCTTCACCGCCCGCTACGGTGTCGCACGTCTCGTCTGGTTCGAAGAACACGATCTGGTGACGCAGGCGATCACCCGCGAAAAGACTATCAAGAAGTGGCCGCGCCAATGGAAGATCAATGCCATCGAGGCCGTGAATCCGCACTGGCAGGACCTCCGCTGGCAATTGCTCTGACGGATAGCCGAGGCTTCTCCTACCCTCCGTCACCCCTGTGCTCGTCACAGGGGTCCATACCGTTCCGCCATCCAGTCGGGAGAAGAGCCGATGGCGTCCCTGACCCGTGGGCGGAGGGGAATGGATTCCTGTGACGAGCACAGGAATGACGGAAGTGGGGTGACACGCGCAGAGAGGCGTCGCGGCGCATCCCATGCACGAGAAACAGGTGCACACCGGCCGGGAAGTCGCTATGAAGGCTCCACTCGTGCAACCATTCCACTGCCGCACAGGAGAGCCCGCCGCCCATGACCGTCAGAACCATCGTCGCGATGCTGGTCGTTGCCGGCCTGGGTGCCACCGTCCTTTCCGGCTGCGGCCGCAAGGGGCCGCTGGACGTTCCGGGCGTCGTCGACCAGAACGGCAAGCCGGTCAGCACGACGAAGCAGCCGCCGGTCAAGGACAGGCACTTCCTTCTCGATCCGCTCATCCAGTAGGCCCGACATCCGTGAATCATTTCGACTACCGTGACGGGGTGCTCTTCGCCGAGGAGGTCCCCGTGCCCGAGATCGCGCGGGCCGTCGGAACGCCCTTCTACTGCTACTCGACGGCGACGCTGACGCGCCACTACACCGTCTTCGCCGACGCCTTCGCCGATATCGACGCGCTCGTCTGCTACGCCATGAAGGCGAACTCCAACCAGGCGGTGCTGAAGACGCTCGCCCGCCTCGGCGCCGGTGCCGACGTCGTCTCCGAAGGCGAGCTCCGCCGTGCGCTCGCCGCCGGAATCCCGCCGGAGAAGATCATGTTCTCCGGCGTCGGCAAGACGGCCCGCGAGATGGACGCGGCACTGGCCGCCGGCATCCATTGCTTCAACGTCGAATCGGAGCCGGAGCTCGAGCTGCTGAGCGCCCGCGCCGTCGCCGCCGGGCGGACGGCGCCGGTCTCCTTCCGGATCAATCCGGATGTCGACGCCCGCACCCACGCCAAGATCTCGACGGGCAAGAAGGAAGACAAGTTCGGCATCTCCTGGGAGCGCGCACGCATCGTCTACAAGCGCGCGGCGGCGCTTCCCGGCATCGCCGTCGCCGGCATCGACATGCATATCGGCAGCCAGATCACCGACCTCAGGCCCTATGACGACGCCTTCCGGCTGCTGAGGGAGCTGGTGATGCTCCTGCGCGAGGACGGTCATGCGATCCGCCATGTCGACCTCGGCGGCGGCCTCGGCGTGCCTTATCGGATCGACAACGCGCCGCCGCCGCTTCCCGAAGCCTATGCCGAGGTCGTCAAACGCCACGTGCGCGACCTCGGCTGCCAGATCATCTTCGAGCCCGGCCGGATGATCGCCGGCAATGCCGGCATCCTCGTCACCGAGGTCATCTACCTCAAGGACGGCGGGACGAAGACCTTTGTCATCGTCGACGCCGGCATGAACGACCTGATCCGGCCGACACTCTACGAAGCCTGGCACGACATCCGCCCGGTCGAGATCTCGGCTGCCAACGCGCCGCTGATCCGTGCCGACGTCGTCGGGCCCGTCTGCGAGAGCGGCGACTACCTCGCCCGCGACCGCGAGATGGCGGCACCCCGGCCCGGGAACCTGCTCGCGATCGGCACCGCCGGCGCCTACGGCGCCGTCCAGGCCGGCACCTACAACACGCGACCGCTTGTGCCGGAGGTGCTCGTCGACGGCGACCGCTATGCCGTCGTGCGCAGGCGCCCGACGCATGAGGAGATGATCGCCCTCGACAGCGTGCCGGACTGGCTCGCCTGAGGCGGCATCGCGTGGATCACCATCATATGAAGCCCTGAGCGGCTGACGCGGCGCTTCGGCCTCGTCTTCGCCGCAAAG
>JBQCEN010000305.1:0-8749 GCA_051960215.1 Pararhizobium sp.
GGTGACGCTCGTGCTTGCCCGGCGACCCTACGAGATCACCACGCTGCGGGCCGACGTCGAGACCGACGGACGCCGGGCGAAGGTCGCCTTCGGCAAGGACTGGACGGTCGACGCCCGGCGCCGCGACCTGACGATCAACGCGCTCTATGTCGGCCCCGACGGCAACGTCGTCGATCTCGTCGACGGCCTGAAGGACATGGAGGAAGGCGCGGTGCGTTTCATCGGCGATCCGGCCGACCGCATCGCCGAGGACTATCTGCGGGTTCTGCGCTTCTTCCGCTTCTTCGCCTGGTACGGTTCGGGGCGGCCGGACGCGGAGGCGCTCAAGGCCTGCGCCGCGGCGCGCTCGAAGCTTTCCGGCCTCTCGGCCGAACGTGTCTGGTCGGAGCTGAAGAAGCTCCTCTCTGCCCCCGACCCCGGCCGGGCGCTGCTCTGGATGCGCCAGACGGGCGTGCTGACGGAGGTTCTCCCGGAGACGGAGAAGTGGGGCATCGATGCGATCCCGGCGCTCATCAAGACCGAAGGCGCCTTCGGCTGGCAGCCGGACCCGATGCTGAGGCTCGCGGCGATGATCCCGCCGGACGCCGAGCGGGTCGCGGCACTGTCGCGGCGCCTCAAGATGTCGCGGGCCGAGGCGGGACGGCTGCTCGCCTGGATCGAGGCGCCGACGGTCGCCTACGACATGAAGGATGTCGTCTTCGACCGGCTGCTCTACGGCGCCGACCGGATGGCGGTGCTCGACCGGTTGAAGCTGCAGCTGTCAAGCGCGCGCGCCCGCGCCATCAGCGATCGGAATGCGATGGTGGAAGCGGGAGGCTTCTCGCGGCTCGTCGTCCGCGCCGAGCGCTGGACGAGGCCGACGTTCCCGCTGAGCGGCAACGACCTGATTAAGAGCGGGCTGGAGCCCGGCCCGGACATCGGCGCGACGCAGCGCCGGCTCGAGGCGCTCTGGATCGAGAGCAACTTCAAGCTCGACCGTGAGGCACTGCTCGCGCGTATCGGCGATGGCGCCGACCTGTCATCCCCGGGCTCGGCCCGGGAACCTGAGAGTTCGTCTAAGCGCGAGACGTCGGCAGATGGTCGGGACGAGCCCGACCATGACGCGGAGTGAAAGGCGTCAGGCGGCGGCCGCCGGCTTCTCGTCGGTGATGCGCTGCTTGATGTTCTCCACCATGGTCTCGCGGATGGTGGTCTCGCCATGCGCATCGCGCAGATGCTCCACCGCGCGGCGCACGACCTCGGCCTCGTCATCGGCGCGCGTATGCCAGTCGCAGCCGGGCACCAGCGATCCGCAATCGAACCTTCTCATCGCATCCTCCTTACGTCTCGATGCTCCCGATCGTAATCAGGAAAAGCGGCGAGAGGGTGAAATGGTTCCCGGTCTCCGGCTCCGCTCAGAGGCAGCGGACCGGCGCCGGATACCGGGCGATCATTTCATCGACCGTGATCAGGGTGATCTCCTCGACAATTGCCTGGGAAATCAGGATGCGATCGAAGGGGTCCTTGTGGATGGCCGGAAGCACGCCGACACCGACCGCGTGTTCTCCGGTGATGGCAAGTTCTCGATAGCCGTTATCGAGAAGACCGCGCCGGAGGAGATGCGGATCGACGGTGAAATCTGGCCGGCCGAGGGATTGCTTGATCGCGACCTCCCAGAGGCTGGCTGAACTAAAGATCAGGTCGTTTTCGCTGTTCTCGATTTCGACAAGAGCGGCGGCGGGCAAGCGGTCGGCTCGGCGGCGGCCCAAAGGAGTAGCTGCGTGTCGAGCAGGACCCTCACGCGTCGCCGGCGCCGAACATCTGCTCGATTTCCGTCTCGCCCATGCGGTCGAAATCGTCAGGCACCTTGAACCGGCCAGCCATGAAGCCGACCCGACGCATCGCGTGCGGCGCCGGCGCGCCGAGCGCGGTGACCTTGACCATCGGCCTGCCGGCCTTGGCGATGACGAAAGCCTCCCCCTTCGCCGCTTTCTCGATGAGGCGCGACAGGTGGGTCTTGGCTTCATGGATATTGATGGTGCGCATGGCCGATCCGTTTAGTCCACCAGACTTAGTTTACCGGGATCGATCGTTCAAGCCTGTGCGCCCGGTGTCAGAAGGGCACCGGCGGAGTGCGGCTTAAGGCCAGCGCACCGCCGGCGGCAGGGAGGAGAGGATGGAGGCGACATTGCCGCCGGTCTTCAGCCCGAAGATCGTGCCGCGGTCGTAGAGCAGGTTGAACTCGACGTAGCGGCCGCGGCGCACGAGCTGCTCGTCACGGTCGGCCTCCGTCCAGGGTTCGTTGAAGTTCGCCCGGACGATTCGCGGATAGACGATCGCGAAGGCGCGGCCGACGTCTTGGGTAAAGGCGAAGTCGGCCGCCCAGCCGCCGTCCTCCTCGCTCGAATGCAGGTAGTCGTAGAAGATGCCGCCGATGCCGCGCGGCTCGTTGCGGTGCTTCAGGAAGAAGTATTCATCGCACCAGGTCTTGTAGCGCTGGTAATCCGCGATGGCGTGCCGGTTGCAGGCGATCTGCATGGCGCGGTGGAAGAGCTGCGCATCCGGGTCCGACGGGATGCGGCGCCGGTCGAGCACCGGCGTCAGGTCGGCGCCGCCGCCGAACCACTGGCGCGAGGTGACGACCATGCGCGTGTTCATGTGCACCGTCGGCACGTGCGGGTTCACCGGATGGGCGATCAGCGAGATTCCGGAGGCCCAGAAGCGCGGGTCCTCCTCCGCGCCGGGGATCTGCGAGCGGAATTCCGGCGAGAACTCGCCATGGACGGTGGAGGTGTGGACGCCCGCCTTCTCGAAGACGCGGCCGTGCAGCATCGTCATGACGCCACCGCCGCCTTCCGCCTCGCCGCGCGCCCATTCGTTCCGTTCAAAACGACCTGGCGGCTCGTCGGAGAGCGGTCCCGTCAGCTCGTCCTCGATCTTCTCGAACTGGGCGCAGATCGTGTCGCGGAGCGCCTCGAACCAGTCCTTCGCCTTCGCCTTCTTCTCCTCGATGTCGTCGGGGATTCCGGCAGGCAGGTCTGGGCGTTCCATGGCGTCCGTCCTCCGTTTCTGGCGCCGGACCTGATTAGCAGGTGCGAAAGAGACCTGCCAGTGCGGCGGCCGCTCCTCCGGCCGCAGAATCGACTCGCAAAAGGCTTGATCGCGCATTAGCTTTTCCGCGAAGAGGTGCATCCCGCCATGGCCCGAGTGCCGTCTCCGCCGCCGATGACCGGCCTTCGCCGCCAGATTGCCCGCGGGCGGGCGGAGGGCGGCCGCGCGGCGTCCGGCAGCTTCGTGCGCGAGACCTACCGCTTGTCGCGGCGGGACGCGCGGGCGAAGGCGCGCGAATGGTTCGACACGTGGCCGAAGGCCGCCTACTGGACGGCGGTCGAAAGCTGGCGCCAGCTCCCCGACGGCGAGATCGAATTCACCATGCGCCGCCTGCCGACGGCGGACTGAGCGATCCGAAGACGGTTCCGAGGCTTTGCCGGGTCCCGCCGCCGGGCATGGGGGTGGCGGAATGTCGCAAAATCGGGTAGGAAGCGTCCGTCGCAGCACCAAGAAGATGGAGGTTCTGATGATCGGACATATCGGGAATCTCCCGCCGCGGGCGGCTTCGGTCGCTCTCGTCACTCGCGGTCTTCGTGCCGGCCAGTCGTCCTGATTTCAAAGCGACACCCACTTAGAGGCACTGACCGCGGCGCTCGTTAAGCTCCGAAGAGTCGTGTCATGTCCATTCGTTTCATCCGCCGGCATCGGCCGGCCGCCAAGACTGAAGAATTCAATGCGATTGCGCGGCCGCCCGATGCGGCCTGCGGCGCGGGCTTTGCCGCCGAGCGGCGTGGCGCGCGCCGCCGTCGCTTTCGCCCTTCGCCATTCCGGAGTCCTCTCGATGTTCGCCTGGTTCGAAAGCCGCCTGAAGCCGTTCCCGGAGGCTGACCCCGTCCGGCCGCCGGAAGGCTTCCTCGCCTTCTGCTGGCACTACTCAAAGGATGCGGCGCCCTGGCTGGCGCTGATGGCGCTCGCCACCGCGCTGATCTCGATCGGCGAGGTGCTGCTCTTCGGCTTCCTCGGCTCCATTGTCGACTGGCTGTCGCATTCCGATCCGAGCGGCTTCCTCGCCCGCGAGGGCTGGCGGCTCGCCGGCATGGGCGCTCTCGTGCTCATCGGCCTGCCGGGCATCGTGCTCGTGCAGTCGATGCTGATCCACCAGACGCTGCTGCCGAACTTCCCGATGATCGCGCGCTGGCAGATGCACCGCTACCTGCTGCGCCAGAGCCTCACCTTCTTCTCCAACGAGTTCGCCGGGCGCGTGGCGACGAAGGTGATGCAGACGTCGCTCGCGATCCGCGAATCGGTGATGAAGCTGCTCGACGTCTTCGTCTATGTCGTCGTCTATTTCATCGCGATGCTGACGATGGTGGCGAGCGCCGACTGGCGGCTCGCGTTGCCGCTGATCGCCTGGGTCGTCATCTATGCCTCGTTGCTTCGCTATTTCGTTCCGCGGATGGGCAAGGTGTCGGAGCGGCAGGCGGACGCGCGCTCGCTGATGACCGGGCGGGTCGTCGACAGCTACACCAACATCTCGACGGTGAAGCTCTTCTCGCATGCCGGCCGCGAGGAGGCTTACGCGCGCGACAGCATGGAGTCGTTCCTTCAGACCGTCTATGCGCAGATGCGGCTCGTCTCCGGCTTCCAGGTGACGATGTACGCCAACAACGCGCTGCTCGTCTTCACCGTCTCGGCGATGTCGATCGCCTTCTGGCTCTCGGGCTCCGTCTCGGTCGGCGCGATCGCCATCGTCATCGCGCTGGCGCTCAGGATCAACGGCATGGCGCAGTGGATCATGTGGGAGGTCTCCGCGCTCTTCGAGAACATCGGCGTCGTCCATGACGGCAAGGAGATGTTGTCGATGCCGCACGACGTCGTCGACCGGAGCGGCAGCACCGCGCTTTCGGCGCGCAGGGGGCGCATCGACTTCGAGCATGTGCGCTTCCACTACGGCAAGGCGCGCGGCGTCATCGAGGATCTGTCGCTGACGATCGCGCCCGGCGAGAAGATCGGCCTCGTCGGCCGGTCGGGCGCCGGCAAGACGACGCTGATCAATGTGCTCCTGCGCTTCTACAACCTCGAATCCGGCCGCATCCTGATCGACGGAAGCGATGTCGCGACCGTCACGCAGGACAGCCTCAGGGCGCATGTCGGGGTGGTCACGCAGGACACCTCGCTGCTCCACCGCTCGATCCGCGACAACGTCGCCTACGGCCGGCCGGAGGCGAGCGACGCCGAGATCACCGAGGCGCTGCGGCGCGCGAACGCGCTCGACTTCATCGAGGAACTCGTCGACCAGAACGGCCGGCGCGGGCTCGACGCCCATGTCGGCGAGCGCGGCGTCAAGCTCTCGGGCGGCCAGCGGCAACGGATCGCCATCGCCCGCGTCTTCCTGAAGGATGCGCCGATCCTCGTCCTCGACGAGGCGACGTCGGCGCTCGATTCGGAAGTCGAGGCGGCGATCCAGGAGAACCTCTTCGCGCTGATGGAAGGCAAGACGGTGATCGCCATCGCCCACCGCCTCTCGACGATCGCGGAGATGGACCGCCTCGTCGTGCTCGACCACGGCAAGATCGTCGAAAGCGGCACGCATGCCGAGCTCGTCGCCGCCAGCGGCCTCTATGCCGACCTCTGGTCGCGCCAGTCCGGCGGCTTCATCGACGATGCGGCGGACGAGACGGAACGTACGGCGGCCGAGTGATCGGCTGTCGCCGCCGAGGCGATTTCTACTGGTCGGCCAGGCGCCGGAGCAGGGCGACCGCGCCAGCAAGGTTCTCCTGCTCGGCCGGCGTCAGGCGGGCGAGGATGGCCTTCAGCAACCAGTCCTGGCGCGCCGCGCGCCCGGCTTCGAGCCGGCGGCGGCAGGTCTCGGTCAGGGAGAGGATCGTCTGGCGGCCGTCTTTCGGATCGGGCGCACCGGTGACGAGGCCGGCCTCCGTCAGCACGGCGACCGTGGCACCCATCGACTGCGGGCGCACGCCTTCCAGGCGGGCCAACGCCGACACCGTCGCCGGCCCTTCCCGCTCGAGGTGCCGCAGCACCGATTTTTGCGACCAGGTGAGATCGCCGGGATTGCCCTGCTCGCGCAGGCGGCGGCGCAGCCGCCCGATCACGGCCCGCAGGTCCCCGGCGAGGGTTGCGGCCGATTCCTCACCCTGCACTTCGATTTCCTCTTCCATGGGGGCACCCTAAGGGATATGAAGGAAAACTGTAAAGCTTGACTTTGCTTCCGCGGCGAGCGCCCGAAGTTTTTCGGGCCGGACACTGCGCCGCGCCAGCCTTCTGCGACAAGAGCCACCATGCTGATGCCTTCCGCAAAGGAGCGCGAGCCGGCCGGCGGACGGATCGCGCGGACCGCCCGCGCGACCTTCCTTGCCCTGAGAACGCGCAATTTCCGCCTGTTCTTCATCGGCCAGACCATCTCCAATACCGGCAACTGGCTGACGCGCGTCGCGCTCATCCTGCTTGTGCTCGCGATCACCGGCCGCGGGCTCGCCGTCGGTGTCGTCACGGCCTGCGAGTTCGGGCCTGTCCTCTTCCTCTCTGCCTGGGGCGGGGCGATCGCCGACCGCTCCGACAAGCGGCTGCTCTTGATCGTGACGCAGACGCTCGAGATGCTCCAGTCGCTGGCGCTCGCCGCCGTCGCCGCGCTGCCGCATCCGCCCGTCTCCCTCCTCTATTTCCTCGCCGTCGTCGGCGGGGCGCTGCTCGCCTTCGACAATCCGCTCCGTCGCTCCTTCGTCACCGAGATGGTGCCTGCGGAGGACATCCCGAACGCCGTCGTGCTCTACAGCACCATGGTGAACCTCTCGCGCGTCTTCGGGCCGGCGCTCGCCGGGCTGCTCGTGACGACGCTCGGCTACGCTTCGGCCTTCTCGATCGATGCGGTCAGCTATCTTGCCGTCATCGTCTGCCTTTTCATGATGCGACCGGGCGAGCTCTTCCGCGAGGCGAGCCGCACGCGCGGCCGCAAGTCCGTGCGCGAGGGCATCGCCTACGTCTTCACGCAGCCGCGGCTCTGGACGAGCTTCGCCATGCTGACGGCGATCGGCATCTTCTCCTACAACTTCAACGTCACGCTGCCGCTCTTCGTCAAGGACACGCTCGGCTCCACGACGACGGTCTTCACCGTCCTCTATTCGCTCTTCAGCGCCGGCTCGGTGATCGGCGGCCTCGTCGTCGCCAACCGCGCCTTCGTCAGGATCGAGCACATCGTCATCGGCGCCGCGCTGATGGGCGTCACGCTTTTCGGCCTCGCCTTTGCGCCGGGCGTGGCGACCGCCGGTGGCGTCATCTTCCTCTCCGGCATGGCGACGATCCTCTACATGACCGCGACGACGGCCATCATCCAGGTCGAGGCGCGGCGCGACATGCACGGCCGGGTGCTGGCGCTGCAGACGGTGATCATGGGCGGAACCCGCCTTTTCGGCGGCCCGCTCCTCGGCTGGTTCGCCGATCTCGCCGGCGGCCGCATGCCCTTCGTCGTCGGCGGGGCCGCCTGCCTGCTTGCCGCCGCCTTCGGATTCCTGGCGAACCGGGCCGGGCGGACGATTGCCCCTTCCGGATCGGAGCCTAGATCGCGCCCATGATCCTGCGCCCAATCCTTCGGCTGTTCGAGACCTGGGTCGACCCCTATCGGCGCGACAGCGACCTGCGCCCGCCGGGCACCGCGTTCCGCTTCCTCTGGCACTATGTCGGCCAGGCGAAGCTGCCGTTCCTGATGATGCTGGTCCTCGGCGGCCTCGTCGCCCTGCTCGAAGCCGCGCTCTTCTATTTCGTCGGGCGTCTCGTCGACGTGCTCGATGCGACGAACCGAGCCGAAGGCTGGCACGGGCTTCTCGCCGGGCATGGTCCGGAGCTCGCCGTCATGCTCTTCGTCGTGCTGATCGGGCGCTTCGTCGTTGTCGCGCTCTCGGCGCTCGTCGAGGAGCAGACGATCGTGCCGGGCTTCTACAACCTCGTGCGCTGGCAGGCCTATGCGCATGTCGCGCGGCAGAACCTCGCCTTCTTCCAGAACGATTTCTCCGGCCGCATCGTCGCCAAGGTCTGGCAGGCGGGGCAGGCGACGGGCGACTTCATGATCTCGCTGCTGCAGGTTGCCTGGTTCATCATCATCTATACCGTCACGACCATCGCGCTGATCGCCCGGCTCGACTGGCGGCTTGCCGGCATCGTCGCCGTGTGGATCGTCGTCTTCGCCGGCGTGGCGCGCTATTTCGTGCCGCGCATCCGCCGCTATTCGAAGGCCAGTGCGGAGGCGTCGTCGATGCTGAACGGCCGGCTCGTCGACAGCTACGCCAACGTCCAGACGCTGAAGCTCTTCGGCCGGGCCGAGGAGAACGACCACTATGTCCGCGAGGGCTTCGACCGCTTCTTCGCATCCGTCGTGCCGTTCACCCGCCATCTGACCGGCGTCAGGGCGAGCCTCGGGCTGCTTTCGGGCATCATGATGACGGCAATCGCGGTCTTCGCCATCGAACTCTGGCTCGAGGGGCTCGTCACCGTCGGTTCGGTCGCCTTCACCATGTCGCTGGTCCTGAGGCTCAACATGCTGTTCGGGCGGATGATGGCGCAGATGAACGGCCTCATGCGCAACTACGGCACGATCCAGAACTCGATGGACCTGATCGCCAAGCCGATCGGCCTCGTCGACCGCCCGGATGCGGGGGCGCTCGTCGTCGCGCGGCCCGAGCTCCGCTTCGAGCACGTCGCCTTCCAC
>JBQCEN010000306.1:0-3433 GCA_051960215.1 Pararhizobium sp.
GACAAGGTCGATCGCCTGAAGGATCGCGCGGCCGCCATCGCCGTCACCGCGCAAGGCGACGGCACCTGGCTGATCGACCGCGACGGCGAACCCGTCATGGGCGGGATGCTCTGGCTCGATTCGCGGGCCGGCAGCCTCGTCGATGCGGCGCGGGCGAACCCTGAGGACCGCCGCCGCTTCGAGCTGACCGGCACCGGCCTCAACGCCTGCCAGCAGGGCGCGCAGTTGCAGTGGCTGAGGGACCACGCGCCGGCCGTGCTCGACGCCACGGCGACCGCATTTCACTGCAAGGACTGGCTCTACTACAAGCTCACCGCCGTGCGCGCCACCGACCCGTCCGAGGGCACCCTCACCTTCGGCGATTTCCGGACGCAGACCTACAGCGACGAGGCGATCGCGGCCCTCGGCCTGACGAAACACCGTGCGGTCCTTCCGCCGATGCTCGACGGCTTGCGGCACCACGACCGCCTGTCGGGCGACGCGGCGGCGGCGACCGGCCTTCTCGCCGGGACGCCGGTCGTTCTCGGCTATATCGACATCGTCACGACGGCGCTCGGCGCTGGCCTCTACGATCCGCACCGCGACGTCGGCTGCTCGATCGTCGGCTCGACCGGCATGCACATGCGGCTTGCACGCAGCGTCGGCGACGTCGTGCTCAACGCCGATTCCTCCGGCTACACCATCCCGATGCCGGTGCCGGGCACCTATGCCCAGCTCCAGTCGAACATGGCGGCCACCCTCAACATCGACTGGCTCCTCGGCCTCGCCCGCGACGTCATGGCGACCTGCGGGACCGAGCCGACCCGCGACGAGCTGATGCGGGCGCTCGATCGCTGGGTCGCGGCCTCCGCGCCGGGCTCGCTGCTCTACCAGCCCTACATCTCGACGGCCGGCGAGCGCGGCCCCTTCGTCGATCCCAATGCCCGCGCCGGCTTCCTCGGCCTGTCCTTGAAGCACGGCTTCGCCGATCTCGCCCGCGCCGTCATCGAAGGGCTCGCCTTCGCGGCGCGCGACTGCTTTGCCGCGATGGGGCCGATCCCCGAAGAGATCCGGCTCTCGGGCGGCGCGGCCCGCAATCCGGCGCTGCGCCGTATCTTCGGCGCGGCGACGCGCGCGGCGACCCGCACGAGCAGCCGCGAGGAAGCCGGCGCCGCCGGCGCCGCGATGATCGGCGCAGTCTCGCTCGGCATCTATCCCTCGATGCAAGACTGCTGCGCGGAATGGGTGGCACCGCTCCTCGGCGAGGCGGCCGCTCCCGACGCGGCGCTTGCCGAGACCTACGACCAGCTCTTTCCGGCCTTCGTGGCGGCGCACGAGCAGCTCGCGCCGGTCTGGCGCAAGCTGGCGCGCCATCCGGGAGCGGGGTGATGACCGGTTTCGGCTTCTCTCGGACCGCCGTTCATGAATTTGACATACGAAACAGGAGCATGCGGTGAGCGATAGGGACAAGGTCGTCGATCTGCTCGTCATCGGCGGCGGTGTGAAGGGAGCAGGCATTGCGCGCGACGCGGCCGGCCGCGGCCTCTCCGTCGTCCTCTGCGAAAAGGACGATCTCGCGGAGGGCACCAGTTCGCGTTCCGGCAAGCTCGTCCATGGCGGCCTGCGCTATCTCGAATACTACGAGTTCCGCCTCGTGCGCGAGGCGCTGATCGAGCGCGAGGTGCTGCTCGAGTCCGCCCCGCACATCATCTGGCCGCTGCGCTTCGTCCTGCCGCACAGCCCGAACGACCGGCCGGCCTGGTTGGTCCGCCTCGGCCTCTTCCTCTACGACCACCTCGGCGGCCGCAAGCGCCTGCCCGGCACCCGCACACTGAACTTGAGAACCGCGCCCGAGGGAAAGCCGATCCGCGACGAGTTCCCCCGAGCCTTCGAATATTCCGACTGCTGGGTGGACGACGCGCGCCTCGTCGTCCTGAACGCGCTCGGCGCGAAGCAGCGCGGCGCGACGATCCGTGTCCGCACCGCCTGCACGGCGCTGCGGCGGGAGAACAGACTCTGGCGGGCGACGCTCACCGATACCCGCTCCGGCAGGGAAACCCGTCTCGCGGCCCGTGCCGTCGTCAATGCGGCGGGGCCCTGGGTCAACACCGTCATCGGCAAGGTCGCCGGCATCAATTCGGAGCGCAGCATTCGCCTGGTCAAGGGCAGCCACATCATCGTGCCGAAATTCTGGGACGGGCCGAACGCCTATCTCGTCCAGAACACCGACAAGCGCGTGATCTTCATCAACCCCTACGAAGGCAACCTGGCGCTGATCGGCACGACCGACATCCCCTATGACGGACCACCGGAGGCGGTGACGGCCGACGAGGGCGAGATCGACTACCTCATCAAGGCCGTGAAACGCTACTGGAAGCGCGCGCTGACACGTGGCGACGTACTCCACGCCTTCTCCGGCGTCCGTCCGCTCTACGACGACAACGCCGAGAACCCGAGCGCCGTGACCCGCGACTACATCTTCGACCTCGATCACCCGGAGGGAGAGGCGCCGCTGCTCTCGGTCTTCGGCGGCAAGATCACGACCTTCCGGCGACTGTCCGAGCATGCGCTCGAAAAGCTCGGGCCCTTCTTCCCGAACATGGGCAGGCCCTGGACGCGCTCGGCCTCGCTCCCCGGCGGCGACATCCCCGACGCCGATTTCGACCGCTTCCTCGCCGCCTGCCGGAAGCGCTACCCGTGGCTGCCGGAGTCGCTGCTGCTGCACTATGCTCGCCTCTACGGCACGCGCATCGACGCACTCCTCGAAGGCGCGAAGGCCCTGGGCGATCTCGGGGAGCGTTTCGCCGCCGATTTCTACGCCCGCGAAGCCGAATTCCTCATGCGCACCGAATGGGCCGAAACGGCCGAAGACATCATCGAACGGCGGACGAAGCACGCCCGGCACATGACGAAGGCCGAGGTCGAACGCTTCCACGCCTGGTGCCTAAGCCACGCTCAAGCGGCCGGCTGAGAGCCGCCGACAACGCGAAAAAGCAGATCGAAACTGCGGGACATCCATGGCCTTCACCCTGTCGCTGAACACCAATCCGCTCGTCAACCGCTTCGCCGAGCCGGACGACCTGATCGACACCATCGCCCACGACATCCGGCTGAAACGGGTGCAGATCACCCACGAGTTCGTCAATCCGGCCTGGCCGGCGGCGACGATCCGCCGCTTCGTGCGCGCCTTCAACGGCGCGACGGCGCGCACCGGCGTCGAGATCACCTCCGGCATGACCGGACCCTACGGCCGGCTCAACCATTTCGGCCACCCCGATGCGGAGGTCCGCCGCTACTATGTCGACTGGTTCAAGACCTTCGCCGACATTTCCGCCGACCTCGGGGCCAAAGGCATGGGCACGCAGTTCGCGATCTTCACGCTGAAGGACTTCGACGACGAAGCCCGGCGCGAGGAGTTGATCCGCATCGCGATCGACTGCTGGGCAGAGGTCGC
>JBQCEN010000307.1:0-4985 GCA_051960215.1 Pararhizobium sp.
CGTCTCCAAGGTGGTGATCGAGCGCCCGCACAAGAAGTGCCGGGTGACGATCCATTCGGCCCGTCCCGGCCTCATCATCGGCAAGAAGGTCGACCGGGCGCTCGCCGAGCTCGAATTCTCGCGCAAGCGGATCGCCGGCGCCGTCAGGAAGACGCTCGAGTCGGCCATCGCCAACGCCGAGAACAATCATGATCTCGACGTCGACGCCCTGGTGGTCGCGGAAGCCTATGTCGGCACGTCGATCACGATGAAGCGTTTCCACGCCCGCGGCCGTGGCCGCGCCTCGCGCGTCGAGAAGCCGTTCTCGCACCTGACGATCGTCGTCCGCGAAGTCGAAGAAACAGGGAAGGCCGCGTAATGGGTCAGAAGATTAATCCGATCGGTCTCCGTCTCGGCATCAACCGGACCTGGGACTCGCGCTGGTTCGCGGACAACGCCGAATACGGCGCGCTGCTGCACGAGGACCTGAAGATCCGCAACTACCTGATGAGCGAGCTGAAGCAGGCCGCCGTCTCCAAGGTGGTGATCGAGCGCCCGCACAAGAAGTGCCGGGTGACGATCCATTCGGCCCGTCCCGGCCTCATCATCGGCAAGAAGGGCGCGGACATCGAGAAGCTGCGCCGCAAGCTGACCGAGATGACGAAGTCGGAGACGCACCTCAACATCGTCGAGGTCCGCAAGCCGGAGACCGACGCGACGCTCGTCGCCCAGTCGATCGCCCAGCAGCTCGAGCGCCGCGTCGCGTTCCGCCGGGCGATGAAGCGGGCGGTGCAGTCGGCCATGCGCCTCGGCGCCGAGGGCATCCGCATCACCTCCTCGGGTCGTCTCGGCGGTGCCGAAATCGCGCGGACGGAATGGTACCGCGAGGGCCGGGTGCCGCTGCACACGCTGCGCGCCGACATCGACTACGGCACGGCGGAAGCGCACACCGCCTACGGCACCTGCGGCATCAAGGTCTGGATCTTCAAGGGCGAAATCCTCGAGCACGATCCGATGGCCTCGGAACGCCGTGCGACCGAGGGCGACAGCCAGGGCGGCAGCCGCCGCCGCGAGAACGCCTGAGCGGCGCCCTGTCGAGGCAGAGAAGTTCAAGGAATTAGACAATGTTGCAGCCAAAGCGTACGAAGTACCGCAAGCAGTTCAAGGGCCGGATCCACGGCGTCGCCAAGGGCGGCTATGAGCTCGCCTTCGGCTCGTATGGCCTGAAGGCGCAGGAGCCCGACCGCGTCAATGCGCGCCAGATCGAGGCTGCCCGCCGTGCCATCACGCGCCACATGAAGCGCGCCGGCCGCGTCTGGATCCGCGTCTTCCCCGACGTGCCGGTCACGTCGAAGCCGACCGAAGTGCGCATGGGCAAGGGCAAGGGCTCGGTCGATTTCTGGGCGGCGAAGGTGAAGCCCGGCCGGATCATGTTCGAGATCGACGGCGTCAGCGAGGAGCTGGCACGTGAGGCGCTGCGCCTCGGTGCGGCCAAGCTTTCCGTCAAGACGCGCTTCGTCCAGCGCATCGCCGAGTAGGCGCGAAGGACCAGGAGACAAGACGATGAAAGTCAGCGACGTTCGCGCCAAGACGATCGACCAGCTCAACGACGAGCTCGCGAGCCTGAAGAAGGAGCAGTTCAACCTGCGCTTCCAGAAGGCGACTGGCCAGCTCGAGAAGACCGCGCGCGTGAAGGAAGTCCGCCGGGACATCGCGCGCATCAAGACCATCGCCCGCCAGAAGGCGGCAGAAGCCAAGGCCTGAAGGACCGAGAACAATGCCGAAACGCATCCTGCAGGGCACCGTCGTCAGCGACAAGAACGACAAGACCGTCGTCGTCCAGGTCGAGCGCCGCTTCGCGCACCCCCTGCTGCAGAAGACCGTGCGCCGCTCGAAGAAGTACAAGGCGCATGACGAGAACAACCAGTGCAAGGTCGGCGATATCGTCAACATCGAGGAATGCCGGCCGATCTCGAAGGACAAGTGCTGGACGGTGGTGAACACGCCGTCGGCGAACTGAATGAAATCATTGCAGAGGGCAGGGGCTTTGCCGCTCCGCCCGGGGCTTAGAAGATAGAAGGCGGCCTGACATGATTCAGATGCAAACAAACCTCGACGTCGCCGACAATTCCGGCGCGCGTCGTGTCATGTGCATCAAGGTGCTCGGCGGCTCGAAGCGGAAGTATGCCTCCATCGGCGACATCATCGTCGTCTCGGTGAAGGAGGCGATCCCGCGCGGCCGCGTGAAGAAGGGCGATGTGATGAAGGCGGTGGTCGTCCGGACCGCCAAGGACATCCGCCGCTCAGACGGCAGCGTGATCCGCTTCGACAAGAACGCCGCCGTCCTGATCGACAACAAGAGAGAGCCGATCGGCACCCGCATCTTCGGACCGGTTCCGCGCGAGCTGCGCGCCAAGAGCCACATGAAGATCATCTCGCTGGCTCCCGAAGTGCTTTAAGGAGCAGGACAGATGCAGAAGATCCGAAAGGGCGACAAGGTCGTCGTCTTGACCGGCAAGGACAAGGGCCGCACCGGCGAAGTCGTCCGCGTCATGCCGAAGGAGGACCGCGCGGTCGTCCAGGGCATCAACATGATCAAGCGCCACCAGCGCCAGACGCAGACGCAGGAAGGCGGCATCCTGACCAAGGAAGCGCCGATCCATCTGTCGAACCTGGCGATCGCCGATCCGAAGGACGGCAAGCCGACCCGCGTCGGCTTCAAGATCGATGGCGAGCGCAAGGTGCGCGTGGCAAAGCGTTCTGGAGAAGTGATCGATGGCTGACGCAACCTACGAGCCGCGGCTGAAGACGGAATACAACGGTCGCATCCGCAAGGCGCTGAAGGACCAGTTCTCCTACGAGAACGAGATGCGGATCCCGCGCGTCGACAAGATCGTCATCAACATGGGCGTCGGCGAGGCGACCGGGGATTCGAAGAAGCCCTCGACGGCCGCCGCCGATCTCTCGGCGATCGCCGGCCAGAAGGCCGTCGTGACGCGGGCCCGCAACTCGATCGCCGGCTTCAAGGTCCGCGAGGGCATGCCGATCGGCACCAAGGTGACGCTGCGCGGCAACCGCATGTACGAGTTCATGGACCGGCTGATCACCATCGCGCTGCCGCGCGTGCGTGACTTCCGCGGCCTGAACCCGAAGAGCTTCGATGGCCGCGGCAACTTCGCCATGGGCATCAAGGAGCACATCGTGTTCCCCGAGATCAACTACGACAAGGTCGACCAGATCTGGGGAATGGACGTCATCGTTTGTACGACGGCCGAGACGGACGACGAAGCGCGGGCTCTTCTCAAAGAGTTCAACTTCCCGTTCCGCCAGTAACCGTAACGGCAAGCGTAAAGAAGGATTTCTGACATGGCGAAGACAAGCGCAGTCGAGAAGAACAAGCGCCGCCGCAATCTGGTCAAGCGTGATGCGCCGAAGCGGGAAGCGCTGAAGGCGGTCATCAACGACCAGTCGAAGCCGATCGAGGAGCGCTTCCGCGCGACGCTGAAGCTCGCTTCGATGCCGCGCAACGGTTCCAAGACGCGCGTGCGCAACCGCTGCGAGGTGACGGGGCGCCCGCGCGCCTACTATCGCAAGCTGAAGATGTCGCGTATCGCGCTGCGTGAACTCGGCTCGGCCGGCCAGGTGCCGGGCGTCGTCAAGTCGAGCTGGTAAGGAGACGGGCTGATGGCAATGACTGATCCCCTGGGCGATATGCTCACCCGTATCCGCAACGGCGCGGCACGGCGCAAGACGTCGGTGTCCTCGCCGGCGTCGAAGCTGCGCGCCCGCGTCCTCGACGTGATGCAGGCCGAAGGCTACATCCGCGGCTACAGCCAGGTCGACTACGACAACGGCAAGTCGGAGCTCTCGCTCGAGCTCAAGTACCACGAAGGCGCGTCCGTGATCCGCGAGATCGCCCGCGTCTCGAAGCCGGGCCGCCGGGTCTATGTCTCGGTCAAGTCGATCCCGCAGGTCGCCAACGGCCTCGGCATCACGATCCTCTCGACCCCGAAGGGCGTGATGGCCGACCACGAAGCGCGCGAACAGAATGTCGGTGGCGAGGTCCTCTGCAGCATCTTCTAAGGTGCTCGGAGGAATCGCGCGAGAAAGACAGGGTTTGAACAATGTCTCGTATCGGTAAGAAGCCCGTTCCGGTTCCTGCTGGCGTGACCGCCTCGGTCGATGGCCAGACGGTGACGGCCAAGGGCCCGAAGGGCGAACTGAGGTTCGTCGTCAACGACGAGGTGCTCGTCAAGCTGGAAGACAACGCCGTCGTCGTGACGCCGGCCGACCAGTCGAAGGATGCACGCTCGAAGTGGGGCATGTCGCGGACGATGATCCGCAACATCCTCACCGGCGTGAAGGACGGCTTCGAGCGCAAGCTCGAGATCAACGGCGTCGGCTACCGTGCGGCGATGCAGGGCAAGAACCTGCAGCTGGCGCTCGGCTTCAGCCACGACGTGGTCTACCAGACTCCGGAAGGCGTCTCGATCGCCTGCCCGAAGCCGACGGAGATCGTCATCACCGGCATCGACAAGCAGAAGGTCGGCCAGGTGGCAGCGGAGATCCGCGAATACCGTGGCCCCGAGCCCTATAAGGGCAAGGGTGTGAAATACGCGGAAGAGCGCATCGTCCGCAAAGAAGGCAAGAAGAAGTAGGGCTGAAGCGATATGGCTAGCAGGAAAGATACCCTTCAGCGCCGCGCGGGCCGCGTGCGCCGTCAGCTCAAGGCGGTGGCCAATGGCCGCCCGCGCCTGTCGGTTCATCGCTCGTCGAAGAACATCTACGCACAGGTCATCGACGACGTGGCGGGCAAGACCCTTGCCTCAGCCTCGACGCTCGACACCGAACTGCGCTCGTCGTTTAAGACGGGCGCCTATACGGCGGCAGCTGCCGCCGTCGGCAAGCTGGTTGCCGAGCGGGCTTCGAAAGCCGGCGTCAAGGACGTCGTGTTCGATCGCGGCGCGTTCATCTACCACGGCCGCATCAAGGCGCTTGCCGAAGCC
>JBQCEN010000308.1:0-16520 GCA_051960215.1 Pararhizobium sp.
CCGGGCGGACCGGTCGACGCGGAGCCGTTCAAGCGCGCGCTGACCGGCTGCATCCGCTCGATCGCCGGCGACCACGATCTCGAGATCGTCTTCGCCAACGATCGGCCGGGCCTCGCCGGCGAGCGGGCGCGCCTGCCCGAACTGCCGAAGCGGCCGACGGCGCGCGACCTGCAGGTGACCCGCGGCATCGGCGACTCGATGGCGCTGCGCAAGGCCTGCCACGATGTGAAGGTTCACACGGCGATGGCGCCGGCGGGCGCCGACGCGCGCGCGATCTTCGACGCCGTCGAGCAGGCGCGCTGCGAGGCGATCGGCGCGCGGCGGATGGCCGGCGTCGCCGACAACCTCGATTCCATGCTTTCCGAGAAATATGCCCGGGCCAATTACCAGGGCATCGAGCGGCAGGCTGACGCGCCGCTCGAGGAGGCGCTGTCGCTGCTCGTGCGCGAGAAGCTGACCGGTCGCCGGCCGCCGCAGAGCGCCGGCAAGGTCCTCGACCTTTGGCGCGACTGGATCGAGCAGAAGGCGGCGCCCGACCTCGCCACGCTCGAAGGCATGATCGAGAACCAGCAGAAGTTCGCCCGGGCGGTGCGCGACGTGCTCGCTTCTCTCGAGGTCGCGGAGGAATACGGCGAGGACGACGACGAGCCGGACGATTCCGATTCCACGAGCGACGAGGACCAGCCGCGGTCCGACGAGGAGAACCAGGAGACCGCCGAGCTGGAGGCCGGATCGGTGGCGGCGCCCGCCGAGGAGAGCGAGGCGGCCGACGAGCAGATGGACGACGGCGAGATGGACGGCGCCGAGGTCACCGACGAGGACATGAACGACGAAGGCGACGAGGACGCGGAGACGCCGGGCGAGACGCGCCGGCCGAACCAGCCCTTCGACGAGCTCAACGAGAAGGTCGACTACCACGTCTTCACGACGGAGTTCGACGAGGTCGTCGCCTCGCAGGACCTTTGCGACGAGGCTGAGCTCGACCGGCTGCGCGCCTTCCTCGACAAGCAGCTCGCGCATCTCCAGGGCGTCGTCGGGCGGCTCGCGAACCGGCTCCAGCGCCGGCTGATGGCGCAGCAGAACCGCGCCTGGGACTTCGATCTCGAGGAGGGCTATCTCGACACCGCGCGCCTGCCGCGCATGGTCATCGACCCGATGCAGCCGCTGTCCTTCAAGATGGAGCGGGACACCAACTTCCGCGACACGATCGTGACGCTGCTGATCGACAATTCCGGCTCGATGCGCGGCCGGCCGATCACGGTGGCGGCGACCTGCGCCGATATCCTCGCGCGCACGCTCGAGCGCTGTGGCGTCAAGGTCGAGATCCTCGGCTTCACGACGAAGGCCTGGAAGGGTGGTCAGGCGCGGGAGAAGTGGCTGCAGACGGGCAAGCCGCAGGCGCCTGGGCGGCTGAACGACCTCCGCCACATCATCTACAAATCGGCCGACGCGCCGTGGCGGCGGGCGCGGCGCAACCTCGGCCTGATGATGCGCGAGGGGCTGCTCAAGGAGAACATCGACGGCGAGGCGCTGATCTGGGCGCATTCGCGGCTGATCGCCCGACCCGAGCAGCGCCGCATCCTGATGATGATCTCGGACGGCGCGCCGGTCGACGATTCGACGCTCTCCGTCAATCCGGGCAACTATCTGGAACGGCACCTGCGCGCCGTCATCGAGGAGATCGAGACGCGCTCGCCGATCGAGCTGCTGGCGATCGGCATCGGCCACGACGTGACCCGCTACTATCGCCGCGCGGTCACGATCGTCGACGCCGAGGAGCTTGCCGGCGCCATGACCGAGCAGCTTGCCGGGCTCTTCGACGAGGAGGGCGGGCGGCCGACGACGCGGCTTGGCATGTCGGGCCTGCGGCGTGCCGGCTGAAAGACGCCCGGGCTTCCGCATTCTGACGCTCGTCCGCCCGGCGGTCCTCGCGCTTGCGCTTGCCGCGGCGGCGCTTCCCGCTCACGGGGACGCGATCAGCGCCGATGCCGGCGTGGGGCAGCGCCTGACGACCGAGACGATGCGCATCGACAACTTCCGGATCGCCTCGTCGCGGACGCGCTTCGGCGACCTGGAGTTCATTGGCGGACTGGAGGTCACGTCAGACAGCCGCGCCTTCGGCGGCATGTCCTCCCTGAAGCTCAGCGCCGACCGCAGCGCCTTCATCGCGTCATGGACACCGGCGACTGGTTCTCGGGCCGTTTCACCCGGGATGCGAAAGGCCGGCTCTCGGGCCTCTCCGACTTCCGGATCGCGCCGATCCTCGACCGCGAGGGGCAGCCGATCGGCAGCAAATGGGCGAGCGATGCGGAGGGCACGGCGGTGCGCGGCGGCGATATCCTCGTGAGCTTCGAACGCGACCACCGGATCGACGCCTATGCGCTCGACAAGCCGCAGCTGTCCGGCCCGATCCGCACGCTGGCGCTGCCGTTTCCGGTGGGCGAACTGCGGAAGAACCGCGGCCTCGAGACGGTGGCGCTGTCGCCGCAGGACGGGCCGCTCGCCGGCGCGACGGTCACCGTCTCGGAGATGAGCCTGAACGCGGCCGGCGACCTCTATGCCGGCATCCTCGACGGGCCGGAGCGCGGCACCTTCTTCGTCCATCGCGACGGGTCCTATGCCGTCAGCGACGGCGACTTCCTGCCGAACGGCGATCTTCTGCTGCTCGAACGCACCATCAGCCTCGTCGACGGGTTCGGCGTTCGGATCGTCCGCATTCCGGGCGCTGCGATGCGGCCGGGCTCGACGGTCGACGGAAAGGTCATCTTCGCAGCCGGCTTCGGCGCCCAGATCGACAACATGGACGGCCTGTCGGTGACGCGCGGCAGCGACGGCGGCACCTATCTGACGATGGTTTCAGACGACAACAGCTCGATCCTGCAGCGCAGTCTCTTCCTGGAATTCCGGCTCGTCGGCGATTGAGTGGAAGAATACCGCCGGATTGCCGACGGAACAGGACCTTCCACCAGGCCGTTAATCGCCGTAGTCTTCAAGCTGCGGCCGTGGCCGATCGTCGGCCATCCGCCATGAGAGGAGAGCGCGATGGCTCCGTTCGGCAATCTGATGGGAGATCTGGGTGGCATCCTGAACGGCAAGGGCGGCGGGTCGATGTCCGGCCTCTTTGCCACCGCCTTTTCCGACCTCGGCGGCTATCAGGGCATTCTGACGAAGCTCGAACAGTCGGGTCTCGGCAACCGCGTCGATTCCTGGCTCAGCACCAATGCGCAGAACCTGCCGGTGACCCCCGATGAGATCCGGGCGGCGCTGGGCGATCAGAGGCTGCAGCAACTGGCGGCGAAGTTCGGCATTCCGGTCGATCAGGTGAGCGAGGTGCTGTCGCGCCACCTGCCGCAGGCGGTCGACCAAGCGAGCCCGAACGGCACCCTGCAGGAGCCCGCGCCCGGCGCAGCCAATCCGTCCAGCCCGGGAAATCCCCAGTAGTCAGGCGGTGGCCGACGGCGCCGCCGCAGTGGCCGCCATCAGTTTCGGCTTCAGCACATTGAGCAGCATCCCGTAGGGGATCAGCAGCACGAGGCCGGAGACCAGCTTGACCGAGAGGTCGCCGCTCGCCCAGGAGACGAAGCGCGGCGCGTCGAAGGGGGCGAGGCCGAAGAAGGGCGCGAGCCCGGTCGCGAAGGCGTCGTTCGGCCCGATGAAGGCGAAGGCCGGCGCAAAGGCGATCGAGAAGAAGATCAGCGTGTCGAGCGCCGAGCCGACGATCGAGGCCGAAAGCGGGGCAAGCCACCATTGCAGGCGGCGCAGCCGGTTGAAGACCGTCACGTCGAGGAGCTGGCCGGCGAGGAAGGCTGCGCCTGAGGCGATCGCGATGCGCGGCGTCGAAAGCCGGACCGAGACGGCGACGGCGATGACGAAGCCGCAGCAGACGACGATCCGCGCCGCCCGCACGCCGAAGCGTCGGTTCGTCAGATCCGTGACAAGAAAGGCGACGGGATAGGTGAAGGCGCCCCAGGTGAGGATGTCGGCCAGATGCAGCCGGCCGATGGTCGCGTCGAGCGGGAACTGGACGAGATAGTTCGAGGCCGCGACGACGATGGTCATCAGGGCGATGAAGGGCGCAAGATTCCGGATGGTCCGCATTTTTTTACCCTGGGTGATGCCACCAGCAAACGAACGCGGGCCGAGAGGCCCGCCGGGTTCTATTTTTCGCGTTTCCGGACGGAAAGCCGGTTTCCACTTTTCCTGGAAACGCTCCAGGCGATCGCAGCGTCGGCTCAGGCGGCCGCCGCTTCAGCCGTCTTCTTGACGATCTGGCGCCGGAGAAGCCGTGCGCGCATCGAGAGGTCGCTTTCGCTCGCCTTCAGGAGGAAGGCGTCGAGGCCGCCGCGATGCTCGACCGAGCGAAGCGCCGCCGCCGAGATGCGCATGCGGAAGCGCTGGCCGAGGGCGTCGGAGATCAGCGTGACGTTGCACAGGTTCGGGTTGAACTTGCGGCGCGTCTTGTTGTTGGCGTGGCTGACATTGTTGCCCGACATGACGCCCTTGCCGGTCAATTCGCAATTGCGGGACATGGTTTCACCTGCTTCTTTTTCGCCGCTCGACAACGGGGTTCGGGTGCCGCGCACCGGCCGAAGATCATCGGGCCTGAACTGGAAAGTCGCGTGTCTATAGTCAGTGAGGCCGTCCGCGTCAAGCCGGCCGGCCGCATTCCTCCCGCCGCAGGCGAGAGAGGCGCAGCGGCGGCCCGCCCTTGCCGGACAGGCCTCCCCGGCCAATAAAAACCGTATTGGATCGCCACGCAAGGATCAAAGCCGAGGGCCGGGGCGGGTGCTGCCCGCGACCCTCCCGAAGCCGCGCAACCCGAGGACCAGCTTGCCATGTTCCTGATGAAATTCGGGCTTTCCGCCATCGCCGCGCTGACGATGGTCGCGGCGGCATCGACCACCGGATATGCCGGGGACGGCCGGAGCACGACGGACTATTCGGTCCGCTATCTCGGCCTGCCGATCGCCTGGCTCTCGTTCACGACGACGACGTCGGGGCGCGCCTATGCCATCGACGGGCGGTTGCGGAGCTCGGGCCTTATCGACATCATCGACAAGACGCGCGGCACGACCGCGGTTTCGGGGCAGGTCGATGGCGACCGGCTGCAGGCCTCGCACTACGTCGTCAACTACACGTCGGGAAAGAAGCAGGAGCGCACGGAGATCACCTACCGCGACGGCAACGTCCGCTCGGCGACGCAGACGCCGCCGCCGAAGAAGCACGGCGACAACTGGATCCCGCTCGGCAAGGACGACCTGAAAGGAGTGCTCGACCCGATCTCCGGCATGATCTTTCCCGTCGGCTCGCCCGTCTGCCCGCGAACGCTGCCGATGTTCGACGGGGAGACGCGGGCGGACCTGAGGCTGGAGCCAAAGGGGCAGGAACATTTCTCCGCCGGCGACTATTCGGGCGACGCGATTGCCTGCTCGGTGCGTTTCGTGCCAAAGGCGGGATACCGCAAGGGCAATGATTCCATCGATTTCCTGGCTGCGGCGACCGGTATCGAGGTATGGTTCGCCAAGAGCCCGTCGGCCGATTTCTACGCGCCCGTCTATGCGCGGGTGCCGACGAAGATCGGGCCGGTGACGGTGCGGGCGACGCGCTTCGGCGAATGAGCCAAGACGCCGGGAGGAGGAAGAGACGAGGGTGGGCGAGCGCGCGCGGGCAACCTTGATCGGGTTTTCGGCGATCCTGATGTGGGCGCTGCTTGCGCTCCTGACGGCGGCGTCGGGCCACGTGCCGCCGTTCCAGCTCGCCGCCATGTGCTTCACCGTCGGGACGGCGATCGGCGCCGTCGCGCTGCTGCGCCAGCCGTCGCGTCTTGCGGGGCTGCGCCAGCCGGCGCGGGTCTGGCTGCTCGGAATCGGCGGTCTCTTCGGCTACCACTTCTTCTATTTCACGGCCTTGCGCAACGCGCCGCCCGTCGAGGCGAGCCTGATTGCCTATCTCTGGCCGCTCTTCATCGTCGTCGGTTCGGCGCTGCTGCCGGGCGAGCGCCTCGGCTGGCACCACGTCGCCGGCGCATTCGCGGGCCTGGCCGGCACGGTGCTGATCGTCGCCCATGGCGGCGTCGCCTTCGAGAGCCGCTATGCGGTCGGCTACGGCGCGGCCTTCCTCTGCGCGCTGACATGGTCGAGCTATTCGCTCGCCTCGCGCCGCGTCGGCTCTGTGCCGACGGACGTGGTGACCGCCTTCTGTGCCGCGACGGCGCTGCTCGCCCTCGTCTGCCACGTCCTTCTCGAGACGACGGTCTGGCCGGAGGGCGCCGGTCAGTGGCTTGCGGTCCTCGGGCTCGGGCTGATGCCCGTCGGCGCCGCCTTCTATGCCTGGGACCACGGGGTCAAGCGCGGCGATATCCAGGTCCTCGGTGCTGCGAGCTACGCTGCGCCGCTCCTCTCGACGCTGATCCTGATCGCGACGGGCTTCGGGGCGCCGTCCTGGCGGATCGCCGCCGCCTGCCTTCTGATCACCGGCGGCGCGGCGCTGGCCGCGCGCGACATGCTCGTCAGGCGGCCAGGTTCCGGCGCCGCCCGCCGGCCGCAGAAGGAGGCGGCTTCATGAGCGAGATCGTCGCAGGCGGACTCGAATCGCCGCCGCTCGCCACGCTGGTCTTCTCGGTCGTGGCGGCGCTCCTCAGCCTCGTCGTCGACGGCGCCGAACCGTCGATGCGCAAGACCGGCATTCGCATCCTGCCGGTGGCGCTGCTTGCGATCCTCACCGTCCTCTACGACAAGCCGATGCCGCTGGCGATCGCGCTGCTGCTCGGCGCGGTCGGCGATGCACTTCTGGTGCAGGGGCATGTGCGCGCCTTCATCGGCGGCCTCGGCGCCTTCCTCGGCGAGCGGGCGATCCTCGCCGTCCTCTTCCTCCTCGCCGACCAGCCTCTGCTGGCGCGCGCCGATCCCTGGCGTATCGTCATGCTCGCGGCGATCGTCGTCGCGATCGGGCTGGTGACGCCGCGGGCCTGGCCCTACACCGGTCCGCTCAAATGGCCTTTCGCCGTCTACGCGCTGGTCCTCGTCTTCTTCGCCGGGACGGCAGCCCTCGTGCCGCCGCCGCTCGTCCTCGTCGGCGTGATCCTGATGATCTATTCCGACCTGTCGCTCGCCTGCGAGCGCTTCCTTCGACCGACAAAGGAACAGACCCCGGCCTGGATCAGCCGGACAACCTGGCTCGCCCGCTATGCCGGACAAGCTGTCATCGCCTTCGTGGCGGTCGGGCTGATATAATGGAGAGACGAACGCTTTAAAAACGGTCCTTGCGGGCGCGGATCGCGGCGAAGACCTCGGCGTCTGACGCATCTTCCATGCCGAGATGGCGGCGGATCGCCGGGCTCTCGGGGCGCAGGAACGGGTTGGTCATCTTTTCCTCGCCGATCGTCGTCGGCAGCGTTGGCCGGCTGGCAGCCCTGAGCGCCTCGACGTCCTGCGCCCGAGTCTTCAGCGACAGGTTCTGCGGGTCGACGGTGACGGCGAAGCGGGCGTTCGAGAGCGTATATTCATGGCCGCAATAGACGATCGTCCGGTCCGGCAGGGCGCGGAGCTTCTTCAACGAGTCCCACATCTGCTTAGGCGTGCCCTCGAAGACGCGACCGCAACCGAGCGCAAAGAGCGTGTCGGCCGAAAAGAGCAGCGCGTCCTCGGGCAGGTGATAGCAGACATGGCCGAGGGTGTGGCCGGGCGTCTCGATCACCTCGACCGGATGACCGGCAAAGGTGAAGCGGTCGTCCTGCTTCACCGTCTCGTCGATGCCGGGGATCTTCGACGCTTCCGCCTCCGGCCCGACGATCCTCGCGTCGAACGCCTTCTTCAGCGCCTCGTTCGCCTCGACATGATCGCCATGATGATGCGTCGTCAGGATATGGCTGAGGGTCCAGCCCTTCTCCTTCAGCGCCGCGCGGATCGGCGCCTCTTCCGGCGCGTCGATCGAGGCGGTCTCGCCTGTCTCCGGGTCATGCAGCAGAACGCCGAAATTGTCGCTCCGGCACATGAACTGGTGGATTTCAAGCGCGGCCATGCCGTTCCTCCTCGTCTGGCATTTCGTCGAAGGTCAACTTAGGGCGGCGACGGTGAGAGTGATACCCGACTTGCGCATGTCGGGCAGCTTCCGTGTCGTCACCAATCCATGCCCTTGTTTGTCGCGTTTCCGGACGGAAATCCGGTTTCCACTTTTCCTGGAAACGCTTTAGTGTCCGCGCATGCATATGGACATCGTCGACCTGCGCCAGTTCTATGCGACGCCGCTCGGGCGCTCGGCGGAGCACGCGATCAGCATGGCGCTGGCCTCGGTGTGGGCGCGGCTGCCCAACGAGCGTCTCCTCGGCCTCGGCTATGCGCTGCCCTATCTCGACCGGTTCAGGGCCGACACGGAGCGCACCTTCTCCTTCATGCCGGCGCGGCAAGGGGCGGTGAGCTGGCCGCCCGGCGAGGCGTCGGCGAGCGCGCTCGTCTTCGAGGAGGAACTGCCGCTGCCGGATGCGGCGATCGACCGGATCCTGATGGTGCATGCGCTGGAGTTCGCCGAGAGCCCGGCGGAGATGCTGAAGGAAGCCTGGCGCACCATGGCGCCGAACGGCCGGCTGATCCTCGTCGTGCCCAACCGGCGCGGCGTCTGGGCGCGGTTCGAGCATACGCCCTTCGGTTCGGGCCGGCCCTATTCGCGCGGCCAGCTCACCGGGCTCCTGCGCGAGACGAACTTCACGCCGGGCGCGCTGACGGAGGCGCTGTTCTTCCCGCCGTCGAAGAGCAACGGCCTGCTGAAGGCGCATGCCGCCTGCGAGCGGGCCGGCCGCGCGCTCTGGCCGCTCTTCGCCGGCGTGCTGGTCGTCGAAGCGCAGAAGCGGCTCTACCAGGGCCTTCCCGTCGCGCGTCGCGCCTCGCGGCGGGTCTTCGTGCCCGTGCTCGCGCCGCAGGGCGTGCATTCGCTGCAGCGCGACGAGGCGGCGGCTGTCACCGCCGGCCGATGTCCTCCAGCTGATAGGACGTGGTCTGGTAGACCTGATTGATCCAGTTCCCGACGAGCAGGTGGGCGTGGGAGCGCCAGCGGTTGAGCGGCCGTCGGGCGGGATCGTCTTCCGGATAGTAGCCGAACGGGACCTCCGTCGGCACGCCGGCCGCCCTGTCGCGGTCGTACTCTTCCTTGAGCGAGGTCGAATCGTATTCGACGTGGTTCAGCATGTAGAGCCGGTGGCCGCTCTTCTCGGTGAGCAGGCAGGGGCCGGTCGCCTCTGATTCCACGAGCAGCTCCAGATCGGCGTCGGGCCGGATGTCGGCGGCGCGGATCTCGGTCCAGCGCGAGACGGGGATCGAGAAGTCGTCGGAAAATCCGGTCAGGTAGGGCGAGGCCGGAGCGTTGTTGCGATGGCGGAAGACGCCGAAGGCCTTCTTCTCCAGCTCATGCTTCGGAATGCGGTGGAAATGCCACAGCGCCGCCATCGCGCCCCAGCAGATGAAGAAGGACGAATGGACGTGCGAGGTCGTCCAGTCGAAGATGCGCTCGAGCTCCTCCCAATAGGTGACGTCCTCGAACGGCAGGAGCTCGACGGGCGCGCCGGTGACGATGAAGCCGTCGAACTTGCGCGACCGCACCTCTTCCCAGGTCTGGTAGAAGGCGATCAGGTGTTCCTCGGGCGTGTTCTTCGGCCGGTGGTTGCCGATGCGCACGAGCGTCAGTTCCACCTGCAGCGGCGTCGCGCCGATCAGCCGCGCGAACTGCGTCTCCGTCCGGATCTTGTTGGGCATGAGGTTCAGGAGCGCGATCTGCAGCGGCCGGATATCCTGGCGCAGCGCCGTTCCCTCGTCCATGACGGGAACGCCCTCCCGCACGAGCGTCTCTCGGGCGGGAAGCTGATCGGGGATCTTGATCGGCATTGCGCATGCTCCAAACAACAAAAAACCGGCAGCGAGATCGCGGCCGGTCCTGACGGACTTTCACAAAGCGGCCTTTTAGCAACTTGTTTTACGTGGCTGCAAGCCGACCGGCCAAATCACCACGGTTAGGGCGGGGACTTTAGGGGCGCCGACCCCTTTGCGTCAACGCAATTCATCGGTTAAGAGCCAACAGCCGACCCGAGGAAACCTCCCGATGAGCGTTACAGACCGTCCGCAGCCGAAGCCCGGCGTGATGAAGATCGCGGCCTACGAGCCGGGCAAGCATTCCGCGCCGGGTGCCGCGAAGGTCTACAAGCTCTCGTCGAACGAGACGCCGCTCGGCCCCGGCGCGAAGGCGCTCGAGGCACTCGCCGCCGTCGGCGGCAACCTCGAGACCTATCCCGATGCCACGGCCGGCGCGCTCAAGGCGGCGATCGCCGAGGTCCATGGGCTCAATCCGGCCAACATCGTCTGCGGCAACGGCTCCGACGACCTCCTGTCGCTGATCTGCCAGGCCTATCTCGCGCCGGGCGACGAAGGCCTGATCAGCGCCCATGGCTTCCTGATCTACAAGATCCAGATCCTCGCCGCCGGCGCGACGCCGGTGACGGCGCCGGAGAGGGAGCTCACGACCGACGTCGATCAGATGCTCGCCGCGGTGACGGAGCGCACGAAGGTCGTCTTCCTCGCCAATCCGAACAATCCGACCGGCACCTACCTGCCTGTCGAGGAGGTCCGGCGGCTGCATGCCGGGCTGCCGAAGCGCGTGCTCCTCGTGCTCGACGCGGCCTATGCGGAATATGTGCGGCGCAACGACTACGAGGCGGGCATCGAGCTCGTCTCGGCGAACGAGAATGTCGTGATGACGCGCACCTTCTCGAAGATCCACGGGCTGGCGGCGCTCCGCATCGGCTGGATGTACGCGCCGCTCCACGTGGTCGACGCGATCGAGCGGGTGCGCGGGCCGTTCAACGTCAATTCCGCCGCCATCGCCGCCGGAGCCGCGGCGGTGCGCGACCGCGCCCATGTCGACGCCTCGGTCGCCCACAACGACTGCTGGCTCACCCGGATGACGGAGGAACTGACCGGGCTCGGCCTCCGGGTGACGCCGTCGGTCGCGAACTTCCTGCTCGTCCATTTCCCCGACGACGACAAGCACTCCGCCGCCGCGGCCGACGAATTCCTCACGGCGCGGGGCTATATCCTGCGCCGGGTCGGCGGCTACGGCTTCCCGAACGCGCTGCGCCTGACGATCGGCAGCGAGGAGGCCAATCTCGGCCTGCTTTCCGCCCTCAAGGACTTTCTCGGCTAGATGACCCAGCATTTCGACAAGATCGCCCTGATCGGCATCGGGCTGATCGGGTCCTCGCTCGCCCGCATCATCCGCCGGAAGGGGCTCGCCGGCCATATCGCGATCGCGACGCACAGTTCCGAGACGCTGGAGCGCGCCCACCAGCTCGGCCTCGGCGACAGCTATACGACGTCGAATGCGGAGGCCGTGCGGGACGCCGATCTCGTCATCGCCGCGGTGCCGGTCGGCGCATCGGGTCGCGTCGCGAAAGCCATCGCCCACGACCTGAAGCCCGGTGCGATCGTCACCGATGTCGGCTCGACCAAGAGCTCGGTGATCGCGCAGATGGCGCCGCACATCCCCGAGGGCGTCCACTTCATCCCCGGCCATCCGATTGCCGGCACCGAGCAGTCCGGGCCCGATGCGGGCTTCGCCGAGCTCTTCGAGGGGCGCTGGTGCATCCTGACCCCGCTTCCGGACACCGATCCCGCCGCCCTCGCGAAGCTCGCGGCCTTCTGGCAGGACTGCGGCTCGACTGTCGATACGATGGAGCCGGAACACCACGACAAGGTGCTCGCCATCGTCTCGCACCTGCCGCACATCATCGCCTACAACATCGTCGGCACCGCCGACGACGTGGAGACGGTGACGAAGTCCGAAGTCATCAAGTATTCCGCCTCGGGCTTCCGCGACTTCACGCGGCTCGCCGCCTCCGATCCGACCATGTGGCGCGACGTCTGCCTGCACAACCGGGATGCGATCCTGGAGATGCTCGCCCGCTTCTCCGAGGACCTCGCCTCGCTGCAGCGGGCGATCCGCTGGTCCGACGGGGACAAGCTCTTCGAGCTCTTCAGCCGCACCCGGGCGATCCGCCGCTCGATCATCGAGGCCGGGCAGGAGATCGACGTTCCCGACTTCGGCCGCCACGGCTTGCCGAAGGCGTAAAGCCCTCCTCAGATCGGCGGCAGCTTGCCGATCGGGATCAGGCCGAGCGACAGGCGGCCGTGATCGGCCGTCACGGTGATCGAGGCCTTGCCATTCGAGCCGCCGAGGGCGGTCAGCATGGCCGTCGCGGAGGAGATTGTCTCGCTGGCGCCGGGAAGGACGGCGTTGACGGCGGCCTGCCAGGCCGCGAGGTTGTCGATCGCCAGGCTGAACCGGCCGCTGAGCCGGCCCTTGGTGTCGAAGGCGAAGGGGCCGCTGACGCTGATGGTCGCGCCGTTTCCGATGCTCGCCGTCAGGGCCGTCAGGGTGCCAGAGGTGCCGCGCAGCAGGTGGTCGGGCACCGGCTTGCGGCCGCTCAGCAGCGTCGCCATGGAATCGAGCGTCGCACTTCCCGCGATATTTGCGACGGGAAGGGCCGAAAGCGGGCCGGTCCCCTTGGCGGCGAGGCCTTGCAGGTTGAACTCGGCGTCGAGGTTCCGGTTGTTCCGGCGCAGCGTCGCCTTCATGGCCGGCACCGAGAAGCTGACCGTCCCCGGGACCGAGGGGCCGTCAATGGTCGCGTGCAGGCCGCTCGCCTCGACACGGCCCCGCAGAAGACCCTCGCGCCAGAAGACGGCATGGGAGACGAGGCTGTTCCAGTCGGCCTTGAAGCGGGCGCCGTCGCCATCTCTTGCGGTCAGCGGGCCTTCGAGATGCGAGTCGATGTGTCCGAGCTTGAAGATGTTCGCGTCGGATTCGAAGGCGCCGGCGGCGAAGCTGCGGCCCTTGCGGGCATCCGCCGCCGCCACCGACGAGCAGGTGACGCCGATCGTCGCGGGGAAGCCGCCGACGTCGAGGTCGCGGCAGGCGGCGTCGATGTCCTTGCCGGTCAGTCCGGTGATGAAGGCGTCCGCCCGGGCCTTGAGCTCCTTCGCCGCGTAGAACCAGAACCCCGTATAGGCGAGGGCGGCGAGGACGAGGACGACGAGGACGGCGGCGAGTTTCGAGCGGGTCCTCATGCGTTCCGGTGTCGCCTCTTCGTGCTTGACGTCGCCATGTCCTTCTCCAATTGTCGCGGCCGCAAAGCAGATTGTAGATGCGCCATATGGACGATTTTTGGGTGTTCGGCTACGGCTCGCTGATGTGGCGTCCGGGCTTTCCCTATCTTGCGGCCGAGGAGGCCCGGGCCTACGGCTTCCGCCGGGCGCTCTGCGTGCGCTCGCATGTTCACAGGGGGACGCCGGAGCGGCCGGGGCTCGTCCTCGGGCTCGATTTCGGCGGCTCGTGCCGCGGCATCGCCTTCCGCGTCGCCGGCGCGCTGCACGACAGCGTCATGACCTATCTGCGCGACCGCGAACTGGTCACGCATGTCTACAAGGAGCGGATCGTGCCGATCGTGCTTCGCTCCGGGGCGCGCGTCTCCGCTGTCACCTACGTCGTCGACCGCGGCCATCGCCAATATGCCGGCGCGCTCTCCGTCGAGGCCGCGGTCGCCGGCATCCGCGGCGCCGTCGGCGTCTCCGGCCGCAACGAGGACTACGTCTTCAACACGCTCTCCCATCTGAAGCAGATGGGGATCCGCGACGGCTGGCTGGAGCATGTCGGGCGGGGGCTCGCGACTGCCGCCGCGGTCAACGGACCGGCGCCGGGCTGCCCGTGACGCCGAGTTCCGCGAGCCGGCGTTTCGCCGTTTCCGGCAGGCCGAGGTGGGGATTGTCGCGCGCCGTCTCGACGAGCAGCGCGTCGCTTGCCGCCTCGGTCTCCGCGACGAGGCGCGCGAAGAAGGCGTCACGCGAAAGTCCGGGCGGGATCGGCGGCAGGATGCGGACCTTGAAGTGCCCCGGTAGCCGCAGGAACTTGCGCCGCGGCCAGAAGAGCCCGGGGTGCATCGCGACCGGCACGACCGGCACGTCGAGGTCGCCGTAGATGCGTGCGATGCCGAACTTGTATTCGGGCGCAGCGCCCGGCGGCCGGCGGGTGCCTTCCGGATAGATGATGAGCTGGCGGCCGCGCCTCATCTCCGTCTTGGCGCGATCGAGGACGGCCGCCATGACCTTGCCGCGGGCGCCGCGGTCGACCGGGATCATCCGCATCTTGGCGATGTACCAGCCGAAGACCGGGATCCACATCAGCTCCCGCTTGAGGATGTAGACCGGATCGTCCAGCCAGGGCAGCAGGCCGTAGGTGTCCCAGAAGGACTGGTGCTTCGGCGCCAGGATGTAGCCGCCGTCCGGAATGTTCTCGAGGCCCTCGACCTCGAAGGTGGTGCCGGCGATCTTCGCCTGCAGCCAATGGCTCGATCGCGCCCAGTTCTTCGGGACCGACCAGGCGCGCCGGCGCGGGACGGCGAAGAAGAAGGGGCTGAGCACGATCATCCGCGCGATCAGGTTCAGATAGAACGCCACGTTGAAAAGGACGGAGCGGACGACGGTCATCGGGTGGCCTCGGACATGCGGGCGGTGGCGTCGCCGCGGAAAGGCGGCGAGGCCCGGTTACACCATCCGGCGCAAAAGGAAAACAGCGCTAGCGGTGGCGCTCCGGCGGCCCCGGCTCCTCGGCGCTCGCCTGGTCGGTGCGCAAGCCGGTTTCCCCGACTGCGCCGACCATGTCGCGAAGGCTCGCGAGCGAGAACTTCGCATATTCCGAGACGAGGCTGCGGAGAACGTCGGAGTTCCTGAGCCAGTTGCTGGATTTGAGGTCTGTGTTGATCACCGGATAGGGGATGAAGTCGGTGTCCGGATCGACGCGGCGCAGTTCCAGGAGGCTGCGCGGCATGTGGTAGTTGTTGGTGACGAGCAGCACGTGCTTGTAGCTGTGCTCGCGGATCCAGCGGGCCGTCTCGTTGGCATTGCCGACGGTGTCAATGGCGTCGTGGCCGATATCGACGCAGCAGGCGAAGAGCGCCTTCGTGCTGCGCGTCAGCTTGCGGATTTCGCTGCCGGTCGTTGCCGGGTTGACGCCGGAGATGAGCAGGCGCTGGCCGGCGCCGCGCCGCAGGAGGTCGAGGGCGTGCTCGATGCGCTGGTAGCCGCCGGTCAGCACGACGATGGCGTCGCCCTTCACCGTGTCGGGCGGCACCTTCATCTCCGCCACGCGTTCGGCGAACTGCAGGAAGCCGGCGACGACGGCGCCGGCGGCGAGCACGAAGGCGAGGCAGCTGATCTTCACGATGCGCGAGACATGGCGCGGGCGACGCGGCTTGCGCGCGCCGTCCGTCATCCCGGCAGCAATCGTTCTCTCCTCCGCGGCATCGCTAGACATGGTCTTGGAATAGCTCGCGATTGAGGCAAGGGATAGACCGCAACGCACTGCGTGCCAGCCGGTCGTACGAGAGATGCCCGCGCGGGGTCCTCAAGGCTGTTCTCCGCGGCTGGCGTCGAGGCGCGCAAGGTCGATCTCGCGGATCGTGCGCATGACGGTGATGCGCGTCGTCAGCGCGGTCATGCCGGCGATGATCGCGATGATGACGGCGATGCCGAGATAGCCCGAAAAGCCGATTTCGAAACGGCCGAAGAGGGCGGTTGTCTGGTCGCTCTGCGGCGTCGCCATCATCGCCTGCTGCCAGAACCCGAGCGCGGCGAAGACGATCGCGGCCAGAACGCCGCCGGCGCAGGCGCCCTTGAGGCCCATGCGGAAGAAATGGCCCTGGAATTCGCGCGCGACGAAGCGCGATTCGGCGCCGACGAAATGCAGCACCTCGACGATGTGCCGATTGCCCGAGAGCGCGCCGCGGGTCGCGAAGACGACGGTCAGGATGGTCGCGGTGAAGACCAGGGCGAGCACGCCGACGCCGATCATCACGGTCGTGTGCGCCATGGCGACGAGGCGGTCGACCCAGGTGCGGTGGTCGTCGAGCGTCGCCTGCGGCACGGCCTTCTTCAGCGCCGCGCGCATGGCGGCAAAGTCCGGGGGGGCGGAGGAATCGATCCTGACGACGACCAGGCGCGGCACGGGCAGCGCGTTGATGTCGAGGCCCGGGCCGAGCCAGGGCTCGAGCAGCCGGGCCGTCGCCTTGTCGTCCATGATCTCCGCATCGTTCGTCCCGGAGAAGGAAAGGGCGGTGTCGCGCGCCTTCACGAGGGCGGCCTGCATGTCGAGCCCCTCGGCCGGCTTGATCTGGATCGTGATCTCGCGGGCGATCTGGCCTTCCCAGTTTGTGGCGGTGCCCTTGATCATGCTGACGGCGCCAAGCGTCAGGCAGGCGAGGAAGGACATGATCGCGATCACCAGCATGAGGGCGCTGCCCGAGACGTTCGTCGGCGGCACGATCGGCGCCATCGGCCGGATTCGCATCTCCGGCCGGGGTCGTTCGGCGGCAGCCGCCGCCCGGACGGGATCGGCATGCTCAGTCATAGATGTCGAGATGCCCTTGCGAGAGGATCATGCGGCGCGCATCGACCTGGTCCATCAACGACAGGTCGTGGGTGGCGATG
>JBQCEN010000309.1:0-4795 GCA_051960215.1 Pararhizobium sp.
GCCCTCGACTTCGACCGTCGTCTTGCGCAGGTCCGCGTGCTGGCTCGTGAAAGGATCGTCGGCGCTGAGTGCCCGCCTCAGCCATGCGCGGCCGGCCGGCGTCATGCCAGCGGCCGAACCACGCCGCGCAACGAGGCCGGACGAGACGGCGTGCAAAAGATCACCGGAGGTCACGGCGAGAGATCGCCCGTCGCTCGCTTCCAGACGAACCGAGCCCTCCACGGCCCTATCCGCTGGTGCCAGCACTGCCGGTCCGCGGGAGAGGAAACGCATCAGCCGGAGGAGACGGGCGCCGCCGGCGAGGCCGCGCTCAGGCTGCGTCATGACGGTCGACCCCAATGCCGAAAGCTGCGGCCACGACCCGCTCCACGGCCGACACGAATTCATCGTAGCCCTGGTCGTCCCGCCGGTCCTCGATGACGCGGCAGGCATGGCCGACGGTCGTGCGGTCGCGCCCGTAGGCCAGCCCGATATCGGTCAGCGACACCTGCAGGACGACGTGGCAGACATACATCGCGATCTGCCGGACGTGGCAGAGCGACCGCCGCCGCTTGCGGCCGGCGAGCGGGAGGCGGCTGCCGAGCATCGCGTGCATCTCCGAGACCACCACGCGCACCGCCTGGCAGGCAGTGGCAAAATCGCCTTGTCGCAGCGCGCCACCGCCGCCCCCTATGATATGATCAGTCATTCCCGTGCTCCGATCGACTTAGGAATATATTCTTATTCCTTAGCGCGGAGGCGTGGATGTTGGAAGGGCGCAACGACAATCAGACGTTGTTTTCGCTGCCTTTTCCGCCGAACGGGATTTTTTCGGCAGCCTTCCTTCCTCGCGCCGCGGCCGGAAGCCGGTGACGGCGCGAGGACCATGGGCAAGGCAGCCTCAGGCGGCGGAGCGCAGCACGAGCGTCTCGATCTGGTCGACGGGATGCTTGGTCAGGTCCTTCGGCACCTCGGCGATGATCCGGCGGGTGACCTCGTCGTGCAATTCCTTCCGAAGATCGCCAAGCACGGTAGGAGGGGCGACGAGGACGAGGCAGTCGAACTGGCCGGAATGGGCGAAGCCGTAGAGGCTCTCGGCGATCTCCTTGGCGAAGCGCCCCTTTTCCACCTTGTGCCAGTCGGTTTCGGAGACGGCGCTGTGGTGGACGGTGCCGGCGTCGCTCAGGCGCCCCGGCCGGTCGCTTCCCTGTTCGCGGCTCGGCGGATTGCTATGCTCCACGCCACGGAAGACCTTCAAGTGCGGAAAGGCCTCATCGCCGTCGTTGTAGAGAAAGAGCGCCTTCTCGCCGTCGGCAACGACCATCCAGCCCTCGTGTTTCAGTGAAAGATCGCTCACGTCATCACTCCTTGCGTCATCCAGATGGTCCAACGGTGAGTGCGGCGGCGCGGTTCCTGTCTAGCCGTTGTCCGGCGCGGCACGGCACGTCGCAACCGGCGGCGCGTCGCTGCCGCGGGTTACGTCGTAGAGCGAGGCACTTCTGCCCTTGGTCCACCAGATGAACGTCCCGGACGCATAGCGGGCGCCCGAACCGGAGATGACGTTCACGAAGATCCGGGGTACCCCGTCGATCGGCACGAGAGCGAGCGCGTCCGGTGAGCCGTTGACGTAGACGACGGAGAAGGCTCGACCGTCGTCGCACGTATAGGAGACTGTGTCGCGGACGCCACCCTTGATCGTGATCGGCGCCTCGGCCGCTCCTGCCGCGCCGGCGGCCGCGACGGCCAAGGTGGCGGAGACTACGGCCTTCACAGCGAACATGGCTTTTCCTCGCCCTTGACCGATGATGTCGCAGCGAAAACGGGACCGCCGCCACTATATGAAATCAGCCTCCAGGAATCGAGACGAAGGATGTGAGGATGGGACTTCGGGACATGAGAAACCGACGCCGGGGACATGGAGGGGCCGCAGGTCCGGCTCTTGCCTCGGCCATCGTGGCAATCCTCCTGGCGTCCGCCGGTCCGGCATTTGCCGCCACCGTCCCGCCTCACCCCGCCGTGCCGGCCAATCCGGCCGCCACGACGCCTGCGACCGGCTCGGCCGAGCCCGGCCAGGCGGACCATGCGCCGGCGAAGAAGGGCAAGTCGCCCGAAGCCGTTCCGGATTCCTCCAATCAGTCATCCAAGCCGCAGCCGGCCTCAAAGACCTCGAAGGAAAAGACGCCGGAGAAGGCGGCGCCCCGGGCCGCTCACCCTGTCATCCCACCTGCGCGGCTGATCGATCCCGACCTGATCGCGACGGCGATGGAGATCGATCAGACGAAGACCTTCGCGGGGATCACCGTCGAAAGCGCCGCAAAATCCGGCAACGCCGCCCCCGTCATCGCGGTCGTCTCGTCCAATGCGGCGGGCCAGCAGCGGCTGCGCGATTCGATCGCCAGGAAGCCGAAGCTGGTCCAGGCCCTCAAGGCGCATGGCCATGGCGTCGCCGACGTCATCGCGGTCAGCATGGACGCCAGGAACGACATCGTGCTCTTCACGCGGCACTGAGCGCCGCTCAGGAGGCGGCTCCGGCGAGCGAAGAGAGGGTGACCATCACGGCGCCATAGTGAAAAGCGGCGCCGACGAGGACGAGCGTGTGCCAGATCGCGTTCTGGAACCGCAAGCTTCCCCAGAGGTGAAAGACGACGCCGAGCGTATAGGCGAGGCCGCCGATCAGAATGAGGATGATCGTCGTCGGCGCCAGGTTCGCCGCCATGACATGGAAGAAGGCGAGCCCGCTCCAGCCGAGCGCCAGGTAGAAGAAGACGGCGATCCGGTCGAAATGTCCGGTGAAGACGATCTTCAGCACCATGCCGAGGCCGGCGACGATCCAGACGCAGGTGAGCAACCAGTCGCCCGTTGCGCCAAGCCGGAGGGCGAAGGGTGTGTAGGTGCCGGCCACGAGCAGGAAGATGCAGGCGTGGTCGAAGCGGCGCAGCATCCACTTGATCTGCGAGACCGGCCACATGTTGTAGGCGGCGGAGACGCCGAGCGTGGCGATGAGGCAGACGGAATAGACGCCGAAGCCGGAACGCTCGGCCGGCGAGAGCTCGGCTGCGGCCATCGCCAACAGTGCCGCCGCGCCGAGAACCGCGAAGGCGACGCTGATGACGTGGACGACGCCATCTGCGAGGAGTTCGGCCCTGTCGTAATGCCAGCGAACGGGTGCCATGGCTGTCGCCCTGTCATTCGTCCCCTCCCGAGCGCCCTATGGTCGCTGCGGCCGGGCGGCCATGTCAACGGCCGGCTGCAGAACGCATGGTGACAGATCGGCGCAGTTCTTCAGTGGAAAGGATTATGAAAGACGTCGCGTCCTAGCCTGAAGCGATGAACCATCGGAACGCCAGCACCTTCGAGACCCTGCTTCAGCACCTGGAAAGCGCCAGTCCGGACGCAGGAGTGCAGGAGAAGGCCTTCCGCTCGCCGATCCGCTCGAACCCGTGGTTTATCCCCGAGACGGCCGGACCCGACCTCGGCAAGCCGGCGTCCTTGCCCGATGCGTGGGCGGCCGTGACCCCGGATGCTGCGCCTGCCTTGCCGCCTGCGACGACGGATCCAGCCGAGATTGCAAGGGAGCTCGATCTCGGCGCCTGCCCCGACCTCGCCGCCCTGGCGCGGCGCCGACGGCGATTCGCCGCCAGCAATCATCCCGATCGCGTGGCGGCGGCGCTGCGCCCGATGGCGACGCAGCGCATGACCATCGCCAATCTCCTGATCGATGCCGAAATCCGCAGGAGGAAGCGGACCGCCCGGGCCTGACGGTCCGGCCGTCTCCCCTTGTTCCGCCGTCCATGGCCTTTCCGATCCTATTCGCCGACGGACGAGCCGCGCAGGATCAGGGTCGGCTCAGGACCCTCGGCAAAGGCGCGGCCCTGCCCCGTCCTGATCCATTCCATCAGCAGTTCCACGGCACGTGCCGCCACCTCGTCGAGCTTGAGATCGAGCGCGGTCAGGTTCGGCTGGCACTGGCGGGCGCGCAAGCCGTCATAGCGCGTCACCAGCCGCAGGTCGGCCGGCACATGACGCCCGCACCGCAGCGCCGCGCGATTGGCGCCGACGGCGAAGGCGTCGACCGGCACGCAAAGCGCATCCACCTCGGGATGGGTCGAAAGCAGGCCTTCCACCGCGGCGCAAGCCCCGTCCTCGCCGCTCGTCTCGTCGACGCGCAGGATCAGCGGCGGCATCTCCTTCCGCGCGGCGAAGCGCTGAAACTCCTCTTCCGCCTCGACATACGAGTTCCGGCGCTGCGCCCCGACGACCAGCGCGATCCGCCGCGACGATCGGTCCCAGAGATGGTCGAGCAGGATCCCGGTCGACGGTCCCGACCTGAGGTCGACATAGGGAACGGGCTTGTCGCCCGGCTGGCGGCCGATCGAGACGACCGCATGTCCGGCGGCGCGCAGGCGGGCGACCGTGCTGTCGTCCGCCGTCGGCTCGACGACGATCGCACCGTCGATGGCGAGCGTCTCGATCGCGGGGCCCGTCCTCTCGGAGGGCGGCACGAGGACGAGCGCCATTCCGCTTTCAAGCGCCGCCGACGCCGCGACCGCGGCGATCTCCATCAGGAAGCCGAGCCGCGAAGGGCCGGCGGCCACCGCGAAGGGCATCGAGGAGACGAGCGCGATCGTGTCGGCGCGTCCGGTGCGCAGCCTCTGGGCGCGCAGGTTCGGCGCATAGCCGAGACGGGCGGCGACGGCCTTGACCCGCTCCTTCGTCTCCGCCTCGACATAGCGGCGGTCGTTCAGCGCATTCGAAACCGTCGCGGGAGACACGCCGGCCTCGCGCGCGATGTCCAGAATCGTCGCGCGACCGCGCA
>JBQCEN010000310.1:0-4204 GCA_051960215.1 Pararhizobium sp.
GGCCTCGGCATTCATCGACCGATCCTCATTAAATTAGAACAAAACCAGAACTTAAGACAGCAGTCAAGCTCGCAGATTCTCATGGGCGAGTCTTGCGTGCGCCTCCAATTCGCTGTTGATGAGTTCCACTTTCTTTTCCGCCAGAACGAGAGCTTCCCTTGGAAGACTGGTCCCCATCCCAATATCTCAAATTCGAGGACGAGCGGACGCGGCCGGCGCGGGATCTGCTGGCGCAGGTGCCGCTGGAGGCGCCGCGCCGGGTGGTGGATATCGGCTGCGGACCTGGGAATTCGACGGAATTGCTGGTGCGGCGCTGGCCGGAGGCGGAGGTGGTCGGACTCGACACCTCTCCCGACATGCTGGCGAAGGCTCGCGTGCGGTTGCCGGGTTTGCGATTCGAGCAGGCGGATGCGGCGACATGGGCGCCGGCCGAGCCTGTCGACCTGATTTTCGCCAACGCCGTCTTCCAGTGGCTGCCGGACCACGTCCCGCTTCTCCGGTCGCTGATGGAGTATCTGGTGCCGGGCGGCGTGCTCGCCGTGCAGATGCCGGACAACCTTCGCGAGCCGACGCATGTGCTGATGACGGAGACGGCGGCGCGGATGCCGTTTCCAAGCAAGCTCGAAGGTCTCGCCCGCGCGCCTCTTCCGCCGGTCCGGGCCTATCATGAAGCCTTGACCGGCGCCTGCAGCCGCCTCGACATCTGGCACACGATCTACAACCATCCGCTTGCCGATGCGGCGGCGGTCGTCGAGTGGGTGAAGGGGACGGGGCTCCGGCCGTTCCTCGATCCGCTCAACGAGGACGAAAGACCACGCTTCCTCGCCGACTATCAGGCGAGCGTGGCTAAGGCTTATCCGCGGATGCGCGACGGCAAGGTGCTGCTCAAGTTCCCGCGACTGTTCCTGGTCGCGGTGAAAGGCTAGGGTGCTGCCGGCGTTTCGAGCGCCTGACGCAACAACCGGCCAAAAATCATGGACACGTTGATCGAACCTTTGAGCGAAGCAATCGAGATCCTGCCGGGACGGCGCTTGCAGGCGTCGGCTGCGGGGTTGTTCGCGGCGCGGGGCAACGACTTTGCGACGTCGCCCGTCGCGGAGCTCGATTTCGGCTTCGACGGCATCGCCGAGGATTTCCACAGTGGGCTGACGCGACGGTCGGGCGGGCGCGAGCCGTGGTACCCGCGCGGCACCGAGATGCGCAACGAGCGGCAGGTGAGCCTGGTTGCGGCCGACGAGCTGGCCGAGGCGGCGTCTGCGATGGGCATCGCCGAGATCCGGCCCGAATGGATCGGCGCCAATTTGGTGGTGGCCGGAATCCCGCGGCTCTCGATGCTGCCGCCGCGAACCCTATTCTTCTTCGAGGGCGGCGTGACGCTGAGGATCGACGGCCAGAACGCGCCCTGCCGGCTCTCCGGCAACGCCATCGCCGATCACTATCCGGATCGCGACCGGACGAAGCTTGCGCTCGCCTTCAAGGACGGTGCCCGTCGGCGGCGCGGGCTTGTCGCCTGGGTCGAGAAACCCGGGCGCGTGGTGGCGGGCGAGCGGATCAGCGTTCTGGTGCCGGAGCAGTGGCTCTATCACTGACCGCGTGAACCGCGGGCCGCGTCGCCAGGTCCTTCCTGCGACGGTCGTCCCGGCTGAACCTTCGCCCGTGCCGGCTCGTTGGTGCTCGAGTCCGTCATCGATGGACTGTTCGCGCCGCAAACCGCTTGCGACATCCGGTTTTCTGCTTGCGGCGTCATCCAAAACCATATAAACATATCTTTATATCGTTTTGGAGTGACGGATGCTCGACAAGGCAAGGCTCGATCTGGAATCGGTCGTGGAGACCCTCAAGGCGGCCGGCGAGAATACGCGGATGCGGCTTCTCGCGCTGCTTTCGGCGGGAGACCTCACCGTCACGGACCTGACCGAAATCCTCGGCCAGTCTCAGCCGCGCATCTCGCGCCATCTGAAGCTCCTCAGGGAGGCTGGCCTCGTCGAGCGGTACCAGGAGGGCGCCTGGGCTTATTTCCGGCTGACGGGGGAGGGCCCGCGGGCCTCGCTTTCGCGCCTCGTCGTCGACGCGACGTCGAAGAGCGATCCGGTGCTCGCCCGCGACGGCGAACGGCTCGCCGGCGTCAAGCAGGCGCGGGCGGAGAAGGCGCAGGCCTATTTCAGCCGCAACGCCCGGAGCTGGGACCAGCTACGCACGCTGCATATCCCCGAGGAGAAGGTGGAGGCGAAGCTCAAGGAGCTGATCGGCGCTCAGCCCTTCGATTCGATGCTCGATCTCGGCACCGGGACGGGGCGGATCCTGCAGCTCTTCGAGGGCATCTACCGTCGGGCGATCGGCATCGACGCCAGTCGCGACATGCTGACGGTGGCCCGCGCGAACCTCGACAAGGCCGGGATCACGCGCGCCTCGGTGCGCCACGGGGACATTTTCAACCTGCCGCTCGATCGCAACAGCTTCGATCTCGTCACGATCCATCAGGTGCTGCATTTCGTCGAGGATCCGGCGGCGGCGATCGCCGAGGCCGCGCGCATGCTGAGGCCGGCGGGGCGGCTCGCGATCATCGACTTCGCGCCGCATGACCTGGAGCATCTGAGGGCCGACCACGCCCATGTGCGCCTCGGCTTCTCGCACGAGTCGATCGCCGGCTGGCTCGGCGACTGCGAACTCGACGTCGAGACCGTCGTCGACCTTGCCCCCGATGCCCGCTCCGGCGAGACGCTGACCGTGACGATCTGGCTTGCGCGGGACCGGAGGCTTTTGATCGCCGACGCTCCGCAGGCCGCCAAGGGAGTCGCCTGAGCCATGTCCTCCAATCTCCGCCGCTCCAGCGCCGCCCTCGATCCGGCGAAGCTCAACGTCTCCTTCGAGTTCTTTCCGCCGAAGACCGGCGACATGGAGAGCCAGCTCTGGGAGAGCATCTCGCGGCTCGCCGCCTTCCAGCCGGATTTCGTGTCGGTCACCTACGGCGCAGGTGGCACGACGAAGCAGCCGACGCTGAACACGGTGGCTCGCATCATCGACGAGACGGACCTCTCGCCGGCTGCGCATCTGACCTGCGTCGGCGCGACGCGCACCGAGGTCGACGGCGTCGTGCGCGAGTTCGAGGCGGCGGGCGTTCGCCACTTCGTCGCGTTGCGCGGCGATCCCGCGGGGGGTGTCGGCGCCGTCTACCGGCCGCATCCGGGCGGCTACGCGAATGCCGCCGAGCTCGTCTGCGGCTTGAGGGCGATCTCCGATTTCGAGATTTCCGTCGCCGCCTACCCGGAGAAGCACCCGGAGAGCCCGGACTTCATGACCGACATCGACCTCCTGAAGCGCAAGGTCGACAACGGCGCGACGCGGGCGATCACCCAGTTCTTCTTCGACAACGACCTCTACGAGCGCTACGTCGAGCGCGTGCGCCGTGCCGGCATCTACGTCCCGATCGTGCCGGGCATCCTGCCGGTGCACAGCTTCCCGCAGGTGGCGCGGTTTGCGGGCATGTGCGGAGCGAGCGTGCCGGCATGGCTGGCGGAGCGCTTCGAGGGGCTCGACAACGACGCGCAGACGCGGGCGCTGATCGCCGCAGCGGTCGCCGCCGATCAGGTCATGGATCTCGTCGAGCGCGGCGTTCACGACGTCCATTTCTATACGATGAACCGGGCGCAGCTCGTCTATGCGATCTGCCATCTCCTCGGCCTGAGGACCGGTGCGGCGCGCAAGGGCCACTCAGCCGTCGCGGCCGCCTGAAGGGCGCCGCGGGCCGGGCGCCGAACCGAAGCCCGGTTCCGGCCGTTGTGCGTGTCTCGCCACGGCAGGAACAGACGGTCGATGCGGTTAGGGATGTTTGACGGTTTCCGGCCGATCCTCCTGCCGCAGCCGATCCTGCGGCAGGTCGACGGCTTCGCGGAAGCCTTCCTGCGGCCGCCGGCGGGACGCGAGATCGATTTCTCCGAGCCGCGCGGCGAGCCGGCGCTTGCCGCGCCCGAATCGCTTTCCTGGATCATCTTCAAGAACCCGATCAGCCTCTTCATCGGCGGCGTCGCCGGCGTCCTCCTCGAACTCGCCGAGCCGCAGGTGCGCGACGGCGTCTGGCAGCATACGAGCTTCCGCAGCGATCCGCTGCAGCGCCTAAAGCGCACCGGGCTCGCGGCGATGATCACCGTCTACGGCCCACGCAGCACGGCCGAGGCGATGATCGCCGGCGTTCGCCGCCTGCACG
>JBQCEN010000311.1:0-3011 GCA_051960215.1 Pararhizobium sp.
GCGCTTCAGGAGCGGCTCGATCTGCAGGATTTCGGAGGCCCGCTGCACGCGCCTTTCGATGTCGTCCTTCTTATGGCCGGCGACGCGAAGGCCGAAGGAAAGGTTCCGCTCCACCGACATCTGCGGGTAGAGGGCGTAGGACTGGAAGACCATGCCGATGCCGCGATCCTTCGGCTCCGCCCAGGTAACGTTCTTGCCCGAGATCCAAATCTCGCCGTCGGAGATGTCGAGGAGGCCGGCGATGGCATTGAGCAGCGTCGACTTCCCGCAGCCCGACGGCCCGAGGAGCACCAGGAACTCGCCTTGCGCGACCTCGAGGTTCAGCGTGCGGATGACGTCGAGCGCGCCGTAGCTGATCGCGAGGTCCTTGACAGAGACGGAAGCATCCATCGGCTTCATCCTTTCACAGCGCCGGCGGCGATGCCGCGCACGAACCAGCGGCCGGAGACGAAGTAGACGACGAGCGGAACCAGCGCCGTCAGGATCGTCGCCGCCATGTTGACGTCGTATTCGCGCACGCCCGTCGTGGTGTTGACGACGTTGTTGAGCTCGACGGTCATCGGCAGGTTCTGCCGGCCGGCGAAGATCAGCCCGAAGAGGAAGTCGTTCCAGATGCCGGTGACCTGCAGGATCGTCGCGACGATCAGAATCGGACCGGACATCGGGATGATGAGCTGGAAGAAGATCGTCCAGAAGCCGCCGCCGTCGACGCGTGCCGCCTTGAAGAGGTCGATCGGGATCGCGCCGTAATAGTTGCGGAAGAGCAGCGTCATGATGGGCAGGCCGAAGATCGTGTGCACGATGATGATGCCGGGCAGCGTGTTGTAGAGCGCCACCATCGAGAGCATCCGCACGAGCGGATAGAGGAAGACCTGATAGGGGATGAAGGCGCCGAGCAGCAGCACGGCGAAGACGATATTGCCGCCGCGCGGGCGCCAGAAGGAGAGCGCATAGCCGGTGGTCGCGCCGATCAGGATCGAAAGGACGACGCTCGGGATCAGGATCTTGAAGGAGTTGAGAAGGCCGACGTGGATGCCTTCGCAGTTGACGCCGGTGCAGGCGCCGGACCACGCCTTGATCCACGGCGCGAAGGTCGCGGCGTCCGGCCAGGCGAAGATGTTGCCGAGGCGGATCTCCGACATCGGCTTCAGCGAGGTCACGATCATTACGTAGAACGGCAGCAGGAAGAACAGCGCCGCGATGACGAGGAAGGCATAGATGCCGACGCGCGAGGCGGTGATGCGCTTCGGCCGCGGACCGCGCGGCCCCTTGGCGGCAGGGAGCGGGACGGCCTCCGTCATGCGGCCCTCCTCTCGCTGGAGCGGAAATACTGGTTGTAGAGCCAGGGTCCGAGGACGACGAGCACGGCGACGAACATCACCGTCGAGGCGGCGGTCGCAAGCGCGATGTTCTGCCGGTTGAAGAGGTAGTCGATGACGAACTTGGCCGGCACTTCCGTGGAAATTCCGGGCCCCCCGTTGGTCATCGCGACGACGAGGTCGTAGACGCGCACGACCGCGGTCGCGAGCAGCACGATCGCCGTGACGAACATGCCGGAAAGCAGCGGCATGACGATCGACAGATAGACCCGCCACGGCGGGATGCCGTCGACCTTCGCAGCCTTCCAGAGGTCCTCGTCGATGCCGCGCAGCCCTGCGAGCAGGATCGCCATGACGAGCCCGGAAGCCTGCCAGATGCCGGCGAAGGCGATGAGGTAGATCGCCCGGTCGCCGCGCGCCAGCCAGTCGAAGCTGAAGCTCTCCCAGCCCCAGTTGCGCACGGTCTGCTGGATGCCGAGCGTCGGGTTGAGGATCCACTGCCACACGAGGCCGGTGACGATGAAGGACATGGCGTAGGGATAGAGGAAGATCGTCCTGAAGACGCTCTCGCCCTTGATGCGCTGGTCGAGGAAGACGGCGAGCAGGAACCCGAGTACCAGGCAGCCGACGATGAAGAGGACGCCGAAGATCGCGACGTTTTCCACTGAGATCGTCCAGCGGTGCGTCGAGAACAGCCGGTCGTACTGCTTGAAGCCAACGAAATCGTAGTCCGGGAAGATACGGGAGTTCGTGAACGAGATGCGGATCGTCCAGACGATGGTCCCGATATAGGCGAAGATCACGATCAGCCATGCGGGGATGAGCGCGACCTGCGCCATTCCGTTGCGCAAGCGCCGAGGTTTCACGGGCGGTCCTCCAAGAGCGGCGGTGCGGTCGCCTGCCCTCTGCCCGTGGGGGTGGACAGAAGGCAGGCGCGAGACCGGGCGGTCAGGCCCGGCCCCGTTGCGAACCGCGTCAGCCGTTCGAGATGACGTCGGCGAACTGGTTGACGAAATCGTCCGGCGTCTGGCTCTTGTTGGAGAAGAACGAGCCGACCAGGTCGGTGATCGAGCCCGTCATGTCGGGCGAGATCAGGATGTCGGAGCTCGGCACGTAGTCGCCCGCCTTCAGGAGCGCGATGCCCTTCTGGGCGCAGGCGTCCATGGAGCTCGTGTCGACGTCGGAGCGCACCGGCACCGAGCCCTTCTTGTTGTTGAAGGCCACCTGCGTCTTTGGCTCGAGCATGACGTGGGCGAGCAGCTTCTGGGCCTTCTGCTCCTCGGCGCTCTTGAGCTTCGGGAAGACGAAGACGTCGCCGCCGATCCAGTAGACCTCGTGGCCGAGGCCGGGGATGCAGCCGACGTCCTTGCCCGGCGTCTTGCCGGCGGCAAGCACTTCGCCCTTCGCCCAGTCGCCCATGAAGTTGAAACCGGCCTTGCCGGTGATCACCATGGCGATCGCCTGGTTCCACTGCCGGCCCTGCACGCCTTCGTCGACGTAGTTCCTGAGCTTGCCGAAGGTCTCGGCGACCTTCTTGAACTCCGGCGACTTCACCGCGTCGACGTCCTTGTCCTTGATGACCTTGAGATAGAGGTCCTTGCCGCCCTCGCCGATCAGCACGTTGAAGAAGGTCAGCACCTGCGTCCACGGATCGCCGGCCTGGGCCAGCGGAACGAGGCCGGCCTTCTTGAG
>JBQCEN010000312.1:0-7065 GCA_051960215.1 Pararhizobium sp.
CCGCTCGTCCCAGATGCGCACAACCACATAGGTCGCGGTGATCTCCTCGACATTGCCGAACTCGCCTTCGACGATCAGGGCGTCGTCGATGCGGATCGGCTGGGTGACGGCGAGCTGGATGCCGGCGAAGAGGTTCTTCAGCACCGGCTGCAGGGCAAGGCCGACGACGATACCGGCGGCACCCGCCGAGGCGAGCAGGCTGACGCCGTACTGGCGCACCGTGTTGAAGGTCATGAGGGCGGCTGCGACGGCGATGAGCACGATTAGCGTGTCGCCGATGCGCGTGAGGATGCGCGACTGGGTCACGTGCTTGCGCGCAAGCAGGTTGTCCTCCGCGTCGAGCTTGAAGCGCCGGAGGTAGACGGTCGTCCAGATGTGCATCGCCGTCCGGATCATCCAGGCGACGAGCAGGATGAAGCAGATCAGGAGGATGTGCTTGATGATCGCCGTCTGATGGATCGTCAGCGGCGCGATCGTGGCGCCGATGGCAAGCGTCGCGACGACGATGGCGAACCGCGCCGGACGTTCGGTGCGCGACACGAGCGACCGCCAGAAGAGATCGCGCTTGGCGGCAAGCCGTTTCAGAATGGCATAGAGCACGCGATGGATGACGACGCCGATGATGAGTGCGGCGACGAGGACGAGGGCGCCGATCGCCCAGTTCGGCAGCCAGCTCGCCTGCAGCCGCGCCCGTTCCAAGACATTCCTCATCGCAGATGCCCCTGATGGTCGTGATGGGGAGAGGAACGCGCCCGGCCGGCCGTGCGCCGGTCTTCTCGGAATGCGCCTGGCAAGCGCGCTCGCAATGAAGGGAGCAAACCTTGTGGCGCGGCCAAAGTTCCACGTCGGAAGGCGTCGCGAGGGATGGAAAGAAAAAGGCCTGCCGCAGGAGGAGGAGCGGCAGGCCTTGATCACGGCCGGCGATTGGGAGGAGGAGGTCACCGGCCTCTATCGCGAGCGGCTTGGGAGGAGGAGGCCGCTCGGATGGCGTCTATTTAAGTGCAGGCGCCGCATATGCCACCCGCTCATCTGCAATGCAGCAATGCGTGAGGCTCATAGCGCTCGCGTCACCACGAACGGCGACGGTTGCCCGATTCGAGGTACCACCAGACGGCAAGGCCGATGAGGCCGGCGGCGGCAAGCGCGCCCGTCGTTGTCCCGGGGTTCTCTCGCACCACGTCGGCGACCGCACCACCCTCGCGTTTCGCATAGCGCGCCGCGCGCCGCACGCCCCGCCGCGCTCCGCGGTAGACGTCGTGCGTCATCTCGCGGACGTCGTCGAGATCGGGACGGTGCCGCGCGATCGAGTCCGCGAGGCGCGATGTCTGCTTCTTGAGGTCACTCAGCTGCCGCTCAAAAGCAGCAAGTGCGTCGTCGATGTTCCTGTCGGCCATGTACGCCTCTCCCGTTCATTGAGCACCGGAAACGCCCGGGCCGGCGCTATGGTTCCCGCGCGCCGAAGGGAACGGCGCACTGCGGGACGACAGCCCGTCCGCACATGGCGGCCTGCTGGCCTCTCGACGCCGGCAGGCCTCGGCACCGTTCGCAGCGGATCGAGATGAACCACGGGTGAACGGTCGGTTCGGGCGCGGTTCAGGCCGCCGCGGGCAATCTTGGAACCGTGCCGGGCAGCCCCGGCAGACACGCATCCCGCCGATGACGCGCCAGTCGCGGGCGTTTCGTCGGCGGCATAGAAGAAGCCCGCAGCGGTTCGGCCGCCGCGGGCTTTTCTGCATCGTGCGATGGCAAGCGCTACTGTGCGATGTCCCAGGTGACGTTGACCGTGACGCGGAACTCGCTCTCGCCGCTCGCCACCGGCACATAGGATTGCGCCGCCATCTTGGCGCTCGCCGCGCGCAGCATCGGGACCGGTTGCGGGGTGCTCGAGCTTTCCGTGATCTCGCGGATCGGGCCGAGACCGACGCCGGCCGCCGCCGTCAGCGCCTTGGCCTTGGCGATCGCATCGGCCATGGCGGACTTGCGCGCATCGCTCATCGCCTGCTCCGGGTCCTCGTTCGTGAAGAGGATATTGCCGCCCTGGTTGACCCCGAGCGAAACCGACTGATCGAGGATGTCGCCGACCTTGCTCAGGTCATGGATGCGCACGCTCAGCGTGTTGGTCACCTGATAGCCGACGATCTCCGGCGCGGTCGGCTTCTTGGAATCGTCGGCCGGCGTCGAATAGCGCGGCTGGATCGAGAATCCCGACGTCTGGAGGTCCCGCTCGGCGATGCCGTCGGCCTCCATCGCCGAGAGGATCGAGCCCATGGCGGACTTGTTCGCGTCGAGAGCCGCGCGCGCCGTGTCTCCCTCGCGCAGCACCGTCAGCGTGATGATCGCCATGTCGGGCGCCTTCTTGGCGACGCCCTCCCCCGTGACGGAGATCGTCCCCGGCTTGTTCTGCGCGGCCTCGGCCGCAGCGGGCCAGGCTGCAAACGAAGCGGCCAGAAGAATAAGAGCGAATGCCGCAGCGGAAGAGCGCAAGCTCGGCATGTGGGATCTCCGGTAATGCAAATTCCCTTCCTCCGCCTGATGCTGAGCGAATGTGTGCTCATTGCGGCATAGGCGATGGGCTGCCTTGTCGCAACGCCTCAATTCAGCTAGAGCCTTCCGGCATCCGCACGCACCGCGCGCCATGCCCCGCGCGACGCCGGATGGGCCTGTAGCTCAATGGTCAGAGCCGGCGGCTCATAACCGCTTGGTTGCAGGTTCGAGTCCTGCCGGGCCCACCATCGAGACCGGCCTTCCTCTCGGCCGCCTTCTCTTTCTCCAGGCTTTCTCCAACGGCTGATTCACGGCTTCCCCAGGAGGATGACGGCCTCGTCTTTGGCGCCTGCATTCGCGGAACCTCGGGCCGGGATCGGCGTTCGAGCCGCGAGGAGGCCCTGGGGGCGCTTCGTCCTGGTCCATCGGAAGGCCGTTGCGCCGCAACGGAGGAGAGCATGCATCTGATGTTTTCCGTCTCCACGATCATGGGTATCATCGGCGCGATGACGGCGGCCACCGCGGCGCTCTGCGCCGTGATTGCCCGCTGCGAACGACGCCGGCAGAAGATGATGCCGCAGGCCCGCAGCCGCAGCCTCTTCCGAAGGCGCCCGCTGAATTGAGGCAACACGGAACGCCGTGAACACGCCGGCCGGGATTAGCCATAGGCCGCATGGTGTTGTTCATGGGCTTGTCTCAACGGAGGTCGTCATGCTGCGCGTATTTTGCATGCTTCTGCTTCTCGGCCTTGCGGCCTGCAACACGATGTCGGGCAACGACATGTCCGCGTCCTCTTCCAGCGGATCGAGCTCGATGGGAGCCGGCGGCGCCACCGGCGGCGGTGGCGGTGGAACCGGCGGCGGAGGCGGCGGCTACTGACGTCCCGCATCCGCGACGTTCGCGAAACGACCGCCCCTCCCGGACAGCCTGATCCCCGTCCGGGAGGGATCTCGTTGCGTCCTCAGCGTGGCACCGATCGCCTCGCCACGGTCGCCTTCCGTTCGCTATCTGTCTCCGACACGTCCAGCGCATGGTGCACCAGCTTGCCGGGCTCGAGGTGTCGGTAAGGTCCTGAGCACCAGCATGGCCGCGGGCACGTCACCCAAGGGGGAACGCGCCCCGCCCCGCCCTTTACCGGCGCGTCTGTCCTTGCAGAAAGAAAAAGACTGCCTACATCTTCGCGGCGACAGGACCCGCTTCCGAAGCCTTCATCGCGATGAATGGCGGGACGGTGCGGTCTGTCGGCGATGGCTTGACCACCGGGACGCCGTTTCTACCTTCCGGAGAAGGAATTGCGACGAAACCTGGAAAAATCCGCACTTTGAGCCGTCAATGCTTGACGCATGCGGTTTTTGTGGGAATCACCATCGCCGGCAAGGACTGTCGAATGGCAAGATCATATCTGACGAGAGGCACGCGGTGTTTCGGCGCCGCATTTTGGACGGCGACGCGCGCGGCGGTGTGGTTAAGCGCGGATTAAATGTCGGTCCGTTAGCTGATGCGAATTGATTCGCCGCCGGCGGCTTCATTGCCGCCGGAGACCCGGCGTATCGGTCAAGCTGCGGCGATCGACAGACAACGGCTCCATCAAGGAAGTAACGGGCTTATGGCAACCAAGGTCAAGGAAAACGACGAAGCCGAGAACGAGCGCGAAGGCGGGACGGACGGCCCTCTTCTCGATCTTTCCGACGACGCCGTCAAGAAGATGATCAAGGCCGCCAAGAAGCGCGGTTACGTCACGATGGACGAGCTCAACGCCGTTCTCCCCTCCGAGGAGGTGACCTCCGAGCAGATCGAGGACACGATGGCGATGCTCTCCGACATGGGCATCAACGTCGTCGAGGACGAGGACGTCGAGGAGAACAACCAGGCGGCGGACGACGACGATTCCGATTCCGAAGGCGACTCCGGCGAGATCGCGCCGTCCAGCGGCACGGCCCTCGCCACCGCGAAGAAGAAGGAGCCGACCGACCGGACCGACGATCCGGTGCGCATGTATCTGCGCGAGATGGGTTCCGTCGAGCTTCTCTCGCGCGAGGGCGAGATCGCGATCGCCAAGCGCATCGAGGCCGGCCGCGAGACGATGATCGCGGGCCTCTGCGAAAGCCCGCTGACCTTCCAGGCGATCATCATCTGGCGCGACGAGCTGAACGAGGGTTCGACGCTGCTGCGCGAGATCATCGACCTCGAGACGACCTATTCGGGCCCCGAGGCGAAGGCGGCACCGCAGTTCCAGAGCCCGGAGAAGATCGAGGCGGACCGCAAGGCCGCCGAGGAGAAGGAGCGCGCCCGCAAGGAGCGGGCCGCCAACGACGACATCACCAATGTCGGCGGCGAAGGCGCAGCCCCGGAGGAAGAGGAGGAGGACGACGACGAATCGAACCTCTCCCTCGCCGCGATGGAGGCCGAACTCCGCCCGCAGGTGATGGAGACCTTCGACGTCATCGCCGACACCTATAAGAAGCTGCGCAAGCTGCAGGACCAGCAGGTGGAAGCCCGCCTGCAGGCGACCGGGACGCTGTCGCCGGCCCAGGAGCGCCGCTACAAGGAACTGAAGGACCAGCTCATCAAGGCGGTGAAGTCGCTGTCGCTCAACCAGAACCGCATCGATTCGCTGGTCGAGCAGCTCTACGACATCAACAAGCGTCTGGTTCAGAACGAGGGCAAGCTCCTGCGCCTCGCCGAATCGCATGGCGTCAAGCGTGACTCCTTCCTCGAACAGTATCAGGGCGCGGAACTCGACCCGAACTGGATGAAGTCGATCTGCAACCTTTCGGCCAGGGGCTGGAAGGACTTCGCCCGCGAGGAGAATTCGACGATCCGCGAGATCCGCGGCGAGATCCAGAACCTCGCGACGGAAACCGGCATCTCCATCGCCGAATTCCGCCGCATCGTCCACATGGTCCAGAAGGGCGAGCGCGAGGCGCGCGTCGCCAAGAAGGAGATGGTCGAGGCCAATCTCCGGCTCGTGATCTCGATCGCCAAGAAATACACGAACCGCGGGTTGCAGTTCCTCGACCTGATCCAGGAAGGCAACATCGGCCTGATGAAGGCGGTCGACAAGTTCGAGTACCGCCGCGGCTACAAGTTCTCCACCTATGCGACGTGGTGGATCCGTCAGGCGATCACCCGTTCGATCGCCGACCAGGCCCGCACGATCCGCATCCCGGTGCACATGATCGAGACGATCAACAAGCTCATCCGCACCTCGCGCCTGCTCATCCAGCAGCTCGGCCGCGAGCCGACGCCGGAGGAACTGGCCGAGAAGCTGGCGATGCCGCTCGAGAAGGTGCGCAAGGTCCTGAAGATCGCCAAGGAGCCGATTTCCCTCGAGACGCCGGTCGGCGACGAGGAGGATTCGCATCTTGGTGATTTCATCGAGGACAAGAACGCGATCCTGCCGATCGACGCGGCGATCCAGGCGAACCTGCGCGAGACGACGACCCGCGTCCTCGCCTCGCTGACGCCGCGCGAGGAGCGCGTGCTCAGGATGCGCTTCGGCATCGGCATGAACACCGATCACACCCTCGAGGAGGTCGGCCAGCAGTTCTCGGTGACCCGCGAGCGCATCCGCCAGATCGAGGCCAAGGCGCTCCGGAAGCTGAAGCACCCGAGCCGCAGCCGCAAGCTCAGGAGCTTCCTCGACAGCTGAAGAAAAAGCCCGGCCGCCGCGCCGGGCTTTTTTGGTGTCTCAGCCGGGAGCGACAGCTGGCTGGATGTCGGTGAGGCTGAAGTCCTCCCCCGTGAACAACAGTGGCCTGTTCTCGACCTTGGCGATGGCATAGGACATGCAGTCCCCGACGTTGAGCGCCGCCTGATGCCGGCCTTTGCCGTACCGAATGAACGCGTCGCGCGCCGTCGCCGCATGCGTGGCGGTGAAGGGTAGCACCGCCATCCGCGCCGCCTCGACGAACGCGTCGAGCCGTTCCAGGCCCGCCGGACCGAGTCTGGCGCCGATCACGATGCCGGTTTCCAGCAATGTCGGTGCGCCGACTGCCGCTTCGGAGCCATGAATCCTTCGGACAAAGAACTCGAGTTCCTCTTCCTTCGTCAGGATCGCAACAAGGACCGACGTGTCGACGATCATCGCGATGAAAGACCGTGCTCGTCATAGCCGAGAATCTCGTCGTCGCTCCGGTTGTCGAGAACCTTCAGCTTTGCGGCACCTTTCGCGATCTGCAGCATGCGCTCCAGGCGCGCGTCGTCGCTCGCGGCCGGCACCAGCGCCTCCCGCGCAATTTCGTGCCTGAGAGCTTGCCGAATCGCTTCCGTCATGGAGATGCCACGGCGGTCCGCCAAGGTCCGCGCCAGACGCTCGACCTCCGGATTTCTGATGGACATTCCCATATTGCCCTGCTCGTATATACACTGCTCTTAACCGTATATACGCTCCCCGTCGACCACAAACCAGAGAAAACAAACGGCGAAGGACGATGCCTCATACCGTCATCACGATCGAAAGCCGCGGCCAGGGCCTGTACGAGTTCACCGACCGCGCCCGCCGCTTCGTTGCCGAACAGGGCGTGCGGGAGGGGCTCTTGACTGTCTTCGTCCGCCACACCTCGGCCTCGCTCATCATCC
>JBQCEN010000313.1:0-10174 GCA_051960215.1 Pararhizobium sp.
TAGAGCGCCGTCGACGAGCCCGACGTCATGAAGCCCGCCGCACCCCCGACGATGAAGGAAACGCGCTGGTTGGGGGTGAAGGAGACCCCGCCATTGACGGTCCAGGTGTCGGTGAGATCGCCGTAGCCCTGCGACACGCCGCGGTCCCAGGTGATGCCGAGGGCGCCGCTCAGGTGATCGGTGAACTTGTGGCCGATGCCGCCCGAGATCGTCCAGCCGTCCTGGTAGTAGAGGTCAAGCGAGGTGACGCGGGTCGGGCCGTCATAGGTGCAGGCGGCGAGGCCGCGGGTGAACTCCGGGCAGAAGGGAATGTTCTGCAGGACGCTCCAGTCGACCCATTCGACCGAGCCATAGGCGAGCCAGTCCGGCGCGATGCCGGTCTGGACCTTCAGATCGACCGTCTGTGGCATGATCGCCGAGCCGAAGACTGCGGTCGTCCGGCCGAAAATCAGCCGACGCGGATCATTGGCGGGCGCGTGCGCGTAGTCGAGAATGGCAGTTGGAACCTGCGAGAGATCCAACGTCCCGGTGATGTCGTTCAGCTTGACCTCGGAATTGTAGACGAGGCTCGCGCGAAAGGCGATTTCGGGAATTTCATAGGCAAGACCAGCGCGCCAGCCATAGCCGTCGCCGTTGAGCTCGAGGTGGCCGATACCGTTGCCGCCGAAGGCCTGCGCTCCGCCGACGACCAGGCGGTCCTTGAAGCCGTAGACGTCCTGCCAGAAGCCGCCGCCGATAACGCGCAGGTTGCCGCGGCCGACATCGAACCTGTAGGAACAGGTCGCGCCGAAGTTGTCGCTCTTGACCTCGGTCTCGACGTTGCTGTTGGCGCCGGCCCAGTTCGCACCGGGGCTGGTATGCGCGCCCCAGGGCTGGGAATAGTCGAACAGGCAGTCGATCGGGCCGACGACGTTCATCTTCGCCCCGAAATAGGGGATGATGTAGTCGTTCGACTCGTCCACCGAAGTGGCGCCGCCGCCGATGCCATTCGAGCCGCGCGGGTCCGTGTCACGCACATTCTTCAGCTTGCGTTGCGGTGAGACGTAGGTGACGCCGGAATCAAAAACGAACGGCCCGGGATCGAACAGCAGGTCGATGTTATAGCCACCGCGTTCCAGACCGCTGGCAGAGGCCGTCCCCACGGCCGCCACGAGCCCGGCCACCGCGTAAGCCGCGGCCTTCAGAAGTCCCCTCGACATTCGTCCCTCCAGATGCCCTCGTCGCTTACGTGAAGGCTGCTCCGGACAGCTTGCAAGCCGAATTTAACGAAGCATTGAAGGAGGCTGCCGCCGGCGCCGCCCCACGGATGGCGCGCCGGGCGATCCGGCTACGACGCGAACGCCGCCGCGCCAGACAAGAACAAGAAAAAGCGCGATTTTTCAGCTTCTTATTGCAGGCGGCGCGACGGCCGGGCGATGGCCGACGTCGTTGTTGCATAAGCGACACAATTCGCCAAAAGATGCAGAAGAGGCGGCGGAACCGCTCCTTTCCCACCCAAATCTTATGGGTTTCGGCGTCGTCGCGGCGACGCCGAATCAATCAGCCCGCTTCGCGCACCCGCTTCAACGCCGCCCGCAGGCGAGCGATCGTGCCAGCCAGTTCCTCGCGCTTCTCGCGCTCGACGGCGACCACCTCGGGATCGGCATTGGCGACGAACTTCTCGTTGCCGAGCTTGCCATCAACGCGCCTGATCTCGCCTTCCGTCTTGGCGATCGCCTTCTCGAGCCGCTCGCCCTCCGCCGCGACGTCGATCAGGTCGCCGAGGGGCAGGCACCACGTCGCTTCGCCGACGACGATCTGGGCCGAGCCCTTCGGCGCCTCGGCGGCATCCTTGATCGCCTCGATGCGGGCGAGCCGGCCGATCGCCGCTTGATGGGCGACGATGCGCTGACGCGTCTGCGGTCCCGCGCCGACGACGACCAGCGGCGCCATCGCCGCCGGCGGGACGTTCATCTCGACACGCACCGAGCGGATCGCGGAGACCAGTTCGATCAGCCAGTTGATCTCGTCGGCGGCCGCGTCGTCGGCAAACTCCGCCGCCGGCCATTCCGCGTGACAGAGCAGGCCCTCGCGCGGCGCCTCCGCACTCGCCGTTTCCGACCAGAGCGCCTCCGTCATGAACGGCATGAAGGGGTGAAGGAGCTTGTAGGTCTCGGAGAGCACATAGGCCGTGCAGGCCTGCGACTCGCGCTTGGCCGCCTCGTCGTCGCCGGCGAAGACCGGCTTCAGGAGTTCCAGGTACCAGTCGCAAAGCTGGTTCCAGATGAAGCGATAGAGGCCGCCCGAGGCATCGTTGAAGCGATACTCCTCGATCGCCTGCGTCACGTCGCGAGCGGTCCGCGTCAGCTCCGTCAGAATCCAACGGTTGACGGCGAGCTTCGCCGATGCCGGATCGAAGACCGGATCGGGCGCCGCGCCGTTCATCTCGGCAAAGCGCGAGGCGTTCCAGAGCTTGGTGCCGAAATTGCGGTAGCCGGCGACACGGCCCGGATCGAGCTTCACGTCCCGTCCCTGCGCGGCCATGATCGCCAGCGTGAAGCGCAGGGCGTCGGCGCCGTATTCGTCGATCAGGTCGAGCGGGTTGATGACGTTGCCCTTCGACTTGGACATCTTGGCGCCGTGCTTGTCGCGGACCAGCGCATGGACATAGACCGTATCGAACGGCTCCTCATCCATGAAATGAAGACCCATCATCATCATACGGGCAACCCAGAAGAAGATGATGTCGAAGCCGGTGATCAGCGTGCTCGTCGGATAGTAGGTCTTGAGCTCCGGCGTCTCGTCCGGCCAGCCGAGGGTCGAGAACGGCCAGAGCGCGGAGGAGAACCAGGTGTCGAGCACGTCCTCGTCACGCTCGAGGATCGCACCGGGCTCGAAGTTCTCGAGCTTCTCCTCGACGAACGCCTTCATCGGCCCCTCGTGGGCGATGTAGTACTGTACCGCGTCCTGGAGCGCCTCCTCCTCAGTATAGGCGACGAAGACGTGGCCGTCCGGCCCGTACCAGGCGGGGATCTGGTGGCCCCACCAGAGCTGGCGCGAGATGCACCAGGGCTGGATGTTCTCCATCCACTCGAAGTAGGTCTTCTCCCAGTTCTTCGGGACGAAGCGCGTGCGGCCCTCACGCACGGCGGCGATCGCCGGCCGGGCGAGTTCGGCGGCGTTGACGTACCACTGGTCGGTCAGGAAGGGCTCGATCGGCACGCCCGAGCGGTCGCCGTGCGGGACGGTGTGGCGGTGCGTCTCGACCCGATCGAGAAGACCGCGCGCCTCCATCTTCTCGAGGATCAGCTTGCGCGCCGCGAAGCGGTCCTCACCCTCGAGGTCGCGCAGAACCTCGTCGAGGTCGGCGCCTTCCGGCAGGTCGCGCAGGAAGTCGTCGTTATCGACGAGCGTGATCGCGCCCTCCTGCGTCATGATGTTGACGGCGGCGAGGCCCCGCCGCTTGCCGACCTCGAAGTCGTTGAAGTCGTGCGCCGGCGTCATCTTGACGGCGCCGGTGCCGGCCTGCGGATCGGCATAGGCATCGGCGACGATCGGGATGCGGCGCCCGACGAGCGGCAGGACGACATGCTTGCCGACAAGCCCCGAATAGCGGTCGTCGTCCGGATTGACGGCGACGCCGGTGTCGCCGAGCATCGTCTCGGGCCGCGTCGTGGCGGCGACGCCAGAGTCGCGTCGCGCCCCTTCGATCGGCGTGCCGTCCGCGGCGCAGGCCGGCGGGTGCTCGTAGGTCACGCCCTCCTCGAGCGGATAGCGGAAGTGCCAGAGATGGCCGTCGACCTCGTGCTGCTCGACCTCCAGGTCGGAGATCGCGGTCAGGAGCTTCGGATCCCAGTTGACCAGACGCTTGTCCTTGTAGATCAGGCCCTGGCGATGGAGCGTCACGAAGACCTCGACGACGGCGCGCGACAGGCCCTCGTCCATGGTGAAGCGCTCGCGCGACCAGTCGCAGGACGCGCCGAGACGCTTCAGCTGGTGGACGATCTGGCCGCCGGACTCGTCCTTCCACTCCCAGATCTTCTCGACGAAAACCTCGCGGCCCATGTCGCGGCGGTGCATCTGCCGCTCCATCAGCCGGCGCTCGACGACCATCTGCGTGGCGATGCCGGCGTGGTCCATGCCCGGCTGCCAGAGAACGTTCTTGCCGCGCATGCGCTCGAAGCGGATCAGGATGTCCTGGAGCGTGTTGTTGAGCGCGTGCCCCATGTGGAGCGAGCCGGTGACGTTCGGCGGCGGAATGACGATACAATAGGGATCGGCGCCCGCACGTGCGCCCGCGCCGGCGCGGAAGGCATCCGCCTCCTCCCAGCGCCTGGCGATTTCCGGCTCGCTGGACGCCGCGTCGTAAGTCTTCTCAAGCATGGGACCGACCAATATTCGTGCGGGAAACGGGTGACGGCGTGTAAATCGGATGGCGGGACGCGAGTCAACTCGCCCCGCCTCGGCTCAAACGCCGGGCCGGCGCGAGGGTTCAGGCATCACCGTTGCGGGAAGATGCGCGTCGCCTTCGCCTCGGCAAGCACATGCCCCTTGCCGTCGCGCGCCGTCACCGTGAACTCGTAATGGTGCGGCGACGGCGGGCACGGACCCTTGTAGCGGAAGGCGCCGTATCCGATCTCGGACTGGCCGCGATAGCGCACGCTGCCGCCGCCATGATGGAAGGACGGCGCGTCGCGGTCGTGCATGACGAAATCGAGCCGCGTCGTCCCCTTCGGCACGCCGTCGACGTGCAGCGGCGGCGATTTCGGATCGAAGCAGGCCTTGGTCGGCCCCCAGTCGAACGAGAGATCCATCGCCAGCGCGGGCATCGCCCCGGCGGCGAGCGCGAGCATCGTGGCCGGAATGATCCGCATCCGCCGCACCTCATCAGGACGCCACCATGCGTTGCCGGCGATGCCGGATCAGCACGTTGGCCGTTGACGATCCGGCGATGATACTACCGACGATTTCCGCGCGCGACCCGTTCGATCTCCTCACGGACCAGCTTCTCGACGAGGGTCGGCAGGTTGTCGTCGAGCCATTCCTGCAGCATCGGACGCAGCATCTCCTCGGCGATCTCGTCGAAGCTGCGGCGCGGCGCCTGGAAGGCCTCCGTCAAGTCCTCGAATGCCGCCGCGACCTTGGCGCCGCTGGTTGCCGAAAGGAGCTGCCGGCCCTGGTCCGGCGCGGGGCTTTCAGCCACCGCATGTGGCATGGCCGCCGGCGCCTCGGCCTTCGCGGCCGCCGGAGCGGGTTCTTCCCTCTCCATCGCTGCCGTCACCGCCTCGCGGATGTCCGCATCGAAGACAGGATCGGGCTGACGCAGCGGTTCGGCAGGGCGATCGGCCTTCGCGGTCCTGTCGTTGGCAACTTCGAACAGCGCCTCGGACGCGTCGGCTCCATCCGCTTCGTCGTCGGGGAACGACGCGGGGAATTCGCAAACGGCTTCCTCCGTCTCCTCCTCCCTCACGTCCTCCGGCTCGGCGCGCAGTGCGGCGCTGCCGCGGCTGTGGAGAACCGGCTGCGCCGCCGCGGGCGAAAAGGTCGGCATGCCCGATGCCCTGACGCGCGCGGCGACCTCGGCGAGCGACACCGGCCGTGCCGCCGCCTGCTGCCGCATTGCGGCGCTCGCGGCAAACGAGGTGCGTGGCTCCTTGACGGATGCGACAGGCGGCATCGGTGCGGCAACGCCCGCCGTCGTACCTATGGCGGGCTCCGGCTGAATGTCGACGTCGGCCTCCGGCGGGGCGGCGTCCGCGGATGCTCCATCGCTTGCGCCGTCATTGCTCTCGATGATGCGACGGATGGACGCGAGGATCTCTTCCATCGTCGGTTCGCGATTTGCACTCAACTGCGCCATCTCGGCCCCCAATCCAGTCGGCTCGCTTCGGCAGGACGCAACCCGGCGTTCCCACGCGAATCATCTTCAATCAGCCTACGCCTTCGGAAGGAGCGATTGAATCCCCTTGGCAAACGGCATTTTGAGCGTGCACAGCATTTGTGAGCATCGTCGGTCGAACGCGATCCGGGGGGTCGGCCTCCACCAGGACGTCCCGACCAACAGAAAGGCCGGCACCTCGCGATGCCAGCCTCAGAGTATCACGAGCGGGTGCAGACGAAGCTAGCGGCCGTCGACCGTACGGAGGCCGTACCAGCGGTCCTTCGTCGCCTGATAGTGATCTTCCGGATGGTATTCCGCGACCTGGAGCCCGAGGTTGTGGATCGTCAGGCGGCCCATATAGGCAAGAAGCGTGTAGCTCGCGACGGCGGCGTTCCTCTGGTCGCCGACGAGGGTCTCGCGGGCGTTCAGCACGGTCTGTTGCGAATTGAGCACGTCGAGCTCGGTGCGCTGCCCGACCTTCCGCTCCTCGACGACGCCGTTCAGCGCGAGCTGCGCCGCCCTGATCTGCGCCCGATCGGCGTTGATGTTGGCCCTGTAGGCGATGTACTGGGCCCAGGTGGTCTTGATGTTCTGGTCGACGAGCATGCGCTGCGAATCGACCCGGAGGCGCGCCTGGCCGAGGAGCTCCTTGGCCTGACGGACACGGCCGCTGGCGGCGCCGCCCTGATAGAGCGGTATGGTGATCTGCGCGGCGATCGTCGATGTCGTCTCGCCGGTATCGGCGCGCTGGACCGAGCCCTGCACGTTGACGCCCGGAAGGAGCGCGCCCTCCGCCGACTTCACGCTGTATCCGGAGGAGTCGACGTTGTACTTGGCCTCCAGGATGTCCGGATTCTCCGTGCGGCCGACGGCCAGCGCCTGTCCGAGCGACGAGGGCATCCGGCGGGACAGCGGCGACGGGATCGTGATGCCGGACGGGCTGACACCGACGATCTGCACGTAGACGGCCTCGCTCGAGCGCTGCTGGGCGATCGCCGACTGAAGCAGCGCCTGGGCGGCCGCAAGCTGTGCCTGGGCCTGGCTGACGTCCGTGCGCGTTCCCTCGCCGACGTCCAGCCTGGCCTGCGCGGCCTTCAACTGCTCCTGGAGGAACTGCAGGTTCTCGCGCCGGATCTGCACGATCTCCCGGTCGCGGCCGAGATTGGCATAGGCCTGCCCAGCGGCCTGCAGGATGCTGATCTCCTCGGCGCGCAGCGTTTCGCGGCCGGCGAAGACATCGGATTCGGCGCCGCGCACGTTGTTCAGCGTCTGGAAGCCGTCGAAGATCGGCTGCGTGACGACGAGCCCGGCCGTCGCCGAGGTCGTCACGCGTCCGTTACCGGTCAGCGACGCCTGCTGCGGAAGATGGCCGTCGACGCGCGAGGCCGACAGGTCGACCTCCGCGCTCACGGTAGGGCGCCAGCCGGCTTTTGCGATCGGCACCCCCTCGTCCGTCGCGCGAAGGCTTGCGCGCGCCGCATTGAGATCCGGATTGTTCTTGTAGGCCTTCGACATGGCGCCGAAGACGGTCTCCGCCCCGGCCGATTGAACTCCGACGGCCGCCAACGATACGACGGAAGCCGCAAGAAGCGCTCTCTTTATCAAGGACACATCGACACTCCCGACCCACAAAAACGGCCGCTAACGCGGCAAATTCATCAAATCAAATTTTCAGCTACTTATGCGCGCCGTGTCGGCGCGTGGCAATCGCCAAGGCCGAACCGTCCCCACAAAGCCCTGCCAAGTTGCCGTTGCGCAACATCTTCTCGCTGCGCCACAGGTCCTCCGCCCTTCCCCGTGCCCGTCAGAAGACGAAGGTCTCGGCACGCTCGAAACCTGGCAGCGACCGGACCGATGTATTGAAGGCGCCATGGGCCGCGATCGCGCCGTCCTCGCGCACGTAGAGGCGGGCGCGGGAGGCATTGCCGACGCCTTCGACGACGACGAGTCTGCCGCCGTCCTTCAACTGGTCGAGCAGCGCATCGGGCAGTTCCTCCACCGCACCGCCGACGAAGATCACGTTGAAGGGCGCCTTGGCCGGCCAGCCTTCCGCCAGCGGACCGACGACGACCTCGGCGTTGGCGCAGCCGAGCTCGGCGAGCGTCCTGCGCGCCGAGTCGGCCAGCAGTTCCTCGCATTCGAGGGCCGTCACAGAGGCCGCGAGCCGCGAGAGGATCGCCGAGGCATAGCCCGTGCCGCAGCCGATCTCGAGCACCGAATCGCCCGGACGCACGTCGGCGAGCTGGATCAGCTTGGCGAGCGGCGACGGCTCCATCAGGTAGCGCGCGCGGCGCCCGGCGTCGGCCGGAAGGATCTCGATGTCGTTGTCGATATAGGCGAGTGCGCGGAAGCGCTCCGGAACGAAGCGCTCGCGCGGCACGGTGAGGAACGCGTCGAGCACCGGATGGGACGTGACGTCGGTCGTGCGGATCTGGTTGTCGACCATCTTCAGGCGCGCAGCTTCGAAATTCATGCTCATATCCACTCTCCGTTCCGCGACGGACCGCGACCGCCCGCCTTTCTCAGGTCGCCGGCCGATCGCCGCGAAGCCGCCGACGAGCGCCTGATAGGCTTGCCGCAGCAGCCTTGCAAGAGATTGCCGCCCGGACGGCGGAAATCGCCGCGCTACGGCGCGGGATTTCGGCGTCCGCCACGCTCGGCAGCCGGGCGTCCGGGAGGCGTCGCCGCAACAGGAGAAACGGTGGCGCGCTCCCTTGCATCCCATGGAATTTCGTTCTACACGCGCTTCCGTCTTGACCGAAATGGTCACGGCCTCGTGGCGGAGTGGTTACGCAGAGGACTGCAAATCCTTGCACCCCGGTTCGATTCCGGGCGAGGCCTCCAAAATTTTCCCACAAAATCAAATATATGCCCCGTGGTTCGGGATGCCGGCTCCATGTCGCATCTTATTGCCACTGGCCTCGCTCGATTCGTCCACGCCACCGGAGGCAAGCGGAACGCTCGCATTGGCGGGCGCACGCAGGGGAACATGCTCGCGACCGATTGCGGACGCCGCTCGGCCCCGCGTCGTTTGGCGGGAACCGCCTCCCGTCGACGAGGTTCGGGTGCGAAGGAGTTCGATCATGATCGACAGACCGAAGAACACCCGCCCCGACACGTCCGACGTCGCACATCCGAACGCGCCGGGTGCACGGCAAGAACAGAAGGCACCAGAGAGTCCACCGGACAAGCCGGTCGAGGAAATGCCGTCACCGAAGACCGATAAGAACATCGATCCGGTCAAGCAGGCCGACGGAAAATCGGCCGTTCCGAAGAGCGGAACGCCGTCGACGCCGGTGGAGGTGAATGCCCTCAACAACATGCGTTCGAAGAAGTTCAGGGCCTGACCGACCAAGGCCGGCTGCAGCAGCCGGGCTCGCATGCCGGCCGCTCCTCCGAACGCCCCTCCCAAGGGGCGATCGCGCTTCGTTTGGTCCGGATGCCGCCGCTTTTCGGGCGCTCTACCCTCAAGCGACGAGCGATGAACGCAGCATTCATCGGTTGTTCATTGCGGCCTCGCTAGCGTCGGGATCGCCAACGACCAAGGAGACCAAGAATGAGAAAGCTGGCCATTGCTTCCATCATCGCGCTCGGGGCGTCGCTGTCGTTCGGAATGATGCCGGCCTCGGCAGCCTCCGTCCACATCGGGCCGAACGGCGTGCGCATCACCGAGCACCATCATCACCACCGCCACCACTCCTGGCGTCATCACCACCGTCACTGCTACACGAAGACGGTCCGCAAGTGGCATCACGGCCACCGCGTCACGAAGCACGTTCGCGTCTGCCGCTAAGCCGATGAGCGCTCCGGCCACGGCCGGGGCGCTCCAACGTCCGGGAAGATCTTCATAAATCGATGACGCGTGCGTTCCCCGAAAGGATGCATGCGGGTCCGGCCGCGATCGAGCTATAAACCGTGATCGATCTTGCGGGCGAAGACCATGTCCTGGTTGACGATCATACACGACATCTCCGAGATCATCGGCGCACTCGCGACGGCGGCCCTGGCCTATCTCGTCTACAGCTACACGCGAAAACGAGAAATCTTCGAAGCGACCTCTCAAATCCAGAACGAGTGGCAGGTGGCGAACCAGATCATCCTCGGTGACCCGGAACTGCTGTCATTCGAGGCCGAGCTGCATCCTCTCGGAAAGATATCTCCGTCCGAAGCGAAAAGGATGTATTGGACCTTCCTGATGATGAATGTCGCGTTCAACAGCTGGGCGGGACGAATAGACCATCTCGACAAGAATCTCGCCGATTCCACGATCAACAACACCATCAACCGGCTCTATCTCGACCGCGACTTTGTCAG
>JBQCEN010000314.1:0-5417 GCA_051960215.1 Pararhizobium sp.
GTGCTCGGCACCATCACCGTGCTGGGCAAATGGAAGTATCTCTGGACGGAATGGCTGACCTCCGTCGATCACAAGAAGATCGGCGCGATGTACATCATCCTGGCCCTGATCATGCTGCTGCGCGGCTTCGCCGACGCCCTGATGATGCGCAGCCAGCAGGCCCTGGCCTCCAATGGCGGTGCCGGCTACCTGCCGCCCGACCACTTCGACCAGATTTTCTCGGCCCACGGCGTCATCATGATCTTCTTCATGGCCATGCCCTTCGTCATCGGCCTGATGAACGTCATCATGCCGCTGCAGATCGGCGCGCGCGACGTCGCCTTCCCCTTCCTCAACAATTTCAGCTTCTGGATGACGGCCGCCGGCGCCGTGCTGATCATGGCGTCGCTCTTCATCGGCGAGTTTGCCAAGACCGGCTGGCTCGCCTATCCGCCGCTTTCGGAGCTCGCCTACAGCCCGGGCGTCGGCGTCGACTACTACATATGGGCATTGCAGATCTCGGGCCTCGGCACGCTTCTTTCGGGCGTCAACCTGGTGGCGACGATCGTCAAGATGCGCGCGCCGGGCATGACCATGATGAAGATGCCGATCTTCACCTGGACGGCGCTCTGCACGAACATCCTGATCGTCGCCGCCTTCCCGGTGCTGACCGCGGTGCTGGCGCTGCTCTCGCTCGACCGCTACGCCGGGACGCACTTCTTCACCAACGCCTTCGGCGGCAACATGATGATGTACGTCAACCTCATCTGGATCTGGGGCCATCCGGAGGTCTACATCCTCGTCCTTCCGGCCTTCGGCATCTATTCCGAGGTGGTCGCGACCTTCTGCGGCAAGCGCCTCTTCGGCTACGCCTCGATGGTCTACGCGACGGTCGTCATCACGATCCTGTCCTATCTCGTCTGGCTGCACCACTTCTTCACCATGGGTTCGGGGGCGAGCGTCAACTCGTTCTTCGGCATCACGACGATGATCATCTCGATCCCGACAGGCGCGAAGATCTTCAACTGGCTCTTCACGATGTATCGCGGCCGCATCCGCTTCGAGGTGCCGATGATGTGGACCGTGGGCTTCATGCTGACCTTCGTCATCGGCGGCATGACGGGCGTGATGCTCGCCGTTCCGCCGGCCGACTTCGTGCTGCACAACTCGCTCTTCCTGATCGCGCACTTCCACAACGTGATCATCGGCGGCGTGCTCTTCGGCCTCTTCGCGGGCATCAACTTCTGGTTCCCGAAGGCCTTCGGCTTCAGGCTCGATCCCTTCTGGGGCAAGTGCTCGTTCTGGTTCTGGCTGGTCGGCTTCTGGGTCGCCTTCGCGCCGCTCTACGTGCTCGGCCTGATGGGGATCACCCGGCGGCTCAACCATTTCGACGATCCGTCGCTACAGATCTGGTTCGTCATCGCCGCGTTCGGCGCGGTGCTGATCGCCTGCGGCATCGGCTGCTTCTTCATCCAGCTCTTCGTCAGCGTGATGAACCGCGAGAAGCTGCGGGACGTGACCGGCGACCCCTGGGATGCGCGTACGCTCGAGTGGTCGACCTCGTCGCCGCCGCCAGAGTACAACTACGCCTTCACGCCCGTCGTCTACGACCATGACGCCTGGTGGGACATGAAGCAGCGCGGCTACAAGCGCCCGCTCTCCGGCTTCAAGGACATCCACATGCCGAAGAACACCGGGACCGGCGCGATCCTGGCCGCCCTCTCGATCGTCTTCGCCTGGGGCATGATCTGGTACATGTGGTGGATGGCGATCCTCGGCTTCGTCGGAATGATCGTCGTCGCGATCGCCCACACCTTCAACTACAACCGCGACTTCCACATCCCCGCCGGGGCGGTCGTGAAGACCGAAGACGAGCGCACCGCGCTGCTCGCCGCGGAAGCGTGAGGAGGGGACGATGGCGCACGACACCATGACCCGCGAAGCCGCCCCGGTCGCCGCACAGGCGGCCGAGGCACCGGTCTTCTACCTGACCGATGAGGCGCATCCGACCAACAGCACGATGCTCGGCTTCTGGATCTACCTGATGAGCGACTGCCTCATCTTCGCGATCCTGTTCTCGACCTTCGGCGTGCTCGCGCACTCCTATGCCGGCGGGCCGACGGCCAAGGAGGTGCTGGAGCTGCCCTTGGTGGCGCTCAACACGTCGATGCTGCTGCTCTCGTCGATCACCTACGGCTTCGCGATGCTGGCGATGGAGCGGGAGCAGAAGGGGGCGACCCTCGTCTGGCTGGCGATCACCGGGCTCTTCGGCGCCGCCTTCGTCGGCCTCGAGCTGCACGAGTTCGCCGGCCTCGTCGCCGACGGCGCGACGCCGCAGCGCAGCGCCTTCCTCTCCGCCTTCTTCACCCTCGTCGGCACGCACGGCACCCACGTCACCGTCGGCCTCCTCTGGCTGGTGACGCTGATGGTGCAGGTCGGCCGCCGTGGCCTGATCGCCGAGAACAAGCGGCGGCTCATGTGCCTCAGCCTGTTCTGGCACTTCCTCGACGTCATCTGGATCGGCGTCTTCTCCTTCGTCTATCTTCTCGGAGTCCTCGGATGAGCGCCGACATCCATGCCGCGCATCACGACGCGCACCACGGTCACGGGGATGATTCCGTCGGCCACGGCAGCCTGAAGGGCTACCTCATCGGCTTCGGCCTCTCCGTCATCCTGACCTTCATCCCGTTCTGGCTGGTGATGGGTCACGTCTTCGACAACACGACCGTCACCGGCATCCTCGTCATGCTGATCGCGGTCGCGCAGATCTTCGTCCACATGGTCTATTTCCTCCATATGAACACGAAGGCCGAAGGCGGCTGGAACATGCTGGCCCTGATCTTCACGATCGTCATGCTGGTGATCGTGATCAGCGGCTCGCTGTGGGTGATGTACCACCTCAACGTCAACATGATGCCGCAGATGGCGCCGGCCGCCCCTTGAGGCGGCGGGCGGAGGTTGCGGCATCATGGAACGCGACGAGAACCCGAGGCCGGCGCGGCAGCGGCCGGCTCTCGCCCTCGCGCTGCTCGCCCTCCTCGGCATCGTGCTCTTCTCCGGCTTCATGGCGCTCGGCCTCTGGCAGGTCGAGCGCCGCGCCTGGAAGCTGGCGCTGATCGAGCGGGTCGACGCCCGTATCCATGCCGCGCCGGTTGCGGCACCCGGACCGGCTGACTGGCCGAAGGTCGACGCCGCCAGTGCCGGATACCGCCACGTCTCGCTCCGCGGGACGTTCCTGAACGGCAAGGAAACCGAGGTCTACGCCTCGACCGAGCTCGGGCCGGGCTACTGGGTGATCACGCCGCTGAAGCGCGACGACGGCACGATCGTGCTCGTCAACCGTGGCTTCGTTCCGACCGACCGGAAGGATCCGGCGACGCGGAAGGCCGGCGAGATTGCTGGCGAAACGACCGTCACCGGTCTTCTCCGGATCAGCGAGCCCGGCGGCACGCTGCTCCGCTCCAACAAGCCCGCAGAGGACCGATGGTACTCCCGGGACGTCGCCGCCATCGCGGCGAAGCGCGGGCTGACGGACGTCGCGCCCTATTTCGTCGATGCGGACAAGACGGCCGCGCCCGGCGGCCTGCCGGTCGGCGGGCTGACGCAGGTCCACTTCCGCAACAGCCACCTCTCCTATGCGATTACCTGGTTCACGCTGGCGCTGATGGTGCTGATCGGCGCCGGCGTCGTCGTGCGCAGCGAGATGCAGACGCGGCGCGCCGAGAGCGAGAGGCCCTGACGCGACGGCCGCCTCGCCTGCCCGTCCCTCTCAGCGCGCAAGAAGAATATCGAGGCAGCGCGCCAGGCCGTCGCGCCAGTGCGGCAGCTGATGCTCGAAGGTGTGGCGGAACCTGGCGTTCGACAGCCGCGAATTGGCCGGCCGCCGGGCCGGTGTCGGATAGTCCGCGGTGCCGATCGGCTCGACACGGGCGCGGGGCCCTCCGCGGCGCGTGGATCCGGCGAAGATCGCCTCGGCAAATTCCGCCCAGCTCGCCTCGCCCGCCGCGACCAGATGGAACGTCCCCCGCCAGTCTCTGGCCTGCGGGCCTTCCATGACGCGATCCAGCACCGCCTCGATCGCCGCGGCGATGTCGGCGGCATAGGTCGGCGTGCCTTCTTGGTCGGCGACGACACGCACGACGTCGCGCTCCGCCGCAAGCCTGAGCATGGTCTTGACGAAATTGGTGCCGAAGGGGCTGTAGACCCAGGCCGTGCGAAGGACGACATGGGCGGGATTGGCGGCGGCCACCGCGTGTTCCCCGGCAAGCTTGGAACGGCCGTAGGCGCCCTGCGGCCCGACCGGGTCTTCCTCGACATAGGGCGTCGGCTTGCCGCCGGCGAAGACGTAATCCGTCGACAGGTGGATGACCGGCAGGCCCGCCTCCGCTGCGGCCCGGGCGACGTGTCCCGCACCCTCGCCGTTGACCGCGAGGGCCGTGGCGCAATCGGCCTCGGCCCGGTCGACCGCGGTATAGGCGGCGGCATTGACGACGGCGACGGGCTGCGTCGCGGCGATCGCCCGTCGCACCGAATCCGGCTGCGTGATGTCCAGTTCGGGGCGGCCGAGGGTGACGAATCGGAAGCGATCGGAGGAACGGGCGGCGAGGGATCGCGCGATCTGGCCCTCGCGCCCCGTGACGAGGACCTTCATCGTGGCTTAGCCCCTGCCGACGGCGCCGAGGCGTTCGCCGGCGTAGCGGCCGTCGCGGATCGGGCGCCACCAGGCCTCGTTCTCGAGATACCAGCGGATGGTCTTCTCGAGGCCGGTCTCGAAGGTCTCCTCCGCCTTCCAGCCGAGTTCCTCCTCGATGCGGCTCGCGTCGATCGCGTAGCGCAGGTCGTGGCCGGGCCGATCGGCGACGAAGCGGATGAGGGCGCGCCGCGAGCCGCCGCCCGAGAGCGGAACGAGGCGGTCGAGCGTGTCGCAGATCGCCTCGACGACGGCGAAGTTGCTGCGCTCGTTGCGTCCGCCCACATTGTAGGACCGTCCCGGCCGCCCCTTCGTCGCAACGAGGCAGAGCGCCCGCGCGTGATCGTCGACATAGAGCCAGTCGCGCACGTTCTCGCCCTTGCCGTAGACCGGCAGCTCGCGCCCCTCGAGACCGTTCAGGATCATCAGCGGGATCAGGTTTTCCGGGAAATGGTAAGGGCCGTAGTTGTTCGAGCAGTTGGAGAGCACGACGGGCAACCCGTAGGTCTCGTGCCAGGCCATCGCCAGATGGTCCGAGGCAGCCTTCGAGGCGGAATAGGGCGAGGAGGGCGCGTAGGGCGTCTCCTCGGTGAACAGCCCCCCACCGAGCGGCAGGGCGCCATAGACCTCGTCCGTCGACACGTGGTGGAAGCGGAAGGCCTGCCGGCGTTCCTCGGGCAGGCGCGTCCAATGGAGGCGCACCGTCTCGAGGAGCATGTAGGTGCCGACGATGTTCGTCTCGATGAAG
>JBQCEN010000315.1:0-21420 GCA_051960215.1 Pararhizobium sp.
CGACATGACGTGATCCTCTTCTTGTTCCCTCTATTTCCTTTTTATGTTCTATCTTTGTTCCATTGTCAAATGCTATTCCGCGCGAAAATGCGTCCATGCCGCCCACGCGGGGTGCGGGAAAGGCCTCAGAGTTCGACGACCCTGTTGTCGTGAAGCGTGACCTTGCGGTCCATACGCCCGGCCATCTCGTGATTGTGGGTCGCGAAGACGGCTGCGAGGCCCGACTGGCGCACCAGCGCCTCAAGCGCCTCGAAGACGTAGCCCGCCGTCTCCGGGTCCAGGTTGCCGGTCGGCTCGTCGGCAAGCAGCACGGTCGGCGCATTCGCGACCGCCCGGGCGATCGCCACGCGCTGCTGCTCGCCGCCGGAGAGCTCGGCCGGCCGGTGATCGGCACGGTGGCCGACGCGCATATAGTCGAGGAGCTGCCCTGCCCGCTCGTACGCCTCGCGCCGTGCAAGGCCAGCGATCATCTGCGGGATCATGACGTTTTCGACCGCCGAGAACTCCGGCAGGAGATGGTGGAACTGGTAGACGAAGCCGATCTCGGCCCGGCGGATTGCGGTGCGTTCCGAATCGGCGAGCGTGCCGCAGGCCCGGCCGCCGACATAGACCTCTCCGCCCTGCGGACGTTCGAGCAGGCCGGCCGTATGCAGAAGCGTCGACTTGCCGGTGCCCGAGGGCGCCACAAGCGCGACCGTCTCGCCGCGGCGCAGCTTGAAGTCTGCGCCTTTGAGGATGATGAGCGTGTCCTCGCCCTGCGTATAGGAGCGCTCGACGCCCGAAAGCTGCAGCACGACATCCGACGACAAGGAAAGCGCCTCCTATTCGTAGCGCAGCGCCTGCACGGGATCGAGCCGCGAGGCCCGCCATGCCGGGATGAGCGTTGCGAGGAACGAAAGGCCGAGCGCCATGACGATGACGGAGAGCGTCTCGCCGAGGTCCATCTTCGCCGGCAACGTGCTCAGGAAATAGAGCTCGGGATTGAACAGCGTCACCCCGAGGAGCCAAGAGAGGAACTCGCGGATGTCCTCGATATTCCAGGCGACGAGCACGCCGATGACGACGCCGGCGAACGTACCCGCGATGCCGATCGAGGCGCCCGTCATGAAGAAGATCCGCATGACCGCGCCCGGCGTCGCGCCCATCGTGCGCAGGATCGCGATGTCGCTGCCCTTGTCCTTGACCAGCATGATGAGGCCGGAGATGATGTTGAGCGCCGCGACGAGGACGATCAGCATCAGGATCATGAACATGACGTTGCGCTCGACCTGCAGGGCGGAGAAGAAGGTCTCGTTGCGCTGCCGCCAGTCGGTGACATAGACCTGCCGGCCGGCCGCCTTCTCGATCTTCGGTCGAAGCGCGTCGACATTGTCCGGATTGTCGACATAGAGCTCGATCGATTGCACTTCGCCGTTGGTGTTGAAGTAGAGCTGCGCCTGCTCGAGCGGCATGAAGATGATCGTCGAATCGTATTCCGACATGCCGATCGTGAAGATGCCCGAGACCTTGTAGGACTTGACGCGCGGCGTGACGCCGAAGGGCGTGACGTCGCCCTCCGGCGAGATCAGCTTGATCTCGTCGCCGACCTGCACGCCGAGCGCCTGCGCCATGCGCGAGCCGATGAGGACGCCGTCGCCGGCGGCGAAGGAGACGAGGTTGCCGGACTTGATGTTCTTCGCGACCATCGGCAGCGAGGTCAGGTCGTCCGGCCGGATGCCGCGCACGAGCGCCCCCGAGCCTGCCCCGTTCGCGCCCGAGGCGAGCGTCTGGCCTTCGACGAGCGGGATCGCGAGCTTGACGCCCGGCACCTGCAAGAGCCGCTTCGTCAGCGCCTCGTATTCCTTGAAGGGCTGGTCGATCGGCAGGACCACCATGTGGCCGTTGATGCCGAGGATGCGGCTGATCAGCTCGACCCGGAAGCCGTTCATCACCGCCATGACGATGATCAGCGTCGCAACGCCGAGCATGATGCCGAGGAAGGAGAAGCCGGCGATGACGGAGACGAAGGCCTCCTTGCGCCGCGGCCGGAGATAGCGCCAGGCGACGGTTCGCTCGAAGGCGGAGAACGGCCCCGCCTGCTTCGCAAGCCCCGCCGTCGTCACGTCCTCCGCCGTCGCCGTCTCCACGCCCATACGCTGACGCTCCTTGACGCGCTGCCGTGTCAGCGGCGAGCGGTGAGATGGTTGATCGCCGCCTCGACGCTCATCGTCTGGCGCTCGCCCGTCCGGCGCTGCTTGATCTCGACTTCGCCCGCCGCCACCGAGCGCGGACCGACGATGACCTGCACCGGCAGCCCGATGAGGTCCGCCGTCGCGAACTTGGCCCCAGCCCGGTCGTCCGTGTCGTCGTAGAGCACGGAGAGCCCCGCCTTCGTCAGCGCCGCATAGAGCGTCTCGCAGACGCCGTCGCAGGCGGCATCGCCGGCCTTCATGGTGATCAGCGAGACGTCGAAGGGCGCCACGCCCTCCGGCCAGATGATGCCGTTCTCGTCGTGCGACGCCTCGATGATCGCCGGAACGAGCCGCGTCGGCCCGATGCCGTAGGAGCCGCCATGGACCAGGTGCTCCTTGCCGTCGGGTCCGGTGACGGTGGCATTCAAGGGCTTGGAATACTTGGTGCCGAAATAGAAGATGTGGCCGACCTCGATGTCGCGCGCCGAGACCTGATCGGCTTCGGGCACGTCGGCGTGATAGGCCTGTTCGTCGTGCATCTCCGACGTCGCGGCATAGAGCGACGTCCACTTGTCGACGATCGTCTGCAGCCCGTCGACGCTGTCGAAATCGACGTCTGCGCCCGGGATGGCAAAGTCGAGGAAGTCGCGATGGCAGAAGACCTCGGACTCGCCGGTCGAGGCGAGGATGATGAACTCGTGGCTGAGGTCGCCGCCGATCGGCCCGGTATCGGCGCGCATCGGGATCGACTTCAGTCCCATCCGCGCGAAGGTCCGGAGATAGGCGACGAACATCTTGTTGTAGGAGTGGCGCGCCGCCTGCTGGTCGATGTCGAAGGAATAGGCGTCCTTCATGATGAACTCGCGCGAGCGCATCGTGCCGAAGCGCGGCCGGATCTCGTCGCGGAACTTGGTCTGGATATGGTAGAGGTTGAGCGGCAGGTCCTTGTAGGAGCGCACATAGGCGCGGACGATGTCCGTGACCATCTCCTCGTTGGTCGGGCCGTAGAGCATCGGCCGCTCCTGCCGGTCGGCGATGCGAAGCATCTCGAGCCCGTAATCGTCGTAGCGGCCGCTCTCCATCCAGAGTTCCGCCGACTGGATCGTCGGCATCATGATCTCGATCGCGCCCGTCCGGTCCTGCTCCTCGCGGATGATGCGGTTGACGTTGTCGAGCACCCGCTTGCCGAGCGGCAGCCAGGAATAGATGCCTGCCGACTGCTGGCGGATCATGCCCGCCCGCAGCATCAGCCGGTGCGAGACGATCTCCGCTTCCTTGGGATTTTCTTTGAGAATGGGAAGGAAGTATCTGGAAAGGCGCATGAATCAATCCGCAAAGAATGGCCGCGGCCGGCGTCGGGAATCAAGCCGACGGCTGCCGGGTATCGCAGCGTTCTTAAACGCTTCCCCCTGCAAAGGAAACCCGGCGCAAAGCCTTGCCCCAATGCGCCGCAGACTTTGGAAAGATGTGATCGAATCAGGCGGCTTGACCGCGATTTTTTTGTCACATTTAAGGTGACAAGCCGCTTCACATACGTTAGGTTCTGGCCATTAAACAGGCAGGTACAATGAATTCCTGCTCATTTCGCGGTCAAGTCTTGGGAGGATAAGATCTCTGGCGCGGTCTGATCTGCGGCCCCCGGAAGGGATGGGATCACGCGATACCTTTACAACAAGGCCTCGGTGCCTTGTTTTTTTTTGCTCAGCCTCGCCTCGGAGCCACGTCACCCGGCTACTGATACTTCGGCACGATGCTCGGGATATCGTCGAAACTGTAGCCGAGCACCGCGGTCACGACGTAGTAGGCCGCGAAGATGACCAAGGCGACGGCCGTCGTTACCCACACCGTCGACCAGAAATGGACGCGCACCGGCGCACCGCCGTCCGTGCCGGGGACGATCTCGTCGGCCTCGTGTTGGCTTGTCGCGCCGAACGGCAGCACCGCGAAGAGCACGATCCACCAGAGGATGAAGAAGATGGCGAAATAGGAATACCAGGGCATGGACGTCGTTCCGGTGCGATGAGGCCGCTCGTTCTTCAGACCTGCTCGATCTCGATCAGCGTGCCCGAGAAATCCTTCGGGTGGAGGAAGAGCACCGGCCTGCCGTGCGCGCCGATCCTGGGATTGCCGTCGCCGAGGACACGCGCGCCACTTGCCTTCAGGACCGCCGCCGCCGCCGTGACATCGGCGACTTCATAGCAGACGTGGTGCATGCCGCCGCTCGGGTTCTTCTCCAGGAAGGCGGCGATCGGGGAGTCGTCGCCGAGCGCCTCCAGAAGCTCGATCTTCGTATTCGGCAGCGTCACGAACACGACGCGCACGCCGTGCTCCGGCAGCGCCTGCGGCGCGCTCACGTCCGCTCCGAGCACCTCGCGATACTGCGCCGCCGCCGCGGCGAGGTCCGGCACCGCGATCGCCACATGGTTCAGCCGCCCGATCATCCGCGCTCAGACCTTCGTCACGAACACGGTCACGACCGGCTTCTTGCCCCAGACGTCGGCTGCCGTCGAGCGCACGGCGCGGCGCACCGCCTCGCGCACCGTATCGAGGTCTTTCCGGCGCGCGCGCGGAATGCTCTCCACCGCTCCCAGCGCCGCGTCGATGAGGACGTCGATCATGTCGTCGCCCTCCTCGTCGAAGAGCGGCAGCCCCGTCGGCGCCACGCTCGGATCCCGGACGAGCTCATAGCGGCCGTCGAGCACGACGTTGACGGCGACATGGCCGACGAAGGAAAGCTTTCGCCGCTCGGCGATGCCCATCTCGTCGAAGTCGCCGATCAGCTTGCCGTCCTTGTAGATGCGGCCGGCCGGCGCACGGTCGATGATCTCGGCCGGGCCCGGCGCGAGCCGCAGCATGTCGCCGTTGCGCACCCGCGGCACCGTTTTGATGCCGCTCGCCCGCGCCAGCTCCGCCTGCGCCGTCAGATGCGCCGCCTCGCCGTGCACCGGCACGAGGATCTCGGGCCGCACCCAGTCATACATGCGCTGCAGCTCGTTGCGTCGCGGATGCCCGGAGACATGGACGAGGGCGTCGCTGTCGCTGATGACGTGGATGCCCTGGTCGATCAGCCCGTTCTTGATGTCGAGGATCGCCTTCTCGTTGCCGGGGATCGTGCGCGAGGAGAAGACGACCGTGTCGCCCGCGGTGAGCGCGACGTGACGCATCTCGTCGCGCGCGATCTTCGCAAGGGCGGCCCGAGGCTCGCCTTGGCTGCCGGTCAGGATGACGACGACCTTGTCGCGCGGGATGAAACCGTACTCGTCCTCGGCGATGAACGGCCCGACGCCGTCCATCAGGCCCACATCCGTCGCAACGTCGACGACGCGCTTGATCGAGCTGCCGAGGAGCAGGACCTCCCGCCCCGCCGCCCTGGCGGCGAGCGCGACCGAGCGGATACGGCCGACATTCGAGGCGAAGGTGGTGATGGCGACGCGGCCCTCCGCCTTCTCGATGATCTCCTTCAGTCCGGCGCCGACGTCCTCCTCGGACGGCGACACGCCCTCGCGCATGGCGTTGGTGGAATCGCACATCAGCGCGAGGATGCCCTCGGCGCCGAGCTCGCGGAAACGCGCCTCGTTTGTGAGGGGTCCGAGCGCGGGCGCCGCGTCGATCTTCCAGTCTCCGGAATGGACGATCGCGCCGAGCGGCGAGCGCAGCACAAGCGACACCGGCTCCGGGATCGAATGGTTGACGGCGACCGCCTCGATCTCGAAAGGACCAGCACGGAAGCGCTCGCCGGCACGGTAGATCGTCGCCGGGATCTCGTTCCGCGACTTCTCGTAGGCCCGCTTCGCCTCGAGCATGCCCGCGGTGAAGGGCGACACGAAAACCGGAACGTTCAGCCCGGGCCAGAGGTCGTTGAGCGCGCCGTAGTGGTCCTCGTGCGCGTGCGTGATGACGATCGCCTTGAGGTTCGCGCGCTTCTCCGCGAGGAAGCCGATGTCCGGGAGGACGAGGTCGACGCCCGGCAGGTCCGGCCCGGCGAAGGTCACGCCGCAATCGACCATCACCCCTTCGCGCCGCGCCGCCGGCCCATAGCCGTAGAGGGCCAGGTTCATGCCGATTTCGCCGACGCCGCCGAGCGGCAGAAAGACGAGTTCCTCTGTGCCGTTTGCGGCCATTCCGTCCCCCGTCAGACTGCGGCAGCCGATGCGACGGCGCCGAAATGGACGTCGCCGGCCGAAATTCTGGTGAGCGTTCCGTCATCGGTGCGGATGACGAAACGGCAGTCCTCGTCGATCGTCTCGAAGCGGCCGCGCACGACCGTCCCGTCGATCCGGACGGCGACCGCGCCGCCGAGGCCGGCCGCCTGCGCGAGCCACCGCTTGCGGATGGCGCCGAGCCCCCGGCCCTCGTCCCACAGCCCGACGTTCTCCAGCCAGCAGTCCGAGAGCGCCAGGAACAGTGCCTCGGCATCGATCGAGACGCCAAGCGCGGCAAGCGATGTCGCCGGATACGGCAGGTCGTCCGGATGGCTGACGACATTGACGCCGATGCCGATCGCGGCGGCAAAGCGTCCGTCGGCCAACAGCGTCGATTCGAGCAGGATCCCGGCGAGCTTCGCGCCGCTGGCGAGCACGTCGTTCGGCCACTTGAGCTCGATGCGGGCTCGACCGCCGCCCTGCCCCGTGCCATCGGCCCCGTCGAGGCCGATCGAAATCGCGCCGTCCGGCAGGACCGCCTTCAGGGCGTCGCTCAGCGAAAGACCGGCGACAAAGCCGAGCGTCGCGACGGCCGTCAGGCTGCGCCGGCCGGTGACGAGCAGGGTTGCCGCGAGGTGGCCCTCGGGCGTGGCCCAGGCTCGCCCGCGCCGGCCGCGACCGTTCTCCTGCCGCTTCGAGACCAACCACAGCGGCCCGTCGGCCCCCGCCTTCGCCGTTTCGAGCGCCTCCGCATTCGTCGAGCCGATCGACTCGAAGGCGACGAGACGGTAGCCGGCCTGTTCTGCAAGGGGCGAAAGGGAAAAGGCCATCGCGTCAGAAGAAGGTCTTCGCCGCTGCCGCCGCGGCCGCGCCGATCGGGCCGCCGATGACGACGTAGCCGAGCGTGAAGAGGCCGGAAAGGCCGTAGACGAGCCGCAGTTCGCCCGCCACCGGAACGAACTCGCCCGCCGGCTCATCGAACCACATGACCTTGACGATGCGCAGATAGTAGTAGCAGCCGACCACGGAGCTCAGCACGCCGATGATCGCCAGCGCATAGAGATGCGCCTGCATGGCGGCGACGAAGACGAAGTACTTCGCGAAGAAGCCGGCGAGCGGCGGCACGCCGGCGAGCGAGAACATCAGGATCGTCAGTACCGTCGCCATCATCGGATTGGTGCCGGCAAGCCCTGCGAGATCGTCGACGAGTTCGACGTTGCCCACATCCTTCCGCCGCATCGCGAGAATGACGGCGAAGGTGCCGAGCGTCATCACCATGTAGATGAGCATGTAGAGGACGACGCCGCGCACGCCGGCTTCCGTTCCGGCCGACAGTCCGACAAGCGCATAGCCCATGTGACCGATGGACGAATAGGCCATCAGGCGCTTGATGTTGCGCTGCCCGATCGCGGCGAAGGCGCCGAGCACCATCGAGGCGATCGAGATGAAGACGACGATCTGCTGCCAGTCCTGCGTGATCGGATGGAACGCCTCGGTGACGATGCGGATGAACATGCCCATCGCCGCGACCTTCGGCGCCGCAGCCAGGAAGGCCGTCACCGGCGTCGGCGCGCCCTCGTAGACATCCGGCGTCCACATGTGGAACGGCACGGCCGAAACCTTGAAGGCGATACCGGCGAGCACGAAGACGAGGCCGAAGACAAGGCCGAGCGTCCGGCCATGGGCGAGCGCGCCGGCGATTCCCGGGAAGTCGATATGGCCGGTGAAGCCGTAGACGAGCGAGGCGCCGTAGAGAAGCATGCCGGACGAAAGCGCCCCCAGCACGAAGTACTTGAGGCCGGCTTCCGTGGAGCGGACGCTGTCGCGGTTGATCGCCGCGATGACGTAGAGCGAGAGCGACTGCAGCTCGAGCCCGAGATAGAGCGAGATCAGCGAGTTCGCGGCGATCATCAGCAGCATGCCGAGCGTCGCGATGATGATCAGCACGGGGAACTCGAACCGGTCGATCTGCTGGAAGCGGGCGTGCCCGATCGTCATCACCAGCGCGCCGAGCGAGCCGATCAGGATGAGGATGTTCATGTAGTGCGAGAAGGCATCCGACATGAAGGCGCCCTCGTAGGCCGAGCCGGTCTCGCCGAGGAAGATGATCCAGAGGCCGGAGAGCACGAGGACGACGACGGCAAGCCCGGTGACGATGGTCGTCGACCGCTCGCCGGTGAACACGCCTATCATCAGGAGGACCATCGCCCCGACCGCGAGGATGATCTCGGGCATCGAGAGGTGGAGGCTGGTCGCGAGGATGTCAGCAGTCATGTCCGGTTCGTCCTGTTCGTCACTTGACGCTCATCGCCAGCTCATGCGCGGCGTGCAGTGAAGCCTGGTAGTGGTTGACGAGCGTGTCGACGGAAGCCGCAGTCACGTCGAAGATCGGCGCGGGATAGACGCCGAAGAAGATCGTCAGCGCGATCAGCGGATAGAGCGTCAGCTTCTCCCGCGGCGACAGGTCGAGCATCGCCTTGAGGCTCTCCTTGTCGAGCGCGCCGAAGATGATCCGGCGGTAGAGCCAGAGCGCATAGGCCGCTGACAGGATGACGCCGGTCGTGGCGAAGAGCGCCACCCAGGTATTGACCTGGAAGACGCCGATCAGCGTCAGGAACTCGCCGATGAAGCCCGACGTGCCGGGAAGGCCGACATTCGCCATCGTGAAAACGAGGAAGGCCAGCGCGTATTTCGGCATGTTGTTCACGAGGCCGCCATAGGCCGCGATCTCGCGGGTGTGCATCCGGTCGTAGACGACGCCGACGCAGAGGAAGAGCGCACCCGAGACGAGCCCGTGCGAGAGCATCTGGAAGATCGCGCCCTGCACGCCCTGCGCATTCGCCGCGAAGATGCCCATCGTCACGTAACCCATGTGGGCGACCGACGAATAGGCGATCAGCTTCTTCATGTCCTGCTGCATCAGGGCGACGAGCGAGGTGTACATGATCGCCATCACCGAGAGCGTGAAGACGAACGGCGCCAGGTGGTAGGAGGCGATCGGGAACATCGGCAGCGAGAAGCGCAGGAAGCCGTAACCGCCAAGCTTCAAAAGGATGCCGGCCAGGATCACCGATCCCGCCGTCGGCGCCTCGACGTGCGCGTCCGGCAGCCAGGTATGGACCGGCCACATCGGCATCTTGACCGCGAAGGACGCGAAGAAGGCAAGCCAAAGCCAGGTCTGCATCTCCGGCGGGAACTGATGCGTCAGGAGCGTCGGGATATCGGTCGTGCCGGCCTGCCAGTACATCGCCATGATGGCGAGCAGCATCAGCACCGAGCCGAGGAAGGTGTAGAGGAAGAACTTGAAGCTCGCATAGACGCGGCGCTGCCCGCCCCAGACGCCGATGATGATGAACATCGGGATCAGGCCAGCCTCGAAGAAGACGTAGAAGAGCACGATGTCGAGCGCGCAGAAGACGCCGAGCATCATGGTCTCGAGGATCAGGAAGGCGACCATGTAGTCGCGCAGCCGGCGCTTCACCGAGCCGCTCGCAAGGATGCAGAGCGGCATCAGGAACGTGGTCAGGATCACGAACAGCATCGAGATGCCGTCGACGCCCATGTGGTAGGAGATGCCGGTGTCGAGCCAGTCGCTCTTCTCCACCATCTGGAAGCCGGCCTGCTGCGGGTCGAAGCCGATCCAGATCAGCAGCGAGACGAGGAAGGTGAAGGTCGTGGTGATCAGCGCGATGCTGCGGATGTTGCGGCAGCCCGCTTCGTTGTCATCCCGGATGAAGAGGATGAGCAGCGCTCCGACGAGCGGCAGGAACGTGACCGTCGAGAGTATCGGCCAATCGGTCATCAGTAGGAACCCCCGAGCATCATCCAGGTGACGAGTGCGGCGACGCCGATCAGCATGGCGAACGCGTAGTGATAGAGATAGCCGGACTGCAGGCGCACGACGCGGCCGGTGATATCCTGCACCCGCGCAGCGACGCCGTCCGGTCCGAGCCGGTCGATGACCGCCCCGTCGCCTTCCTTCCAGAGGAAAGTCCCCAGCCGCTTCGCCGGCCGCACGAACAGGAAGTCGTAGAGCTCGTCGAAGTACCACTTGTTGAGCAGGAAGAGGTAGAGGCCCCGGTGCTCCTCCGCGAGCCGCCGCGGCGTCTCCGGCGAGCGGATGTAGAAATACCAGGCGACAACGAAGCCGATGACCATCGCGGCGAACGGCATGATGCTCGCCCAGGCCGGCAGGTCCTCGTAGGTCGAGACGATCTTGTTCGACTGCAGCGTGAACAGCGCGCCCTTCCAGAACTCCTGATAGCCCTCGCCGAAGAAGGACGAGTGGAAGATCATGCCCGCGAACAGCGCGCCGAGCGACAGGATGTAGAGCGGGATCAGCATCACCTGCGGCGACTCGTGCACGTGGTGCATGACCTCCTTCGATGCCCGCGGCTCGCCGTGGAACGTCATGAAGATCAGCCGCCAGGAATAGAAGCTGGTGAAGATCGCGGCGATCACGAGCAGCGTGAAGGCGAAGCCCGCGACCGGGCTCGACGTCATGAAGGCAGCCTCGATGATCGCGTCCTTCGAGATGAAGCCGGACGTGCCGATCAGCGTGAACGGAATGCCGAAGCCCGACAGCGACAGCGTGCCGATCACCATCGTCCAGTAGGTCAGCGGGATGTGCTTGCGCAGGCCACCCATCTTGCGCATGTCCTGCTCGTCCGAGACGGCATGGATGACCGAGCCGGCGCAGAGGAAGAGCAGCGCCTTGAAGAAGGCGTGGGTGAAGAGGTGGAAGATGCCGGCACCATAGGCGCCCGTGCCCATCGCGACGAACATGTAGCCGAGCTGCGAGCAGGTCGAATAGGCGATGACGCGCTTGATGTCGTTCTGCACGAGGCCGACCGTCGCGGCGAAGAAGGCGGTGATCGCGCCGATGACCGCGACGAACTCGGTGGCGGTCGGCGCCAGCTCGAAGAGCGGCGACATGCGCGCCACGAGGAAGACGCCCGCCGTCACCATGGTCGCGGCATGGATGAGCGCGGAAACCGGCGTCGGGCCCTCCATGGCATCCGGCAGCCAGGTGTGGAGCAGGAACTGCGCCGACTTGCCCATCGCGCCCATGAAGAGCAGCAGGCAGACCGCCGTCAGCGCGCCCTCCTTGCCGAGATGCATGCCGAAGAGATCGATCACCGCCGGGCCGCCGGCCGCGCCCGCCTTCGGGATGAAATCCTGCGCGTTGGCGAAGATGACGTCGAAGTTGATCGAGCCGAAGAGGACGAAGACGCCGAAGATACCGAGCGCGAAGCCGAAGTCGCCGACGCGGTTGACGATGAAGGCCTTCATCGCGGCGGCGTTGGCGGCCGGGCGCTTGTACCAGAATCCGATCAGAAGGTACGACGCCAGGCCGACGCCTTCCCAGCCGAAGAACATCTGCAGGAGGTTGTTCGACGTCACCAGCATCAGCATGGCGAAGGTGAACAGCGACAGGTACGAGAAGAAGCGCGGCCGATGCGGGTCGTGGTGCATGTAGCCGATCGAGTAGACATGCACGAGCGTCGACACCGTGTTGACGACGACGAGCATGACCGCCGTCAGGGTGTCAATCCTCAGATCCCAGTTCACCGAAAGGCTGCCGGAGGTGATCCAGGTCATCACCGGCACGTGGAACATGTGCGTGTCGCCGAGCGCGACGGCGAAGAAGGCGATCCAGGACAGCACCGCGGCGACGATCATCAGAGCGCAGGTGATGTACTCGGACGCCTTCGCGCCGATCGCGCGGCCGAAGAGGCCGGCGACGATGGAGCCGATCAAGGGCAGGAAAACGATAGCGAGATACATGACCGGTCAGCCCTTCATCGTGTTGACGTCTTCGACGGCGATGGAGCCGCGGTTGCGGTAGAAGACGACGAGGATCGCAAGCCCGATGGCGGCTTCGGCGGCCGCAACAGTCAGGATGAACAGGGCGAACACCTGCCCGACGATGTCGTTGAGGTAGGCCGAGAACGCCACCATGTTCAGGTTGACGGCGAGCAGGATCAGCTCGACCGACATCAGGATGACGATGATGTTCTTGCGGTTCAGGAAGATGCCGAAGATGCCGAGCGTGAAGAGGATGGCGCTGACCGTCAGGTAGTGGGAAAGTCCGATATGCATGATGTGATCCTCTTGCGCGCCCCTAGAGGCCCTGCCCCGGCTTGACGCTCACCACCTCGACGGCGGTCTTCGGGGAGCGCGCCACCTGCTGGGCGATATTCTGGCGCTTGACGTCTCGGCGATGCTGCAGGGTCAGCACGATCGCGCCGATCATCGCGACGAGGAGCACCATGCCCGCGATCTGGAAGAAATAGACGTAGTCCGTATAGAGCACGTCGCCGAGCGCGGCCGTGTTGGTCCTGACGGTGACCGGCGGGATGGCGCGGCCGACATTGGCGACGACCTCGGGCGACAGGATGCTGCCACCGAGCACGACGATCAGCTCGGCGAGCAGGACGATGCCGATCAGCGCGCCGATCGGTGCGTATTCGAGCAGGCCTGAACGCAGCTGCGTGAAATCGATGTCGAGCATCATGACGACGAACAGGAACAGCACCGCGACCGCGCCGACATAGACGACGAGGAGGATCATCGCCAGGAACTCGGCGCCCGTCAGCAGGAAGAGCCCGGCCGCGTTGAAGAAGGTCAGGATCAGGAAGAGGACCGAATGCACCGGGTTTCGCGCCGCGATCACCATGAAGGCGGACGCGACGGCGATGAACGCGAAGATGTAGAAGAATAGAGCCTGCAGACCCATGAGTGGTGCCTTTTCGTCTTCCCGGGAATTGCGAGCAGCCTTGCGCCGCTCTCCCGTCCAAGTCGCGCGTGCAGGCCTCGGCCCGGCGCGCTCCCGTTCGTCATGAACGCCGCATCGCCCGCGATCCGGACCTCTGCCGCGTCCCTTTGCCGGCGCCTCCTATCGGTAGGGGGCGTCCATTGCGATGTTCTGCGCGATCTCGCGCTCCCACCGGTCGCCGTTCGCCAGGAGCTTGTCCTTGTCGTAGTAGAGCTCTTCGCGCGTCTCGGTGGAGAATTCGAAGTTCGGGCCCTCGACGATCGCGTCGACCGGGCAAGCCTCCTGGCAGAAGCCGCAATAGATGCACTTCACCATGTCGATGTCGTAGCGCACCGTGCGCCGGGTACCGTCGTTGCGGCGCGGGCCGGCTTCGATCGTGATCGCCTGCGCCGGGCAGATCGCCTCGCACAGCTTACAGGCGATGCAGCGCTCCTCGCCGTTCGGATAGCGGCGCAGCGCATGCTCCCCCCGGAAGCGCGGGCTCACCGGCCCCTTCTCGAAAGGATAGTTCACCGTCGCCTTCGGCCGGAAGAAGTACTTCAGCGACAGCGACAGCGCGCCGACGAACTCCTTCAGGAACAGGGCATTGGCGGCTTGGGAAAGACCAGCCATCATCATTCTCCACTTGCGCCGGCCGTCTTGCGGCCGGCGGCCGGCAGCCGCGCCGGGCGGCTCGCCGTCAGGACAGTCGAAGGATCGGGCAGCAGCGACGCCATCATGCCCATCCCGTCAGCTTCAGGACGAAGGCGACGATGACGACCATCGCCAGAGAGATCGGCAGGAACACCTTCCAGCCGAGCCGCATGAGCTGGTCGTAGCGGTAGCGCGGCACGAAGGCCTTCACCATGGCGAACATGAAGAACACCAGGCAGACCTTGAGCACGAACCAGATGATGCCCGGCACCCAGTTGAGGAAGAAGACGTCGACGGGCGGCAGCCATCCGCCGAGGAAGAGGATCGTCGTCAGCGCGCAAAGCAGCACGATCGCGCAGTACTCGCCGAGCATGAACATCATGAACGGCATCGACGAGTATTCGACCATGTAGCCGGCCACGAGCTCCGATTCCGCCTCCGGCAGATCGAAGGGCGGCCGGTTCGTCTCCGCCAGCGACGAGATGAAGAAGATGATGAACATCGGGAACAGCGCCAGCCAGTTCCAGTCGAGGAACGAGCTTGGCAGGCCGAGCTTCGTGCCGAGCCCCGTCGTCTGCGACATCACGATGTCCGACAGGTTGAGCGAACCGACCGTCAGGAGAACCGTGATGATGACGAAGCCGATCGAGACCTCGTAGGAGACCATCTGCGCGGCCGAGCGCAGCGCGCCGAGGAAGGGATACTTCGAGTTCGACGCCCAACCGGCCATGATGACGCCGTAAACCTCGAGAGAGGATATGGCGAAGATGTAGAGGATGCCGACGTTGATGTTCGCCACGGCCCAGTTCGCGTTGAGCGGCACCACGGCCCAGGTCGCGAGCGCCAGCGTCACCGAGACGAGCGGCGCAAGAAGGAAGACGCCCTTGTTCGCGCCCGAAGGAATGATCGGCTCCTTGAGCGCGAGCTTCGTCAGGTCGGCGAAGGACGGCAGGACCCCCCATGGACCGACCACGTTCGGGCCGCGGCGGAGCTGGACCGCCGCCCAGATCTTGCGGTCGGCGTAGAGGATGTAGGCGATGAAGAGCAGCAGGCAGACGAGCAGCAGAAGCGACTCGCCGATCATGATCAGCGCCGGCACGACATATGTCGAAAAGAAGTCGTCCATGGTCGTTGCGTCCTTCGCCCTTACTCTGCCGCCTGCCTGACGTCGCCGCGCGCGAGCGCCGAGCATTCCGCCATGACGGCGGATGCCCGGGCTATCGGATTGGTCAAATAAAAGTCTTTGACCGGAGACGCAAACACCGAATTGTCGAGAGCGCCGGCTTTTTTAGCGAGTGCAGCAAAGCCTTCGCGAATGCGCGCGAAATCGATCTCCGCGATCTCGTCGACCTGCGCCAGATGCGGGTGCGCAAGGTAGAGTTTCGCTCTGAGCGCATTCAGCGAATCGAACGGCAGGCGATGCCCGAGAACGTCGGAGAGCGCCCGGATGACCGCCCAGTCCTCACGCGCCTGGCCCGGAGCGAATCCCGCCCGGTTCGTCATCTGCACCCGGCCTTCAAGGTTCACGTAGGTCGCCGACTTCTCGGTATAGGCAGCCGCCGGCAGGATGACGTCGGCATGATGTGCGCCGACGTCGCCATGGGTGCCGATATAGACCGTGAAGCCCGACGTCCGCTGCGAGAGGTCCATCTCGTCCGCGCCGAGGAGGAAGAGGACGTCCGTACCGGTCAGCATCCCGGAAGCCGTCAGACCGCCCTCGCCCGGCACGAAGCCGATGTCGAGGCCGCCGACGCGGGCGGCCGCCGTATGGAGGACGCCGAAGCCGTTCCACCCTTCGGCGAGCGCACCGACTGCATCCGCCAGCTTCGCTGCATGCGCGAGGACAGAGGCGCCGTCGGCCCGTGCAAGCGCGCCGGGGCCGACGATGATCATCGGCCGTTCGGCCTTCTTCAGCACGTCGAGGAAGTCATGCTTGCCGCCGACGAGGTCGGCGAGCGTATCGGTGCCGGCGCCGAGGTAGCTGTAGTCGTAGCGCATGTCGACGTTCTCGCCGATCACGCCGATCGGGAACTTCTCCACCATGCGCCAGCGCTTGCGGATGCGCGCATTGAGGACCGACGCCTCGAAGCGCGGGTTGGCCCCGATGATGAGCAGCGCGTCCGCGTCCTCGATGCCCTCGATCGTCGGATTGAAGAGATAGGAGGCGCGGCCGAAGGCCGGGTCGAGCTGCGCGCCGTCCTGCCGGCAATCGACGTTGTTCGAGCCGAGCGCCGCCATCAGTTCCTTGAGCGCATACATCTCCTCGACCGCGGCGAGATCGCCGGCGATCGCGCCGATGCGCTCGGGACGCGCCGCCTTGACCGCCGTGGCGACAGCCGCGAAGGCCTCGCTCCAGCTGGCCGGCTTCAGCCGCCCGTCGACCTTCACATAGGGCCTGTCGAGCCGCTGGGTCCTGAGGCCGTCCCAGATGAATCGCGTCTTGTCGGAGATCCACTCCTCGTTGATCTGCTCGTTGACGCGCGGCATGATGCGCATGACCTCGCGGCCGCGCGTATCGACGCGGATCGCCGAGCCGCAGGCATCCATGACGTCGATCGATTCGGTCTTGCTGAGCTCCCACGGCCGCGCCTGGAAGGCGTAAGGCTTCGACGTCAGCGCGCCGACAGGGCAGAGGTCGATGACGTTGCCCTGCAGCTCGGACGTCATGGCGTGCTCGAGATAGGTCGTGATCTCGGCGTCCTCGCCGCGGCCGATCAGGCCGAGCTCGGAGATGCCGGCGACCTCGGTCGTGAAACGGACGCACCGCGTGCAGTGGATGCAGCGGTTCATGATCGTCTTGACCAGCGGGCCGATGTACTTGTCCTCGACGGCGCGCTTGTTCTCCTTGTAGCGCGAGGAGTCCATGCCGAAGGCCATGGCCTGGTCCTGCAGGTCGCATTCGCCGCCCTGGTCGCATATCGGGCAGTCGAGCGGATGGTTGATGAGCAGGAACTCCATCACGCCTTCACGCGCCTTCTTGACCATCGGCGTGTTGGTGAAGACCTCCGGCGCCTCGCCATTCGGTCCGGGACGCAGGTCGCGCACGTTCATGGCGCAGGAGGCAGCCGGCTTCGGCGGCCCGCCCTTGACCTCGATCAGGCACATGCGGCAGTTGCCCGCGATCGACAGACGCTCGTGGAAACAGAACCGCGGAACTTCGGCGCCCGCCTCCTCGCAAGCCTGCAGGAGCGTGTAGTGATCCGGAACCTCGATCTCTTTTCCGTCGACCTTGATCTTAGCCATTCTTCACTTTCCTCGAGAGCTCGCGCAGCGGGCTCGCTGCCAGAGCTTCACATGCGGCAGGCGCGACCAGCCGAGGCGTCGTCGCTGTTGCCGCGCGCGTTGTAAAGGTCCAGGCGGGCCTGGGCTTCGTTTAGTGCCGGGCGGTGGCCTTCGTCCACCCACCACGTCACGAATTGCGCCATCTTCATGACGGAAAACCGCTCCACGCGGATACACGTCGTCCCTCATGAACGTGAGGGCGAACCGGACGGCCCGCCCCCGATGATATCGCCGCCTGAACGGCCCTTCCCGTCAGCTGGTCCCCTTCACGAACGAAGCGGCCTGGCGCTGCCAGCCGTCCCGCTCGATCCGCCCCCTGAACTGCAGGTAGTCGTCCAGCCAGGCCGCTTCCGCCGCGTCGAGAGCCTCGATCTGCGCGAAGGTCCAGATGCCGAGGCCGTTCAAGACCTGCTCCAGCTTCGGCCCGATGCCCGAGATGAGCTTCAGGTCGTCCGGCTTCGCCGGCTTCGCCATCTCGCGCGGCCGCCGGAATGTTTCCGGCTGCAGCTCGCCGGCAGCGGCCTTGCCTGCAGCAGCGACCGACGCGTCCGTCGATTCGGTCACTGCGTCGGCGGCGGTCTCCGCCGCGCTCTTCAGTTCCGCGACAGCGCCGGATGCAACCGTCGATGTCTTTCCCGACGAGGTCTTCAAAGCCTCCGCCGCCGGCCGTCCCGGACCTGCGGCAGGCCGACCCTGGGCGACATCGGCTCCGGATGCGCCGGACACCGCCGATCCGAACGCCATCTCCGCCACGCCGTCGGCAATCGGCAACCCGAGGCGCCGCGACATGCCGAGGGTACCTTCCAGAGCCCCCAAGAACAGGCCGGACATGTGGCTCGCCATTCCGAGCCCGACGGCCGTCACGGCCGCCGACGCGGCGATCGGATGAAGCATCAGCGCCGGCATCGGCAGCGCCGAGGGCTCCGTCATCCAGCGCGTGGCGTCAGGCATCGACTTCATCAGCTTGTCTGGTGTCATGGCATCGGGAAATGAAAACATCGACATCGGTGGCTCCTTTTGTCGCACGCTTGTCGTTTCCCTCGTGACGTTTCCTCAAGTTCGGCCGTCGTTGCGGCCCTGCCCCTATTCCGCTGCCTCGAGAATCGGGCGCCGCGTCGTATCGGCGTTCCGGGTGAATTCGTCGATCCGCCGCTCGATCTCGGGGCGGAAATGCCGGATCAGCCCCTGGATCGGCCAGGCCGCCGCATCGCCGAGCGCACAGATCGTGTGCCCCTCGATCTGCTTCGTGACGTCGAACAGCATGTCGATCTCGCGCTTCTGCGCCCGGCCGACGACCATGCGCTCCATCACGCGCCACATCCAGCCCGTGCCCTCGCGGCAGGGCGTGCACTGGCCGCAGCTCTCGTGCTTGTAGAAATAGGCAAGGCGGGCGATCGCCTTCACGATATCGGTCGACTTGTCCATGACGATGACCGCGGCCGTGCCGAGGCCGGACTTCAGTTCACGCAGCGCGTCGAAGTCCATCGTGGTGTCGATGATCTGCTCGGCCGGCACCAGCGGCACCGAAGAGCCGCCCGGGATGACGGCGAGGAGGTTGTCCCAGCCGCCGCGGATGCCGCCGCAGTGGCGCTCGATCAGCTCGCGGAACGGGATCGACATCGCCTCCTCGACCGTGCACGGCCGCTCGACATGGCCGGAGACGCAGAAGAGCTTCGTGCCCGTGTTGTTCTCGCGGCCGATGCCGGCGAACCAGGAGGCGCCGCGCCTCAGGATCGTCGGCGCGACGGCAATCGATTCGACGTTGTTGACGGTCGTCGGGCAGCCGTAGAGGCCGACATTCGCGGGGAATGGCGGCTTCAGGCGCGGCTGCCCCTTCTTGCCCTCGAGGCTTTCGAGAAGTGCCGTCTCCTCGCCGCAGATATAGGCGCCTGCGCCATGGTGCAGGAAGACGTCGAAATCCCAGCCGCACTTGTTGTTGGCGCCGAGGAGCCCGGCGTCGTAGCACTCGTCGATTGCCCGCTGCAGCGCCTCGCGCTCGCGAATGTATTCGCCGCGGATATAGATGTAGGCGGTGTGCGCGCCCATGGCGAAGCCGGCTATGACGCAGCCCTCGATCAGCGTGTGCGGATCGTGGCGCATGATGTCCCGGTCCTTGCAGGTGCCGGGCTCGGATTCGTCGGCATTGACCACCAGATAGTGCGGACGCTCCTTCACTTCCTTGGGCATGAAGGACCATTTCAGGCCCGTCGGGAAGCCGGCGCCGCCACGGCCGCGCAGGCCCGATGCCTTCATCTCCGCGATGATCCAGTCGCGGCCCTTCTCGATCAGCCCCTTGGTGCCGTCCCAGTGGCCGCGCTTCATCGCGCCGGCGAGCGACCGGTCGTGGATGCCGTAGATGTTGGTGAAGATGCGATCCTTGTCAGCAAGCATGGCTCACTTGTTCCTTTTGCTTCGCTTCACCGCGGCGACCGGCCGAAGACCTTGACGTACTCCGCCTCGCCGCCGCGCGCGAGCACCTTCGCCTGGTTCACCCAGTCTTCGCGTGCGATCCGGCCGCGCAGGTTCAACTGCGCGTCGACCCAGTCGCAGTCCGTCTTCGACCAGTTGCCGAGCTGGCCCCACGTCCAGAAGCCGAGGCCGTTCAGCTTCTCCTCGATGCGCGGGCCGATGCCGCCGATCATCTTCAGGTCGTCCGGCTTCGCCGGCCTCTCGATCGCCGCCGGCCGCTCTTGGTCCGGCTGCTCGCGCTTCGCCTCGCCGGCGACCGCGTCGGATGCCTTGGAGGGCGTCCTGCCGATATCTTCGGCCGTCGATGCGCTGCCGGTCGCGCTGCCGGAAACGGAATCGCCGCGGCCGGAAGCAGCCGCCGCCTTCTCCGCTTCCTCGCCGTTGGTATGATTCTCCTCGGCGGCGCCGGATGTCTTCCGGGGAGACGGGGAATTGAGCGACGCGTCGGTCTCCGCAGCACTCGTCACGGGCCGGGCGGCCTTGGAGGGGGGAACGTTCTCGCCGCTCTCACGCGACGCGCCGCCACCTCGGCTGCCCCTGGCCGCGCCCGTTTCTTCGCGGAGAAGCGTCGTGAGGCCGCCTGCCGGCGCCGAAGAGACCCGATCGATCTGCGTGCCGACCGGCACCTCGGCGCCCTTGCCCGCCTCGAAGGCGTCGATGATCTCTTCCAGCCGCTCCGGCGTCAGATCCTCGTAGGTGTCCTTGAAGATCATCACCATCGGCGCATTGACGCAGGCGCCCTGGCACTCGACCTCTTCCCAGCTGAGCGTGCCGGTCTCGTTCGTGTCGAACTGCTCCGTGTTGATCTTGCGCCGGCACACCTCCATCAGCGCCTCGGCGCCGCGCAGCATGCAGGGCGTCGTGCCGCAGACCTGCACATGCGCGCGCGTGCCGATCGGCTTCAGCTGGAACTGCGTATAGAAGGTGGCGACTTCCAGCGCCCGGATATACGGCATGCCGAGCATGTCAGCGACGCTTTCGATCGCCGCCCTCGTGACCCAGCCGTCCTGCTCCTGCGCGCGCATCAGAAGAGGGATCACCGCCGACTGCTGCCGGCCCTCGGGGTACTTGCGGATCGTCGCGGCAGCCCAGTCGGCGTTTTCCGGCGTGAAGCGGAATCCGGCCGGCTGGACGTCACCTTCGGCTAGTCGACGGACTGACATGTCTTCGTTCGTCCTTTACTTGAAATTCCACGGACGGAGCGACGCCGGGAACGCCTCCCGCCACGCCACGGCCGCCCTCACCGATCGACCTCGCCGAACACGATGTCGAGCGACCCGAGGATCGCCGAGACGTCGGCCAGCTGGTGCCCGCGGCAGATGTAGTCCATCGCCTGGAGGTGCGCGTAGCCTGGCGCCTTGATCTTGCAGCGATAGGGCTTGTTGGTGCCGTCGGAGACCAGGTAGACGCCGAACTCGCCCTTCGGCGCCTCGACGGCCGCATAAACCTCGCCCTCCGGCACGTGATAGCCCTCGGTGTAGAGCTTGAAGTGGTGGATGAGCGCCTCCATCGAGCGCTTCATCTCTGCGCGCTTGGGCGGGGTCACCTTGTTGTTGTCCGTGATATGCGGGCCCTGCCCTTCCGCCGAGGCGAGCTTGTCGCAGCACTGCTTCATGATGCGCACCGACGGGCGCATCTCCTCCATGCGGATCACCTGCCGGTCGTAGTTGTCGCCGTGCTTGCCGACGGGGATGTCGAACTCCAGCTCCGAATAGCACTCGTAGGGCTGCGCGCGCCTGAGGTCCCAGGCGGCGCCCGAGCCGCGCAGCATGGGGCCCGTAAAGCCCCGGGCGATAGCCTCCTCGAGACTCACGACGCCGATGTCGACGTTGCGCTGCTTGAAGATACGGTTCTCGATGACGAGGTCGTTGATGTCGTCGAGTACCTTCAGATGCGGGTCGCAGAAATCGTAGATGTCGGCGATGAGGTCGGGCGGCAGGTCCTG